>BQJT01000012.1 GCA_021604845.1 Cyclobacteriaceae bacterium
CCTGCCGTAAAAATTCAGCTCTTTCTTTGTTGACAGGTTGGTCCGCCAATAATCCGAGGTAACTATTCAGCTCATCCACCGAACCATATACGTGTATGCGAATATCAGACTTCGGTAATCTAACACCACCTAAGAGTGAAGTCTTACCTTTATCTCCTCCTTTGGTGTATACTTTCATTAGCCTTCCATTCCGGTTTTTACCACATGCTCGTTTACCTGATCAGATTCGACATCACCGTCTTTCAAGCGAATAATCCTGTGAGCAAAATGAGCAATATCATCTTCGTGTGTTACCATTATTATGGTATGTCCGTGCTGATGCAGTTCCTGGAATAAATTCATTATGTCGTAGGAAGTCTTACTGTCGAGGTTTCCGGTAGGTTCATCCGCCAATAAAATACTTGGTTCATTTACCAGTGCCCTGGCGATAGCAACACGTTGCCGCTGCCCTCCTGAAAGTTCATTGGGCCGATGGGACGCCCTGGTTCCAAGGCCCACACTTTCCAATGCGTGCATGGCTTTTTTGTTTCTTGGCTCGCGTCTGTAACCTGCATATATTAACGGAAGTGCCACATTTTCCAAAGCCGAAGCACGAGGTAGCAAATTGAAAGTTTGGAATACAAAGCCAATCTCCTTATTCCGAATTTCTGCTAATTCATTATCCGTGAGTCCTCCTACTTCCTTTCCATTTAATACATATTTGCCACCGCTTGGCGTGTCAAGGCATCCTATAATGTTCATTAAGGTTGATTTTCCAGAACCTGATGGGCCCATGAAAGCAACGTACTCTCCCTGGTTAATATCAATATTAACCGACCGCAATGCATGGATGGTTTCAGCACCCATGCGGTAGATTCTTGAAATATTCTCGGTGTGGATAATTTTTTCTGCCATAGTCGAGTACCTGCAAGAAACGAATAAGTTCCCGGTTTTACAGCGTTTCTTCCCCTAAAACGCTCCCCCGGGTCGAAAATTTTAACATTCAGGCAAAACACATGATAACGGTAACTTAATCGGCTAAGAATCCGTACTTACCGTTGGTCTTCATCCAGGTCTGGCTGTTCAAATCCATCCACAGCGCTTTGCTCCAACAATGCCAGCTCCAATAAGTATTTATCATATTCAGCTTCATTAACCAAACTTTCAAGCGTCTCCAATGTGGTTTGTTTGTATGTATCCAGGTTTAGCATGGTACATTGCTTTCCATAGGCTTTCAATAACCTGACCGAATATTTATTTACCAGAATTGCTTCTAAAAGCAGGTCATAAGCTTTGAAATCATCCTCGTCAATACGGTTAAAATACCTGACGGCGGCAAGTATCCCTTGTTCAAAAAAGGGATCCCTGGTTAGCCACTGGTACTTGGCTGCAGCTTGTTTTTCATTACCCTGTTTCTCCGAGAGCAGTGCCTGACCATAAAGAATCCATGGCTGTAACCCTGGATCACTGGTTTCAAATTCTCCCAGTATCTGACTTAACCTGTTCAAATCATTCTCTATTACCGCCAATTGGAGCTCCCGAATGGGTTGGTTATTTTTTTTGATCATCCACTTTAAGGCATCGGTTGCCCCTTCTTTTAGCGCCTGTTCCCACAATCGCTGTTCAACCCTGTGGTAAATTTCCGGGTCGGTAATCTCAACCGATAGCTGGCATTTTTCCAATAACGGCCATTCACCTGCTTTGAAATGAAGAAACCACATCTTTTGCCGGTTTGTTAATGAATCCCACTGCATGTTGTGGCCGCTGACAAAATTTAATAGTGGGGAGAGATCAACCTCAAGGTTTCCTGAATTCCTGGACTCAAGTTGCCGCCAGCTGTCGTGTGCCTCTCTTATTTGACCCATTGCTACCAGTGCCAGCGATCGATGCCACATAGCCGGGAGGTAACCGGCCCGGATACTCTGATCGAAAAAGTCCAGCGCCAGACCGGGCTGTTCCTGTTGTAAACTCCACTGTCCCAGGATATCATTATATAATCCCGCTTTGCCGGTAGCTCGAAACTGCAGTGAATTAAGCAGTTGGAATGCCTGTGCTTTATTTCCGGAGTAGTACGTTCTAAGTATAACCGCAAACTCAAGATTATCTCTGTACAGGTCATTTTGTGGGATCTCCCCCCAAGTGATTAACTTCTCTATTTGCAGCGAATCGTAATTATGTCTTTTATTCAGGTTGAAATTATACCACCAGGCAAAAGTTATCGGATTCAATATGGAATCTGCCGGGAAATTAAGCGCCTGCATAAGTTCGACCTTCTGACTGTTAGCCATTACTATCAGGTTATTACCTACTTCCGAATACCGATGACTGATATCCTGGTAAATACTGTCCAGGGATAGTTGCAGACGGGATTTTGTTAACAACGCCATTTGGTTGGTCTGGGCTACCTTTTTTACTTCTTTATCTCCTGTCAGATTACTAAGGAAGAAATAGGCTGAATCCAGCAAGTCCGTTTTCGCATAGAGGGCAGACAGATTGTTTGAAATATGGGGCTCACCGGGGAACGCTTCCAATCCGTCTTTCAGGGTAAACATTGCCTTGAAAAACATTCCTTGTTCATCGTAAGACCTGGCGGTATTTACAAATGCAAATGGAGTAGGTTGTTTTAAAGTAGACTGCTTATAGTATGCCAGGGCTTCGCTCAAGTCGTTGTCTTCCCTTTCCATAGAGGCAATAGCGTAATTGGAGCGGTGATTAGTTCTGGCATAGACCCCCGCTAGTTTATAGTATTCTTTAGCAAGTAGTGGTTGTCGATCAAGACGATGAAGATCGCCAATACCATTGTAATAAGCGGTGATCGCCTGGTCCAGCGGATATTGGTTTGACAACAGGAACAGGCCAAGAACACCGATAAATCCACCCAATCTCATTGTGAAAAACGGCATTTTCTTGGGTTTATAAACAACCTTGTGAACCTTAAGATTTTCGATCAATACCGTTCTGAAATTAAACAGGATATACAACAAAAAAACGAAACCGATACTCAATTGGCTAAAGACGATTATATCTTCCAGCGCTTCGATAGCCGGGTCGTTGGCAGTGGCAAAAAAGTATCCAATGGTGATACAGGTGATAATTGCTAATGCAAGATATCCTGTTACCGCATGGGGCTCCGCAGGCATGATGTTTCGGAACAAACCTCTTCTTTTCCTCAAGCTCCACAAACCTGTCGCAGCCGCAGCGATTAATATCCAGAATGCATCCAGATAATAAAAATCCCAGTCGATCCTTCTGGAATTCCTAAGGTATAACAACAGAACATTAATTAAATAAATTAATGAAAGCGCAAAAAAATGAACGAAACTGTTGCTGCTGGTGGGTGTATTACTGCGGGTAATCAACACCAGGAACCCATAGATTATTTCGTGCCCGGTGAATAATATAAACACCACCGATAGAATAAACGGAACGGTTATACCGTAGTTAGCCAGATACGAGAAAGGATGATGAACCTCACTGAAAAAATGGATAATGACCGCAAATAATCCGGTTACCAGCGCGAAAACGCTAAGTCTTGTTACCAATTTTTTCTTGTTGCCAACGGAGTGAAAGTAGTAGCCGGGAGGTAAATACAGAAGGAACGCCAGTACCAGGGCTACTTTATCTGTCCTGCCAAACAGCATTAGCTGCTCAAGTTGAAACCCTGCCAATATGAAAATTAAAATTACCTGACTGGTCAGGAACCAGAATAAACTCAGGTCAACAGCCATTGCCAGTCCTACCACCAGGCAAACAGCAAGAATCATCAACAGCAACACTGACGGCCAGGTCACCAGCTCCAAATCGCTGCCCTCAAACACCTGTGTGATCACATACTGATCTACGCTAATGTTCAGGGGTATTGAAGCAAATTCCCAGGTATCAAGAATCAGCGGAATGGCTGAAACTTTACTGATCGTTTCCCACTGGATTATTAACCTGGCGCCGTAGAAATAACCAAAAAGGTAGACAACCACGGTTATCCCCAAAAGGATCAGTAAAATTTGAAAAAGACGTTTGTGTGCAACTGGCCAGGTGTTCCAAAAAAAAAGGCTGCTCATACAGGCTACTTCAGAACCTTTGGGACTTTGAAAAACTTATTATCTGTTTTAGGTGCATTCTTCAAGGCCTGCTCCCTGGTTAGATCTGTTTTTACCTCATCATCGCACCAGGCATTAATTTCCTGTGACATATTGGTCAATGGTTCAACTCCCTCGGTATCTACTTCCTGCAATTTCTCAACCCAGGTTATCATATCGTTTAAACCATCCAGCATCTCCTTTTCCCTTTTGCTGGAAAAATTTAGCCGTGCCAGGTGCGCAATCTTTAGTAAAGTATCTCTGTTAATCTCCATAAGGATGATATTTCAGCAACTCTGATTTTATAACACGGGTTACCTGACCCTTAAGTGATTCCAAATCATCCAGGGTGAGTCCGTCGGTTGGAAGTGGTTTGTGGTATATGGCTATTGATTTTCTTCGATTCACCATTAAACCTTTGTGGTTGGGTAAAATTATCCAATTGTGAGGAATAGTTACAGGAACTATAGGGATTTGTTTCTCAATAGCAATTCTGAACGCGCCGTCTTTAAAAGGTTCAAGGTTCGGGGGGTTAGCTTCGGTCCCACCCTCCGGAAACATCACCAAACTAATGCCGTTATCCAGGGTAGTGGCCGCCCGATGCAAAGTTTCATACCTGCTTCTAAGGCTGGAACGATCTACAGCGATATGAATTTTCTTAAAAATATAACCAAATAGCGGCACTCGGGATATTGAACTTTTACCCACAAAGACAAATTTATTTTTACAAAGCCCAATCAAAGGTATGTCCAGAAAAGAGGTATGGTTAGCGCAGAACACATATTGACTTTCTCGATCCAATGGAGCACGATAAATTTGGCGGACAGGAATAAAGGATAGTTTCCAAAACAAAACTGCCCAGTAGTGGTTCAGAGTAATCGCATGATTTCGCCATCCTCTATCCTGAACCAGCAACCAGAAAAGAGGAAACAACAATAGAAAAATCAGAGCAAAGACCAGCAGGCAATATCTGGAATAAATCCATTTTGCAATTCCCTTCATAACACTAAGCTAATATTATTCCCTGAAAAATTTACCGGAGCAGTATTATCGCGCCACGTTCTCCGATAACATTCCAGCAGTTTTATATCGAAATCGGTAATAAAGTAAAACTGCCGCCAGTGATAAGCCTATAAAAAGTCCGTACCATATGCCGTTGGCACCCATTCCAAAACTAAATGCCAGGAAATAACCCACTGGCAGCCCAACCAGCCAGTAGGCAGTAACAGCTATAACCGTAGGTACTTTCACATCTTCGATCCCTCGAAGCGCTCCCATTCCCACTACCTGTACTCCATCGGATATCTGAAAAAAAGCTGCTACTACCAGTAGTTGACTGGCAATACTGATAACCTCCGGATCGCTAATGTACAATTGAGGAAAGAAATCTCTTAGCATCACAAACAGCAGGCCGGCACATCCCATAAAAAGTACCACCATAATAATGCTGGTATTACCTGCAGTCCTAAGGTTGATCAAATCGCCTTTGCCTAACTGATTGCCCACCCTGATGGTTGCGGCTGATGCAATACCGGTTGCCATCATATAGCTTATGGACGCCAGGTTAATGGCAATCTGATGCGCAGCAAGCGTCTGAGTGCCCAGCCAACCCATCATAATGGCAGCAAACCCAAATGCACTTACCTCAAAAACGAATTGTAAACCAGCAGGCACTCCTACTTTAAGAATGCGGCGAATTATCGGCCTGGAAATGTGAATAAGCGAAAATCCCTGCCTGAATACCCTAAACCTGGAAGAGTAATATATGTATCCACCCATAGATAGTGCCATAACGGTCCTCGCAATCAGTGTGGCCCACCCTGCTCCATTAAGACCCAACTCAGGAAACCCCAATTTTCCATAGATAAACAAATAGTTGAGCACAATATTCAGCGCATTACCCATTAAGGTGATATACATGGCCTGCCTGGTGTTTCCCATGCCTTCAGCAAATTGACGGAATGATTGAAAAATCATATAGGGAACCAGCGCTACGGTAATTATCCTCAGGTAAGGAATGGCTAAAGTTACCACCGGTTGAGGTTGATCAAGGTTGTTGAGGATAGGGGTACAAACTACTACCGCCAGCGCCAGTACGATTCCCAGTATAATGTTTACCAACAATCCATTGCTGAAAAACCCGGTAATCTTTTTAATATTCTGTTCCCCATCGGCGGCGGCCACTAACGGAGTAACTGCCAACGAAACGCCCAATCCAAACACCATGATTACATGGAAAATCACATTTGCCAGGGATGCCGCAGCCAGTGGCTGGGCTCCTAGCTGACCCACCATAAGGCTATCCGCAACACCGACCAGTACTTGCCCCAACTGGCTAAGCATCACCGGAAATGCCAGAAAAAAGTTCCTCCGGAAGTGCTCCTTATATTGATCGGGAAATTTCACAATTCCAATTTCCTGGCGAGTTTTAGAATACCGCAGATACTTAGACCATCGGTTATTTCTCCACGCATCACCAATCCTAATACTTCTTTAAAAGGCAGCTTTTTTACCTGGATATCTTCAGTGTCATCAAACTGAGTTGGGCCCTGTGCAAGGTCTTCTGCGATAAAACAATAAGCCAGTTCATCAGTTACACTATTGGAGGTGTGCATTTTTAACAACGGAGTCCATTTTGCTGCAGAAATACCTGTTTCCTCAAGCAATTCCCGCTGCGCTCCCTGCAGAAGATCTTCATCGTACGGCACGCCTCCCATTGGCAGTTCCCAGCTGTATTCATTCAGGGTATATCGATGCTGCCCTACGATCCAGGTATTTAAGTCTTCATCCAGAGGCACGATTGCCACCGCCCGGTTTTTGAAAATTACTTTCCCATAAATGCCTGGTTTACCGGAGGGGTTGATAATCCTGTCCTCAATCACCTCAATCCAGGGATTGTGGTAAATCTTTTTACTTTCTAAAGTTTGCCATCTGCTGGGGGTAGCTTTCATACCTGCAAACATAAACCGCAGTAATGAAAATATTTTTAAACCACTCCCTTTTCTTTCAATTTCAAATCTGGCTAACTTAGCCGCCGAACGAATGCTTAAATCACGATTTTACAAAAGTAAAATTGAGGCTGGCTGTGATGAAGCCGGCCGGGGCTGCCTTGCCGGGCCGGTGGTTGCAGCTGCAGTGATTCTTCCCCGGAATTACCAGCATGACACTCTCAATGATTCAAAAACCCTTACCAAAAACCAGCGTATCAACCTGCTCGACGAAATTAAGCACAATGCTTTGGGCTGGGCCATCGGGATAGCAAGTCACCAGGAAATTGACAAAATAAACATTCTCAATGCTTCCTATCTGGCTATGCACCGTGCTATTGATAAGCTGAAGCGACGGCCTCAGCATCTGCTTATCGATGGAAACCGCTTTAATCCCTATCAGGATATTCCGCATCGGTGTATTGTAAAAGGGGACAGTAAATATTTTTCAATTGCTGCTGCTTCTGTACTGGCAAAAACATTCCGTGATGGATTGATGGAAAAATTAAGCGAAGATCATCCGCAATATCATTGGCATACCAATGTGGGTTATCCTACAAAAGCGCATCGATCGGCTATTAGGGATTTTGGAATAACTCAGTATCATCGGCGGTCCTTTCAACTGCTGCCAACACAGTTGGAGCTATTTTAGTTATGAATTATTGGTGATAAATTATAAGTTGCCCTCAAATGGTATCGAAATTAACACCCCTGAGAATTAACCAGGTCCAAAATTAACCAGAACCGAATGTGATAAGTTTAAAACAGGTAGCGCTATCCCAGATCCATGAAGACCTCGGAGCACGTATGGTTCCATTTGCCGGATACAATATGCCAGTGCGATATTCTTCGGTGGTTGAGGAGCATCTGACAGTTCGCAATAAAGCTGGTTTGTTCGATGTCTCCCATATGGGAGAATTTATTATCAGCGGCCGCAACGCATTGGAGTTGATTCAAAAGACCACCAGTAACGACGCCAGCCGGCTGTCAATCGGGCAGGCTCAATACTCGTGCCTTACCAATCCTCATGGGGGAATTGTCGATGATCTGCTGGTGTACCGAATTGAAGAAAGCCGATTCATGTTAGTGGTGAATGCATCAAATATTGAAAAGGACTGGAACTGGCTCATACAGCAAAATTCCATGGGAGCTTTGCTGGAGAATATATCCGATGAAACCTGCTTGTTGGCCATCCAGGGTCCTTTGGCTACCGAAGCGATCCAGTCACTTACCAACACGGACCTGTCTGGTCTAAAGTATTACACTTTTACCATAGATAGTTTTGCCGGGATACCTGAAGTGATCATATCCGCTACCGGGTACACTGGTTCCGGAGGATTTGAACTATATATTCCGGCAAAGCATGCACAAACAGCCTGGAACAGCATTATGAAATCAGGGGAAACTGTTGGGATAGCCCCCATTGGACTAGGTGCACGTGATACCCTACGCCTGGAAAAAGGATACTGTTTATATGGCAACGATATTAGTGATGAAACCAACCCGCTGGAGGCGGGGTTGGGCTGGATCACCAAGTTTAACCAGGATTTCGTTGGCTCCGACGTCCTTAAGGCGCTAAAGGAAAAGGGGCTATCCAAAAAACTGGTGGGTTTCGTTATGAATGAGCGAGGTATTCCCAGGAAGGATTATCCCATAGTAAACCAACAAGGATCCCAAATTGGGATTGTTACTTCAGGAACACAATCACCATGTTTGGAAGCCGGGATCGGATTGGGGTATGTTTCTCTGGAACAAAGTGTGCCGGGGAACGAAATTTTTATTTTAATCAGAAAAAAGCCGGTTAAAGCAACCATCAAAAAATTACCGCTGGTATGAGAACTATAAGTACTTGTCTCTCCCCCCAACTGTTACCTCTTCATTCCTTTGAAGACAAAACGGTGGTGGTAGTGGATATCCTTCGCGCAACAAGTTCAATGATCACTGCCTTTGCCTACGACGTGGCGTCCATTACTCCGGTTCCCACGCTGGCAGATTGCAGGATGCTTAAAGAACAGGGGTATATTACCGCTGGCGAACGTGGAGGTCAGAAAGTTAGCGGGTTTGATTTAGGTAATTCACCGTATGAATTCATGGATCATCAGCTTAACGGAAAAGACCTGGCGTTTACCACTACTAACGGCTCGCAAGCAATATTATCAGTTACCGATGCTCATACCATTGTTTTAGGTTCATTCCTCAATCTCTCCGCAACTGCAGATTTTTTGCTCGCTCAAAATGGATCCGTGTTAATATTATGTGCGGGTTGGAAGGGAAAATTCAATATAGAAGACACCTTATATGCAGGAGCCCTGGCCGATTTATTGCAAAATGAGTTTGCTTTTGAGGACGATGCGACCCTGGCTTCACAAAGTCTGTATCAATTTGCTGCTCCTGACCTTATGGGATTTTTAAAGAAAGGTTCTCACCCTCGCCGGTTGGCTGGGTTTGAAAATCACCAGGATATGGAATTTTGTATCCAACGTGACAAGTTTCAGTTAAACGCCATATTCCGTGAGGGAAAATTGTTTCGATTGGAACAAACTTCTATTATTTGAGTTTGATATTTTTTTGATGGCGCTGGGCATCACGGGCAGTTTTCTTGTGAATATTTTTTTCAAGTGCCCCGGTTAAATCTACTCCGGTCTGATTTGCCAAACAGATCAGCACCCACAATATATCAGCCATCTCGTCTGCAAGCTGATGGTCCTGGTCTGACTTTTTAAACGATTGTTCTCCATAGATTCGAGCCATCAACCTGGCCAATTCACCAACCTCTTCCATAAGAATGGCAGTATTGGTCAATTCGTTAAAATATCGTACACCAAAGGTCTTGATCCAATCATCTACTTTCTTCTGGGCTTCTGCTATGGTCATGATAGTTTGTCTTATGTTCGGTTTCTTGAGTCAATAATTATAGTAACGGGGCCATCATTGACTAATGACACCTGCATATCTGCCCCAAATTTACCTTGCTTAATACCTTTCCCAAGTTCGTCTTCACTTTTGCTGAGAAAATATTGATATAAAGGAATAGCCGCCTCGGGTTTAGCAGCCTTAATATAACTTGGCCTGTTTCCCTTTTTAGTACTGGCATGCAGAGTAAACTGACTGATTACCAATATTTCCCCATCAATATCCCTGATTGATTGGTTCATCACACCATCGAGGTCATCAAATATCCTCAGACCCACAATTTTTCTGACCAGCCATTCCACATCCTGCTGTTGATCTGCAGTTTCGATACCCAGAAGAATCAGTAAACCCTTTTGGATATGGCCTACTGTTTGGGCCTCAATGCTTACGGACGCCTTTGAAACTCTTTGTATTACCGCAATCATAGTTTAGATCTTGGAACCGCGATCTTAGGTCTAAGATCTTATCCTGCTTCCCATGCCTGAAAGGCATCAATATCGTGTTTGAATTTCTTATAAATAGCCACAATGACCGCAAAATCATCCAGATACCCGGTAATTGGGATAAAATCCGGTAATGCATCGAGGGGCATTACAAAATAAATCAATGCAGCCACTACCATCAGGATGGTAATCCAGGGCAAATCGTACTGTCCGCTTCTGGATGCTTTTAACATGCGGATGAATGTTTTTAACGTGCCGAGTATGCCTTTAAAATCATCATCCGCCAACTCCAACTTAGCAAGCTTTTCACGCGAAGCATCTATTAGTTTTCTTACCCTTTCGGGTTGATCCAGTACAGATTTGGCGTTTTCTGTAACCTTTTTAAAACTGCTGGCTATTTTATCTTTTCTATTTGCCATTCGGCCTAAAATAGTTTTCGTACCTCATTCTTTATTTCTGATAACGCAATCGCAGTTGGATCATTTTTTCTTTCAAGCATAATTTCAAATATTTTTTTTGCCAAATCAATACTTTTAGCTTCCGGCGAAAGGCCTTTAGCCGACTGATTGATCACTGATATTACTTCTTCCTTTGCACCTTTAACCAGGTTCCAGGCCTCTTCGGTAACATATATCTGCTGGCTTAAATTATGATTGAACTCTTCCCGAATGTCGTTCAACAGCGCATGATGAAATTGACCTGCCGAGAAAGAATTATCTCTTACTCGTACCACCAGGTTATTGGGAGCAACCCTTTCCAAAAATAAACTGATCCTTTCATAGGCTTGTAGTCGCAGTGGCAGGATGATCTCTGAGTTTTTTGCTCTGATATCAAGATTACCCTTATCCAACTCCTTTTGAATAAATAATTTAATTACCAGGAACATACCATACAAAACGGCAGCGGCAGGGATTATCAGTTTCGCAAATTCCAGAAATGGTTCCATAATTGTGTGTTAAGTATTCAGTATAAAGTATAAAGTTTGTATACCAGTTGGTAATAGTTGCCTAATTTTGTGCCTGAAGATAGCTAAATTGGCTATACTTTTAAAAACCTTATAAGCAACATGGGCCTGCCGGTTAATATCACGGAGAAAGCGTTAAAGGAAATTCGCCATATCATGGATACCAAGAACATCCCACTGGAATACGGTCTGCGTATTGGAATAAAGGGAGGGGGGTGTGCTGGTATAAATTTTCTACTGGGCTTTGACAAATTAGCTGCAGATGACAGTCAGTACCAGGTTGACGGACTACAGGTATTGATATCCAAAAAACATATGATGCACATAATTGGATTGGAGCTTGACTTTCATGAGTCATCAGAGGCCAGGGGCTTTTTATTTTCCAATCCAACGGACTCAGTACCCGGGTCCGGCTGAGGTCGTTTTTCGGTTAAAGTAACTCGGGCCTCCTTGCACACTCCGCCGATGGGCGGATTGTATTTTGCAATGCTCACCTCCACCCATTGTGCCTCTAAAAATTCCAGGAAAATTGATTGAATAATCTCGTAACCGATATGTTCAAGTAACCTGCAGCGTATTTGCATCTTATCTTTTACGATCTTATATAGCGCTTCATAATTTACGGTCTGTGATAGTTCATCCTGCACTGCGGCGGTTTTCAAGTCAGCCTTTACCGTAATATCCACGGAGTACTTATTGCCTACCTTTTGTTCTTCATCATAATATCCATGATAGGCAAAAAACTCAAGACCCTTTAGCGAAACCAGCCCCACTACTCGAACTTAATCCAGGTTGTCAAAAAAGGATCCTTCTTCTTTTGCACCTGAACCGGTTTTGGCGGGCGCTTTATTATTGCCGGTTTGATTTTTCAAGGAGGCATCGGAGGAATTAGGGTTGACTGGGTTATTTGCAGCGGTTTCAAAGCTGTAATTTACTTTAGTCACCTTCTTGGCCTTTTTAACGATCTCTTCAATAGAATACTTTTCCTGCTCGCCCCGTGCTTTCGCTACTTGCTCCAAAAACCCGTCGGCAATATTTTTTATTTCACGAAGCAGATTATCCCGTTGTTGCTGAAGCTGATTGTAGCTCTCTTCAATTCTTTTCACTTCCCCCTGAAGTTCATCAAGTATCATTCTGGCATTATTTTCTGATTCTTCCATGATCGATCTGGCTTTCGTCTCTGACTCATTCATCAGGGCATCTGCTTTCATCTGAGTCTCCTTCATATGAAGCTCAGCCGTTTTATTCGCCTGCTCGATCATGTTTGCACCAGTATCTTCTGCTGTTTTCAGGGTTTTAAACAATGAATTTTCTATTTCCCGTAACTTGGCTATTTCTTTCTCTGCAGATTCCAGTTTAATGGCCAGTTCCTTATTCTCATCCATTACTTTTTCCCAGGCCTGGGACAGGGATACTAAAAAGGCATTGACCTCATCTTTGTCATATCCCCGAAATACCTTTTCGAAGGATTTTTTACGGATCTCTAATGGAGTGACTTTCATAAAATTAGTGGTTCAAATCCCAAACGGTAATGGTTCTATCATCGCTGCAACTCACTAGCTGCCTGTTAAACCGAGACCAATATAGTTTATTAACTGAAGTTCCGTGACTTGCGTAACGAGTTTTATCAATAACTTTAAGCAGCTTAAACTGATGGGCGTCCCATACTTTGATGGATTTGTCCATACTGCAAGTTACAAAATGAAGTCCATTTGGGCTAAATTCTATATGATTTATAGCATACATGTGCGCGGCAATAGCCTCCACTGGTTTATAATCTTTACTGGTGTCCCAAACCCTTAAATGTGCATCCCGGCTGCCGCTAACCAGCAAATTTTCGTGCGGATGGTAAGCCACTGTAAAGACAGAGTTGGTGTGCCCTGTAATGTGGTGCAGAAGCTGATAGTGTTTGAGATCGAAGACCCTGATGGAATGATCGCTGTAACCTACGGCAAACTCTCCTGTACCGGCATTGACGCTGATGCATCGAGCGCTTTTTTTTGAGAATTCCAGGGATTTAAGAATACTCAGACTCTTTAAATCCACTATATAGACAGTACCCAGCCCCGTTGCAACGATCAATTTCCCACTAAAATGTTTGATATCGAAAATAGCTGAGGAATTTAGTGCCAGTGATCCCTGTTCCTTATTTTGGTCCAGGTTTATTATATGTATCCCTTCATAATTATGGCCAATAACCAATAGGTTGTGGTGAGGAATGCTTTGCAGCGCATAAACTGAGTTATTCAGGTTTGCAACCAGTTGACCCTGGTCCGGTTGATTAAAATCCCATTTGACCACCATCCCGTCGCCAGATCCTGAAAAAAACTTTGATTGCCCGTCCAGGGGCTCAAGTGTGTATACAGCATCCTTGTGGCCCAGGAAGGTATGCAATTTAGTTACCTGAAATCCTGACATACTTTAATAAAATTTCTCTAATTTATCATAATTACCCTAATTTGAGGCTTTAATTGACTTTCGAACGTGCCGCTTCAACGACTGCATTCTGTTGACAATCAATCCTTCTGGGCTTTATGGAAAATAGAAGAGTCTCAAGATGAGCTTTGGCAGCTGCTAAATGGAGCTTCGGAACCACTGGAGTTGAAGCAGATTCACCATCCCCAGAAAAAACTTGAATGGCTTGCCTCCCGCCTGGTTATTCAAAGTTTGGTAGAAAGTATGCAAACCACTTTTTCCGGAATATATAAAGACGCCTTTGGAAAGCCTCATTTGTACCGGCTCCCTTTCCACATATCAATAGCGCACTGCTTTCCGTTTGCTGTGGCTGCTTTACATAAAAACTGCTCGATAGGTATCGATATAGAACAGCCGCGTAAAAAACTACTGGGAATAAGGGACCGGTTTTTAAATAGCAGGGAAGCTCAGGTAGCCGGAAATGACTTGGACCTGCTTTGTAAATTCTGGACTGGAAAAGAGGTTCTTTACAAAATATATGGAAGAAAAAAACTGATCTTTAAAGAGCACATGCACATTGATCTTGACCCTGTCGACAAACAAAGGCTGTCAGGTCAAATCACCTTTGAGGAGTTCAAAAAGAACTATTCTATTCAAACTGACTATATTGAGGGTCACTATGTCTCCATTGGCAGCTAAATTCGGTACCATCCAGGTATCTTCTAAAGTGAGAGAAACGGCTTTGGTGTAAAACAATAGCTTTTGAATAATTAACTTTAACCCCGATGCTAAGAGCTCTTTGTTGCGGACTTATTCTCAATTCATGGATTACGGTTTCAGCGCAGTCCTACCAGGGATTGGAAGCGGTCAATCTGGTAAATGTTATCAATGGTGACAGTATTGCTCTGGATCATAAAACCAGTGGTCCATTGGTAGTAGTTATTTTCACCAGTAATACCTGCCCCTACTCAACAAAGTATGAGAATAGGATAATAGATCTGTATAACGATTTTAGCAAACGGGATGTCCAGTTATTTTTAGTGAATCCAAATGGCGGGGAGGAGGACAATGTTGAAAAAATGCGTGAAAAAGCAAATACCGCGAGTTTTCCATTTCCCTATCTTAAAGATCACGAACAGGTTTTGACCCAAATTTTTGGAGTCACCAGAACCCCGGAGGCTTACCTGCTACGACCGGAGTCGACCGGTTTTGAGCTGGTTTACCGTGGTCCAATTGATGATAACCCTCAAACCGGAATGGATGTTGACAGGAATTATCTCAGAACAGCAATTGAAAACAGTTTGAAAGGGAATCCGGTGCCAAATACTGCTGGGCGGGTTACCGGATGTCTTATAAAGAATTAATCAGCTACATTCTTTCCCACTGGTCAGAAATCGAGTTGAGCAGCAGTTTTACCTCTTCTACTTTCTGAGGATCACCTAGCTTTTCAAAGGAAATAATCAGGCTGCGCATTACCCTTTTGACGGTTTCCAAATTTTCACATGGCTCGTAATAGGCATCTTTAGGGGCTAAATTTAGGTGGCCCAGGTAGTTATCAATATCCGATTTACTGAATATTAGCCCGCGGTTAAATACATTTATATAAAACTGAGTCTCTTCTGATTTATATACCAGAATATAAAGATTTGGAAGATTCACTCCCATAACCGGAAGTTTTAATTTTTGAGCCACCAGCATGTATATAATGCAAAGCGATGTTGGGTTTCCTTTTTTCGTTTCAAGCACCACATTAATCATATTATTTCCCGGGCTGTGAAAATTCTTGGTATTGGCTCCGAACTTGAGCTTGCTAAAAAACACGCTGTTCAAAAGTCTAATCTTATCAAAAGGATGGGCTTCTGGCTTAAACTCTAACCAGGCCTCGTAATAAACCTGCTCCAGGTCGTTCCTTAATTTTTCAAGTTCCAGGTCAGGATACTGGTAGGTTGCCACCAACCACATACCCTCCAGCAAATCCATGTCTCCTTCTTTCCATTTGCTCAAACGTTCCCTCAACGTATCAAACTGCAGGGTATGGATCAAATCCTCAAGTCTTCGCTGCACTACCGGGTTGAACTGTGTTTCCCATTGCTGCTCTAAATAGGGTATTACGGTGCCTCCCAGGGATATAATCTTATTCTCAACATGTGTCAGCACTTCCTGATCTTCCTCATCGAGAAGTGATACCAATGCTCTTAGTTCTTTATCGTCCATCAATATTTTTAGGTTTGAATAACACCCACATTAAATTTTTCAGTAACAGGTGCATGGTTTGCAGCCTCGATCCCCATAGATATTACCTTCCTGGTTTCTAATGGGTCAATCACTCCGTCAGTCCACAACCTGGACGCTGCATAGTAAGGACTAAGTTGAGCGTTATACTTTTCAGTAATCCCATCCAGATGTTCCTGCTCCTGTTTCTTGGTTAATGGTGATCCCTTTGCTTTAGCCGATGCCACTTTTATCTGAAGCAGTGTTTTAGCTGCTGCCGCTCCGCTCATTACTGCCATTTCCGCACTTGGCCAGGAATAGATAAGGCGCGGGTCATAAGCCTTACCACACATTGCATAATTACCTGCACCATATGAGTTACCCATTATTATGGTGAATTTTGGGACCACTGAGTTTGCCATGGCATTCACCATCTTGGCTCCGTCTTTGATTATTCCCCCATGTTCGGCCCTGCTCCCTACCATAAACCCGCTCACATCCTGCAAAAATACTAAGGGTATTTTTCGTTGGTTACAGTTCATAATAAATCTGGCTGCTTTATCTGCACTGTCCGAGTAGATCACTCCACCCATCCGCATCTCACCTTTTTTTGTTTTTACCACCAAACGCTGATTGGCAACAATTCCTACCGACCAGCCATCGATGCGTGCGGTACCGCAAATCAGCGACTTGCCGTAATCCGGTTTATAGGAAGAAAATTTCGATTCATCTACCAGACATTTGATGATATCCATGGTATTGTAAGGTTTTACCCTTTCACCTGGTAGTATACCGTAGATCTCCTGTGGACTCTTATCAGGTTCAGCAGGTTTCGCTCGGTTGAAACCAGCAGTGCTGGCACTACCCAGTTTAGAGAATATATCCCTTATAGCATCCAGGCACTGCTGATCTGATTGGTATTTGTTGTCTGTGACTCCTGATATTTCACAGTGGGTAGTGGCTCCCCCTAAAGTCTCATTATCGATCACCTCACCAATCGCTGCTTTTACCAAATAGGACCCTGCCAGAAATATTGAGCCGGTTTTATCTACAATTAATGCTTCGTCGGACATAATGGGCAGGTAGGCTCCTCCTGCAACACAACTGCCCATGATCGCTGCTATCTGAACAATCCCACTGGCAGACATTTTGGCATTATTTCGGAATTGCCGACCGAAATGCTCTTTATCCGGAAATATCTCATCCTGAAGAGGAAGAAAGACTCCTGCACTGTCAACCAGGTAAATTATTGGCAACCTGTTTTCCATAGCCAACTCCTGGGCCCGGAGGTTCTTTTTGGCAGTAATCGGAAACCATGCACCCGCTTTGACTGTTGCATCATTGGCAGCGATTACGCACATCCTTCCGGCTACATATCCAATTCCTACCACCACCCCTCCGGATGGACAGCCTCCGTATTCCTGATACATTCCTTCACCGGCGAAAGCAGCAACCTCTAAAAAAGGCCTTTCCGGATCGGTTACATATTCAATACGTTCACGTGCAGTAAGTTTACCCTTTTGGTGATGTCTTTCGATACGCTCTGTACCACCGCCAAGTTTTATATCAGCCAGTTTCCTTTTAAGGTCAGACAGCAACTGTCTGTTATGATCTTCGTTTTTGTTGAACTCCAGATTCATTCTATGGAGATTACTCCTCCGGGGTTTCTTCCGTGTCAGCTGGAGGCTCCTTGCTACCTTTATCCTTTTTCCCGAAAACAGAGAAATGCACGTATCGTCTGGGGTTTTCTCTCATATCAATGAACAGTTTATCCAGATCCCCCATGGTTTTGGTCATATTATTATATAACTCATCATCTTTGAGTAAACGGTTAAGATTTCCATCACCCTCATTGATTTGCTGTAAAGTTGCGCCTAGTTGGTCGATGGACTTTTTGGTGGAAGTCATCAACGCTTCAAGTTCCAGACTGTTCACGGTGTCTGCCACCTGATTCATTTTGCTTACCAGCGCCGCGACACCGGTTTCCGGGTTATTTAGCTCCGTCAGTAATTTATCTAATTTAGTTGACATCACATCCAACCTCGAGGTGCCCTTCGCAATGTTGGCAGAAGTGTTTTTAAAATTGGCAATTACCTGATTGATATTATCCTCATTATTGGCAAGATTTGCCAGAATGATATTAAGGTTTTGCAGGGTAACTTCGAATTGATCCACTAACGGCATAGCGGTGTTAGTGAGTTGTTCGGTTATCCCCTTGTGCAACATGGCATTCAATGTGTCACCTTCTTTTAACGGAGCCCCTACACCGACCGAATCCAGATGAATGGCTTTAGACCCCAGAATATCGCTCTTAATAATCGCCCTGGTGTTCTTACCTACCTGCTGGTCGCCGTTAATATCGAGTGACACCAACAATCGATTGTAATCATTTTGGAGAATTTCAATTTTGCTTACCCGGCCTACTGAATACCCATTGATTAGAATGGGGTTAGATACATCCAGACCATCAATATTGTCATATACTGCATAGTAAGTGTTATAGGGAGAAAACAGGTTACTTCCTTTTAAAAAATTGAAACCAAGGTATAATACTGTGATGGAAACAACGGCCAACAACCCAACTTTGAACTCCTTTGATATCTTCACACCAATGCTGATTACGGATGATTAAGCGAAAAAATGCTGACCAAATATAGGAACTTTAATTCGAAGATTCCATGTCTTGCTTGTAATCCCTGATCGCCCTGAATATAGCGGATGCGATATAGCTTTGCTGAACTTCGTCGTTGAGGTCCTTCTCTTCAGTTGGGTTTGATAAGTATCCTGTTTCAACATAAACCGCTGTCATAGACGTACGCCACAAAACCCAAAACCCCGCCTGTTTTACTCCTCTGCTATGACGTCCTGCACGAGTGCTTAACTGGTTTTCTATCCTGGCGGCAAGATCCAGGCTATTCTCAAGAAAAGCATTTTGATACAGTTGAAAGAGGATATGAGAATCGGGACTTTTAGGATCGAACCCTTCATATCGGTTTTTGTAGTCGTCTTCCATAAGGATTACCGAGTTTTCTCTCTTTGCCACTTCCAGGTTAGCTTTCGTCTTGTGGGTACCCAGCACATAGGTTTCTGTACCATAGATATGTTTTTTAGGAAAGGCGTTACAATGAATGGATACGAAAAGGTCAGCATTCTTCTTGTTAGCAATTTCTGCGCGGACATCAAGATCTATGAACTTATCGTCATCTCTGGTGTAAATTACCTCAACGTCTTTCAGGTGTTTTTCAATGGTTGACCCTAATTCTAAAGCTATTTTCAGCGCCACGTCCTTTTCTCTGGAAAAGTTTCCACTGGTCCCGGGGTCATGTCCACCATGGCCTGCATCGATTACAATTTTTCTTACCTGGTTTCTGGTGGATTTATGTGGCCCAGAACTGCTTGAGGTGGTAAGAAGGAGAAAAAACAAAAATAATCCTATTGAAATAATATTACGCACCATATTTCGCTTGTTATTCCCGAATCGCATAAATTTACACAAATTTGAGTTTTTTTTCGTAAAACGAAAATGTCCTGTGACTAAAACTAAAGCAGTTCCTAGCTGTAACTGGCAGGTTGCGCTCTGTTTACTCTTTTCTGCGCTCTGCTTTACGGCTTCTGGTCAACAGGTTAACCAGGTAGACAGCTTAACTTCCCCCCAAGATTCTATTTTCATATCTAACGAAGAAACAACTATAAATAATACAATATCCGTTGATTCTGCAGTTGTTGGCGATAGCGTTGCGGTCCGGCCCAGAGGGGAAATTGAAACCACCGTGGAATACTACGCACGTGATTCCATAATTATGGACAGGGCTAATGAAACCGTTTATTTGTATGGTGAAGCAAAGGTGGATTATGCAGAAATAACTGTGGAAGCGGCGGTGATTATATTCGATCAAAGAAACAATTTGTTAACGGCACGCGGGGCAGTTGATTCTACCGGGGCTGAAATCGGCAAGCCTGTTCTAACAGAAAGTGGGGTAATGTATACCACAGAAGGTATGCAATATCATTTTGGCAACCGCCGTGCGGTTACCACCGGAGTAGTTACTGAACAGAGTCAGGGGTTCCTGCATGGTGAACAAGTCTATAAAAACGAAGACGACGAGCTCTTTGTCAGAAATGCTAAGTATACCACCTGCAATCTGGCACATCCTCACTTTGAGATCAGGGCCAAAAAGCTAAAAAGATCCGGCAGGAACATCATTGCAGGACCATTTAATATGTACATCAACGATGTTCCTACTCCACTTGGCTTGCCATTTGGCATGTTCCCTGATCCGGAAACGAGAACTTCAGGAATTATTGTTCCCAGTTACGGGGAGGAGACTCAGAGAGGATTCTTCCTGCGAGATGGTGGTTATTTCTTCGATATAAGTGAATACTGGAACCTAAGCCTTACCGGAGAAGTATACAGCAAGGGTGGCTGGGGAGCCAGGGCTGCCGCAGATTACAGAAAAAGATACAGTTATAATGGCCGTTTTAATTTTAACCTGACCAAACGAAAAACAGGATTTGAAGGAGAGGATTCAGAAAGTAACGATTTCCGGCTTACCTGGAGTCATAGCCCGGTATCCAAGGGAAACAGCAGATTCTCGGCGTCAGTAAATGCGGCCACCAGCACTTATAATCAGAACAACATTCTAACTGTTCAGGAGAACATCAATGCCAACTTAAACTCAAGTGTTAGCTACTCTAAAGTATTTACAGGTACTCCCTTCAATTTGACGCTCAGCGCCAGACACAATCAAAACCTGACCACTAATATTGTTGACATTACGCTTCCGGAAATGAGTATCAACATGAACCGTCAGAATCCTTTTAAAAAGTCCAATGTCGATCTTTTAAAGAATTTCAGTTTTTCGTGGAGTTCCAATGTTCGCAACCGGATCACCAACAGCCCAACCAGGCGAGGGGCAAATTTCAATATAGTAAATGCCAGTGATCAGGTAGATGATACACTGGCATTCAATTTTGACAACCTTCCCAAACTATTGGAAACTGCTGAAAACGGTGCCAGGCACCAGGTACCGCTAACCACCTCCACCAAAATTCTAAAGCATTTCACTATCGGCCCCACCATTAATTTCACGGATCTATGGTATCTCAAGAAACTAAACTACACCTACGATCCTGAAGAAAACGGCGTGCGAATTGATACTCTCAGCGGATTCACCCGGGCTACAACCTACACTACGGGAGCATCCCTGAGCACCCGGATCTATGGTACATTTCAAAAAAGACCTGGCAAGAAAGTACAGGCGATAAGGCATACCATAATACCTACCATAAGCTTTGCCTATACCCCTGATTTCACTGCCGAAAAATTCGATTACTTTCAGGATGTACAGGTGGATTCACTGGGAAACCGGCAGCTACTTTCCAGATATAACGGGTTTGTATTTGGCAGCCCAAGCCAGGGAAACAGCGGCTCCATTGGTTTTAGTTTGCAGAATACCCTGGAAATGAAAATCAAAAAAAGTGATTCTGCCAAAGCTGAAAAAATCCATATACTGAGAAATCTTGGACTGTCCACCAGCTATAACCTGATCGCAGACTCCTTTAATCTGGCGGATATCCGGGTGGTCGCCACCACCAGCATATTGGATAACCTATTGGATTTTAGTGCAGGACTTACCATTGATCCCTATACCTATATTTTGCTTTCGGATGATGAGAGTGGCAACATTGTACAACAAAGGATTGATCAATTTGCCTGGAAAAGCGGCAATGGGATTGGTTCAGTGAAATCTGCTAATTTTGCCTTCAATACCCGTCTGGACCCCAGAACACTAAAAGGGGAAAAGTCGGAATCCAATCCGGTGACCCCTGATGTAAATAGTTTAGGATTGGATCCCAACGACCCCCGGGAGTTGCAGAGAGAGGCTCAACTTGAACAAATAATCAGGAACCCCGATCAGTATATCGATTTTAGCATTCCATGGACCTTGCGGCTGCAATACGCTCTCAGGTATACTAAAAGAGGATTTGAAGATGCGTCGATTACCCAAAGTCTAACCTTTAGCGGGGACTTAAGTTTGTCCGAAAAGTGGAAATTGACCTTTAACTCAGGATATGATTTCGAGAATAAGATGTTTACTCAGACCAGGCTGGGAATAAACCGGGACCTTCATTGCTGGGTATTTAGTTTTGACTGGATTCCGTTTGGTAGATTTCAATCCTACAACGTAAATATCAATGTAAAAGCCAGTATTCTGCAAGATCTTAAACTGTCGCGACGCAGGAGTTTTGTTGATAGTGGTGCCAGCTTTAACTAACCCAGTGAGTTACATCCTCCAGGGTTGGATTTTTTACATCTTTTAATTTCATTTTCTTTCTCATACCACATACATCATTAAATAACTTATTTGGAGGGATCGACTTCAATTGATCAATTGTGTGTAATCCAAGTTTTTGAACTACCGGAATCAGATCAGCTGCAATGCCAATGGCCAGGTAGTCCTCATTTGACGCCACCACTTCCTTCTTTTCAGGTTTCATCTGGGGAAAGAAAATAACATCCTGTATGGAATTGGAATTAGTCATGATCATGCTCAAGCGGTCTATTCCCACTCCTAGCCCCGCAGTCGGCGGCATGCCGTATTCCAGGGCCCTCAAAAAATCTTCATCCAAAACCATTGCTTCATCGTCTCCACGCTTGCCAAGTTCCAATTGCTGTTCAAACCGTTGTCTTTGATCAATGGGATCATTTAACTCCGAGAAGGCATTGCAAATCTCCTTTCCATTGCAGATAGCTTCAAACCGTTCAACCAGACCCTTTTTGGTTCGATGCTTCTTTGCTAACGGAGACATCTCCACCGGATAGTCTGTAATGTAGGTAGGTTGTATCAGATGAGGTTCGCACTTTTCCCCGAATATTTCATCAATGATTTTCCCTTTACCCATAGAACCATCAACTTTAACCCCCAGTTTTTCTGCAGCTGCTTTTAATTCAGATTCATCCATTTCAGAAATGTCGATTTCGGTAAAATGTTGAATGGCCTCAAACATGGTATACCGTTTCCACGGTCGTTTAAAATCAATTTGATGTTCCCCCACTGTTACTTTAGTGGTACCATGAAGATCCAAAGCTGCCTTCTCAATCATCTCTTCTACCAATTCCATCATCCACTCATAGTCCTTATAGGCCACATAGAGCTCAACCTGGGTAAACTCAGGATTGTGAAATCTTGACATTCCTTCGTTTCTAAAATCTTTAGCAAATTCAAATACACCCTCAAATCCACCCACAATCAGACGCTTTAAATATAATTCGTTGGCAATTCGCAGATATAAAGTCATATCCAGGGAATTGTGGTGCGTTTTGAACGGCCGGGCAGACGCACCTCCGTATATGGGCTGAAGTACCGGGGTTTCCACTTCCAGGTAACCCTTTTCGCTTAGAAAGGAACGCAGGGAATTTACCAGTTGAGTTCGCTTAATGAAAGTATCCCTTACCTTAGGGTTAACAATCAGGTCAACATATCTTTGGCGGTAACGCTGTTCAGGATCTGAAAATGCGTCATGGAGAAGTTTATTACCTTGTTCATCGGTAGTTTCCTTAACAATCGGCAAAGGTCGGAGTGACTTTGACAGGACTACTACCGAGCGAACGTTTATGGTTATTTCACCACTTTGAGTCTTAAACACATTGCCCTTTACGCCAATTATATCTCCAATCCCCAGTACTTTTTTAAATACAGTATTATAAAGCGTTTTGTCCTCGCCAGGGCACAGTTCGTCCCGTTTCAAATAGAGTTGTATGCGACCGCTGCCATCCTGAATCTCAGCGAATGAGGCGGACCCCATTATTCTCTTGCTCATTAAACGTCCGGCAATTATTACGTCATCCAAAGAATCACCTGCTTCAAAGCGTTCGGATATCTGCCTCGCCGAGATATTAACTTCAAAAGTTTCAGCTGGATAAGGATCGATACCCATATCTATCAACTGCTGGCGTTCTTGTCTTCTTATTAATTCTTGTTCGCTAAGTGGCATATAATCAAGTGTTGACCATTAAAATTAGGTATATTAAAATTAAGCACGGCGGGATTCAGCTGCCCTGCGGGAAATTTCTTTTTTTACCAGACTTAACTCCCGGCTACTTTGCCCTGCTATTGCAGTATTTTCCTCGGCCCGGCGAAACAGATACGGAATAACATCTTCCACTGGTCCGTATGGCAGGTACTTAGCCACATTATAACCCGCATTTGCCAAATTAAAACTGATATTGTCGCTCATCCCGTATAGCTGGGCGAAATAGATTCGCGGGTCATGGCGTTCCACATCAAACTCGTCCATTAATTCGGTAAGATACAGGTTACTGTACTCATTGTGAGACCCGCAACACAACCCGATATCCCGGATATTTTCTACACAGTATTTCAAAGCACGGTTAAAATCTTCATCCGTTGCCTGTTTATCCGGATGTATTGGATTAGGATAACCCAACTCCTTTGCCCTATCCCTTTCTTTTTCCATATAGGCACCTCTTACCAATTTCGCGCCCAGGTGATAGCCATTACTGTTGGCTTTACGATGTGCTTCCCTGAGTTTAACCAGCATGTCTTTCCGATACATTTGATAAGTATTGTAAACTAGAGCGTTTTCCTGGTTGTACTGCTCCATTAATTCATAGACTTGTTCGTCGATTACATCCTGGATCCAGCTTTCCTCGGCATCTATTAACACTTTTACTTCCTCTTCATTACAAGCCTCACAGATATCCTTTAGTCGTTTACGGGTGGTTTGCCAGGAATTCTGCTCCTTCGATGATAATGCCTGTTTGTTCTGCAATTTTTTCATTATTGCATTGGATGCGATCCCTGAAAACTTAAAAACTACAAACGGATTTTTGGGCGCAATACCGGACTTGTCAATTACATCCAGGATCTCCCTGGCATTTTGTTCAAAATCGGCTTCATCTTCCGTTCCTTCAACCGAATAATCCAGTATGGTATCAATCCCATATTTGCTAAGCTCAAGGGACTTATCACGGCAGTCGTAAATAGTTTCACCACCACAAAACTGCTCAAATATGGTCCTTTTGATCAGTGATTTAACCGGGAGATTTAATTTCAATGCAACTTTTAAAAAATTAGTGCCTAAATTTACCAGCAGTGGATAATTCATCACGCGGAATAAAAAATGCATCTTTTTAAGCTCCTTGTCCGACTTGGATGAGAATGCGATTGAAGTATCACTAAATGAGACTGACTGCTGGAATTTCATAATCCTGCAAAGATAGAAAATCAACAGTAAATTTGATTCGATAACTACAATATGTACGAGCTTCCTGCTGGTGTTGAAATCACCAATGATATTGTGAACGTCATAGGCAGTTATCTTGACGATAACAGCTATTCAAAGATCGGTGTACTGGTAGATACAAACACCTCAGTACACTGCTATCCGCTAATAGAATCCGCGCTACCGGATCATTTCGTTATCAACATAGCAGCCGGTGAGAAACATAAAGACCTTAACACCTGTCAGGGGATTTGGGAGGAGATGACTTATCATCAAATGGACAGAAAATCACTTCTGATCAACCTGGGAGGCGGCGTAATTGGCGATATGGGCGGATTCTGTGCCGGCACCTTCAAACGCGGTATAAAATTCTTAAATATTCCCACCACACTATTGGCACAGGTCGACGCTTCTATTGGTGGCAAACTGGGGGTAGATTTTCAGGGGTTCAAAAATCATATCGGCTTATTTCAGGAACCGGAGCGTGTCCTGATCTCCCCCGGATTTCTTCTCACATTACCCTCTGCTGAATTGCGATCCGGCTTCGCTGAAGTAATTAAACATGCATTAATATCGGACGCAGAGTACTGGAATAAAATTTTAAATATCCCCTGGGAAATGCAACCTTGGGATGAACATATTGCCCACTCTGTGTATACAAAACACCGAATTGTTAGCGAAGATCCCACAGAGCGCAGTATTCGTAAAGTACTGAATTTTGGACATACCATCGGTCACGCCATTGAACGTCACTATTTGCATGAACCTAAGCCTTTGCTACACGGGGAGGCAATTGCCGTGGGAATGATTAGTGAATGCTATCTTTCTTCACTTAAATCCAACCTGCCGAACAACAGTGTAAATGAGATTTCTGAATTCATAACTCAGGTCTTCGGAAAAATTGATATCCCCGAGGATGAATTGCATACAATTGCTAAAAACACCATTCAGGATAAGAAAAATGAAGATGGAAAAATTATGTGCACATTAATTTCCGGTATAGGTAAGGCAACCTATGACACACCTGTCACCTTATCTGAAGTGGAACAAGCTTTGCAGTACTACCGGGGCATTTAATACTAATTCTTAAGTGCGTCGGTAAGTTTCTGACCATACTTTTCAACTTCGGTCAAAGCGGAACTTGCCAATCCTTTTAATTTTTTCCGGTCGATATTTTCTTTCAACTCATCTGTTATTTCATTGGCCTTAACCGATAGCTTTCTGCGGGTTTTTTCACCTTTGGCCGGTGCAAATAAAAATCCGGCGGTAATACCGGCTGCTGCTCCAACCAGAAATGCCAGCAGTGTTTTTTCTGATCTGTTCATTCTGTTCTTTTGATTATTAACCTATGTATCAACTAATACGTGACCATTAACTTTAAGTTATGTAATTTAGCTGCCTAATTTTACTCCGGATACAATTTTCGAAAATCCTTATAAAGTTAATGATTAGCAGTACCTCACTATCCTTCCCAAAGATACATTCTATTAACCCGGCTTCTATAAAACTGGCCGCTTCAAAAAGTATCAGTAACCGTGTACTAATCATCGACGCCCTGTGCGATAAACCATCTAAGTTACAGAATCTATCGGAGGCAAGAGACACCCGGTTAATGATCAAACTGCTGGCAGAGCCCTCTGAAATTATTGATGTGAAGGACGCCGGGACCACTATGAGATTTCTAACCGGTTATTTCTCCCTGACCAACCAGCACAAGTTAATGACCGGAACCCCAAGAATGCAGCAACGGCCCATTGGAATTCTGGCAAACGCTTTGCAAACACTGGGAGCTGATATTGAATATCTTGCCAAAACCGGATACCCTCCTCTTAGGACCTGTGGATTCCCTGAACAAAAGACCGATAAAATACAAATACCAGGTGATATAAGCAGTCAATACATTTCTTCTCTTCTGATGATGTCACCGGCCCTGCCACTAGGCCTGCATATAACCATGACCGGTAAAATTATGAGCAGGCCATATATAGAAATGACACTGGGTCTGATGAATAGGTTTGGGGTATCCTACTCCTGGAAAAACCAAGAAATCAGTATCCCATCGCAAAAGTATCAGCCCACTACTATTAAGGTGGAATCCGACTGGTCTGCGGCCAGCTATTGGTACAGCATCGTAGCCTTGTCTCGCGATACCGAAATCACTTTGCTAGGATTAGAAGAGCAATCGTTACAGGGGGACCGCCAAATTGCTGCAATTATGAAGGAATTGGGAGTGGTGACTCAATTTCATCAGTCAGGAGTGACGCTCTCCAGGACTGCAGTCAACACCAGAACATTAAATTGGGATTTCAGCAGTTGTCCTGACCTGGGGCCTACAGTAATGGCCACTTGCGCGGCGCTTGGTGTAAGCTGCCATGCTACCGGACTGGAAAGCTTACGTATTAAAGAGACGGACCGAATAGCGGCCCTGCAAAAGGAGTTGTCCAAAATTGGAGCTCGTCTTTTAGAGGATTCCGGAAAGTGGACGCTTCAGCCTGTTGTCGATTTTGATGATTCCATGACCGTGACTTTCGATACCTATGAAGACCATCGAATGGCAATGGCATTGGCGCCTCTGGCATTAAGACTACCGGTTACCATCAATGACCCTAAGGTGGTAAGAAAAAGTTACCCTGGCTTTTGGAATGATCTTTCGTTGGTGGGATTTCGATCAATCGATTAGCCTAGGTCAGCACATGCTACCCGTTGCTGTTGCTGCTCTCTGTATGCTCAAACCTGTTGCTCTTGCTGTTATTTAACCTATTGCTCTTGCTGCCCGCTCACTGTATGCTCCAACCTGTTGCTCTTGCTGCTATTTAACCTGTTGCTCTTGCTGCCCGCTCTCTGTATGCTCAATCCTGTTGCTCTTGCTGCTATTTGACCTGTTGCTCTTGCTCCCACTCACTGTATGCTCAATCCTGTTGCTCCTGCTGCTATTTAACCTGTTGCTCTTGCTGCCCGCTCACTGTATGCTCAATCCTGTTGCTCTTGCTGCTATTTTATATAGCTAAAATCATGTCCGGCTTCTAATTGCAACAGGGAGTCAAACATCAATTTAATCACATTTTCCACATCATCCTGGTGTGCTGTTTCCACCGTTGTATGCATATACTTAAGCGGCAAAGAAATCAACGCGGAAGGGACCCCTTCATTGGAGTAAGCAAAGGCATCGGTATCTGTCCCGGTCGACCGGCTGGTGGCAGCACGTTGAAAAGGAATCTTGCTTTTCTTGGCAACGTCTATCAACATGTTTAACACGTTATTGTGCACCGCCGGCCCGTAGGTAAGTACCGGTCCTTTGCCACACTTTTGATCTCCACTCTTCTTTTTCTCATACATGGGAGAAGAAGTATCATGGCAAACATCTGTTACCAATGCCAGGTTGGGTTTGATTCTATGCGCAATCATCTGAGCACCTCGTAATCCTATTTCTTCCTGTACTGCATTTACAATATACAGTCCAAAGGGCAGCTGCTTTTTCTTCTCCTTTAGTCTTCTGGCCACCTGGGCAATCATAAATCCTCCAATACGGTTGTCTAAAGCCCTGGCAGTATACCATTTTTTGTTCAGCACCATGAAATTATCTTCAAAGGTGATAACACACCCAACATGCACTCCCAGTTCAAGGACCTCTTCCATTGAATTGCAGCCTACATCAACAAAGATGTTTTTAAGACTAGGTGCCTGTTCTTTTCCCGCTGTCCGTACGTGTATGGCCGGCCACCCGAACACACCCTTAACTATTCCCTTGGCAGTATGAATATCCACCCGCATTGAGGGAGCGATTTGATGGTCCGATCCTCCATTCCGGCAAACGTATATGTATCCTTCCGGGGTAATGTAGTTTACAAACCAGGATATCTCGTCGGCATGGGCTTCGATAACCACTTTATATTCCGCATCCGGATTAATTACGCAGACTGCTGTACCATAGGTATCTGTGAAGTAACTATCACAGTAGGCCCGGGTATAGTCAAGCCATATTTGTTGTCCTGAAGCTTCAAAACCTGTTGGTGAAGCATTATTCAGATACGTTTCCAGAAAGGATTTACTTTTTTTATCCATGTAGAAATTATAAAGGAATGTTACCGTGTTTTTTTCGAGGTAGTTTATCCACCTTATTTTTAAGCATGTTGAAACCCTGAATCAACCTGGCCCTGGTATCCCGGGGATGGATCACTTCGTCAATAAAACCTCGATGCGCAGCCCGGTAAGGATTAGCAAATTTTGCAGTGTAATCATCCACCTTGGCCTGTAACGCCGCCTGTTTATCTTCCGCTTCAGCAATTTCTTTTTTAAATATTATTTCAGATGCACCTTTTGCTCCCATTACCGCAATCTCGGCCGTTGGCCAGGCAAAGTTCAAGTCTGCTCCTATGTGTTTAGAATTCATCACATCATAAGCGCCTCCATAGGCTTTGCGGGTAATTACCGTAACTCTTGGTACTGTAGCCTCACAGAAGGCATACAATAGTTTTGCACCATGGGTGATGATACCATTCCACTCCTGATCCGTTCCGGGAAGGAATCCTGGAACATCCTCAAATACCAACAACGGAATATTGAAAGAATCACAAAACCTAACAAACCGGGCAGCTTTTGTACTGGCATTTATATCCAGTACTCCTGCCAGGGATGCCGGTTGATTACCAACAATTCCGATGCTGCGACCTGCAAGCAGGGCAAATCCTACCACAATATTCTCTGCGAACTTCTGGTGTACTTCCAAAAAGGAACTTTCATCTACCACACCGTTGATTACATCACGCATGTCATATGGCTGGTTAGGATTTTCAGGGATCATTTCATCCAGCCCGGGGCGTAACTCATCCTTTGGAGGTGTATATGAATAATTCGGGGGCTGCTCTTCACAGTTGGCCGGCAGATAGGACAGCAACTGTTTAATGCCTTTGATACACTCAATCTCATTGGCACAGGCAAAGTGAGTCACACCACTTTTACTGCTATGGGTTGAGGCGCCTCCCAATTCTTCTGAAGTGACTTCCTCATGTGTGACAGTCTTAACCACATTGGGGCCTGTAACAAACATATATGAGGTTTTCTCCACCATAAGGATGAAGTCCGTAATGGCAGGTGAGTAAACTGCTCCTCCGGCACAGGGACCCATCACCGCAGAAATCTGGGGGACCACCCCGGATGCCAGGGTATTGCGGTAAAATATATCCGCATAACCTCCCAGGGAAACTACTCCCTCCTGTATACGCGCGCCACCTGAATCATTCAGGCCGATTAGAGGTGCTCCATTTTTTAATGCCAGATCCATAATCTTTACGATCTTTTCTGCATGAGTTTCTGACAACGACCCGCCAAACACTGTGAAATCCTGAGAAAAGACATAAACCAATCGTCCGCTTATATTACCATATCCGGTTACTACTCCATCACCTAAAAAGTGCTGGTGTTCCAGCCCGAAGTCTTTGCACCGGTGAGTTACGAATTTGCCAATTTCCTGAAAAGTACCTTCATCCAACAACAAATGAAGGCGTTCACGTGCAGTCAGTTTTCCCTTCTGATGTTGGGAAGCAATTCTGGTTTCGCCACCTCCTAACAAAGCCTCCTGATTCTTGCGATCCAGCAATTCGTACTTCTCCTTATTTCCGGGAAAGGTATAAACCCCTTTACTACTCTTGGTTTTGGTCATAATGATGGGTGGGCGTACAGTATCCCTAAATATATGTAAAATGAAGGGATTTTATTTTCGCTGAGATCTTTTTCAACGGATAAATATTAACTTCGGCGAAGTTTGATTCAGGTCTATGAAACGTGTTGCTGTTATTGACTTAGGTACCAATACATTCCATCTTCTGGTGGTTGATGTTGATAACAAAAAGCTGCAAATCCTGCATAAAGAAAAGCAAAGTGTCAAAATCGGGGAGGGAGGGATTAGCCAGGGAGTAATAGCTCCACCTGCCCAGAAACGCGCTCTGGATACGCTTCATGGTTTCAGGCAAAAAATCTCCGACATGGGAGTCGATCAGGTTTTTGCCACTGCCACAAGTGCTTTTAGGAATGCCGCCAACGGAAAAGAACTGGTATTAAAAATTTTTGAAGAGACTGGAATCGAGGTCAGGATCATTGATGGTAAAACAGAAGCTCAATATATCTTTCAGGGGGTAAGGCAGGCGCTTGATATTGGGACAGCTGATTCCCTGATTTTAGATATCGGCGGTGGAAGTATAGAGTTCATTATAGCTAACAACTCAGCTATTAGATGGATGGAGAGCTTTGAAATAGGTGCTCAGAGGTTGATGGATCAGTTCCATCATCAGGATCCTATATCGCGGTTTGAAATAGAAAGGCTGGAATCTTACCTGGACCAGCGGTTAGGCCCGCTTCAAAAAGCAATGGAACGTTTTAAACCAAAAACATTGATTGGCTCTTCCGGAACATTTGACACGTTAAGCCAGATTTATTGTTTGAGCAATGGAATCTCAAAACCTACCAGTCCTGAACAACCTTTAACCCCCGAAGGTTTCAAACTAATACACAACGAGATTATTCATAAAAACAGATCCGAACGACTTGCCATCCCCGGGATGATCGAGATGCGGGCAGATATGATTGTAGTGGCAACCAGTCTAATTGATTATTTACTTAAGCGGTTTCAAATTACCCAAATCAGGGTTTCTTCGTACGCACTCAAAGAAGGGATGTTATTCGAGGTTAGCAATACCATCCGACAATAGTATCAACACTTACTCCCCTGATTTCTTCAACTTATCCAGGTACTGTTTTCTGAACTTGTGCAATTTAGGACTGATTACGGCCTGGCAATAACCTGCCTGAGCGTTATTCGCATAGTATTCCTGATGTTCCACTTCGGCCGGATAAAACGCCTCGAACTTTTTTAATTCAGTAACGATCGGGTTTGAGAACGATTCCTGCAATTCCGTGATTACTTTTTTTGCTACCTCCTTTTCATGCTCATTCTCATAAAAAATAATACTTCGATATTGTGTACCTGAGTCTGCTCCCTGGCGGTCCTTTGTAGTAGGATCGTGAGTGGTCAAATGTATTTTTAAAAGTGTTTCATAACTGATATCCTCAGGAACGTAAGAAACTTCAATTACCTCCGCATGCCCTGTACGGCCACTACAAACCTCACGGTAAGTAGGGTTGGCAATTAACCCGCCACTGTATCCGCTTTTAACACCTGTTACTCCTTTTAGCTCTATGAATATAGCTTCAGTACACCAGAAGCAGCCACCTCCGAATATTACCTTTGATTCCATGTTTTAAAATTCTAGTCATCGATTTTATTAAGTGCTGCGGCATTAATGCAATAGCGCAATCCACTGGGAGCTGGGCCATCCGGAAACACATGGCCCAGGTGCGCATCGCATATATTGCAAATGGTCTCCACCCTGACCATACCAAAACTTGCGTCCTTAATATAGGCGATAGTGTTCGGCTCAATAGGTTGGGTAAATGAAGGCCATCCGGTACCGCTTTCGAATTTTTCTGCAGCGTCGAAAAGTGGTGTTTGGCAGCAGACACAAGAATACTTGCCAGGCTCGAACAAACTGCAAAGTTCGGAACTGTTAGGTCTCTCAGTGCCCTTCAGTCGGGTTACTTTGAAAGATTCTTCACTTAGCACCTCCCGCCATTCATCCTCAGTTTTTTCTACCCTTTTTGGTGGGGCGATATTTTCACCATTGGTATATTGAATTACATCGTTCCAATTGATCATGGTTTTATTCCTTTCTTGTCAATTTACCATCTATGTTACACAGATTTCATGAATTGAGCCAAATACGCTGGTGTACAAATATCGCCAGTTGTGGCAATGTTCAGTTGGTATTTTCCTGATACTCGGGGCAATCCAATCGGATTTCACTGCTGACTAACGGTTTTTGTAAAAGATTGCAATAGTGTGAATCTGTCATTTCCTGATAAAACCTGCAGCCAAAACAGATTCTTTGTACAGACAGGGTGCCGTTTTTGTAAAGGTTATAAATCAATCGTGTCAGTGTTTTGAATAATTGTTGCTGCTCTTCCGAGTCAATTGCTCTCAACTCCTTGTACAGCGGATCTGCATAATCTGACAGTTGCTTTAGCAGGCGTTTACCAGCTGTTGAAACATCCAGCGAATAACTGCGACTATCTGATGATAAATGATTCTTTACCACCATTCCCTTGTCATTTAATACTCGTACCGCGTCGCTGATGGTAGGCTTTGTCAGGTTAAACTCATTTGCCAATTGGCTTACAGTACATAATTCCGGAGTATGGTCCTGCAGGAATAATAGAATTTGAATTTGAATCGGGCTAATACCATGCTGTTTAGCCTTTTGCCAGAGCATGGTTTTAAAAGCTTCAGAAAGGCGCTCCAGTCCATTCAGGATTTTATAGTTCAGTTCATCTCTCATACCGATTGCATCAACCGTCAAGCAGGTATCCAAGTTAACACCCTGGTTCCTTACTTCAAACTTAGTTACCGCTTTCCATCTCAATATCTTAATAACCCAGTACTCCCTCATTTTGAATGGAATAAATTGTGCTTTAATCCAGGGTTGGTTAGGTTAGGGCATGAATCCGCAGCTTTTAATGCTCGTTTTAATTCTTTTGGTGGTAACTGGTTGTAAATCAGCCACTACTTCATTTGACCAGGTTACCACTATCGAAGAACTGTGGCAGCACCACCCTGATCGTATACGCACTCTACTTTCTGCGCTTGACTTGAATCAGCCCAATTTGTCAGCAGTGCAAACGTCGTTGCAAAGTGCGGATACACTTTCTGCTGCTCGATTGCTGCTTGACTATTACCGGGAAAAAGATCGGAACTGGGTAGTCAGCACCATAGACCATCTGCCTGCGGATCAATCTTTCGAACTTGCCCGGCTGCTTGGTCATGACACGGTGATGACTTCTTCCGCAAAAGATCGAATACCCAGGACTAATATGGGCGGTTGGCAATGGGACTTTACCGGGCCACATCAGGATGACGAGTTTGGTTACTCTCTTAACGGTCATAAATATTTACCTGTATTACTATTTGCCTGGAAGCAGTCTGGCGACGATTCTTATGCTGAAGTTTTTGATGGTATTATTAAAGACTGGACATTGAATCATCCGTTGCCTCTGGATAGTGACTCTATCTACCTGGTTCTGGAAGGTACTGATGGATTGGATTATCGAGACCTTGGGGAAGTGGAATGGCGCACTTTAGAAGCCGGAAATCGATTGGGTGCTTCCTGGAGTCAATTGTTCTATGGGTTTCAACAGGCCATTGAGTTTAGCCCTGCTACTCGTTTACTGATGCTTTCCAGCATTGTTGAACATGCAAACTACCTTTATCAGTATCACAAGAAAGGTCATAACTGGACTACTATGGAGATGAATGGTTTGGCGCTGGCTGGCTTAGGATTTCCGGAATTTAAATCCGCCGATGATTGGGCGGGCTACGCACTGAAAGTGATGGAAGAGGAAATTAACCGGCAGGTATATCCGGACGGTGTCCAAACAGAGATTTCTACTAAAACACAGTGGGTTGCACTCTATCGGTTTGAATCAATAGCCACCAATTTTCAGAAGGCTGGACGCGAGATATCAACGGAATACCTGTACCGGGTAGAAGAAATGTACAACTACCTGGCATACGCTATGAGACCCGATGGTCACCAGCCGCTTAATAACGACTCCGACCGGGAAGACCTGCGGCCTAGAGTTTTGAAAGCGGCAGAAAAGTTTAACCGCCCCGATTGGCAGTGGATCGCTACCAATGGCACAGAGGGCAGCAAACCGGATAGTTTACCCAGTCTGGTATTCCCCTGGGGAGGGATGAGCATTATGCGTAATGGTTGGGATGACCAGGCCCATTGGTCATTTTTTGACGCCGGACCATTCGGAACAGGGCACCAGCACGCAGATAAACTCCATCTGTCAATCTCCGCTTTTGGCAAAGATCTTCTGGTAGATGGGGGCCGGTACACGCACATGAATTACTTTAGTTTTGACCCAACCATATGGCGTGGTTATTTTCGCAGCTCTTTTTCACATAACGTTATCTTAGTTGATGAGAAAGGGCAAAAAGGCGGACCGACCATGGTGGATAAACCCTTGAAATACGGTGTTGATTTTGTGCACAGACCCAATTTCGATTTTTCAAAAGGCAGTTTTACCGATGGTTATGAAACGCACTCAGGTGAGATCCGGCATGACCGTTCCGTTTTATACCTGCATGATAGATACTGGGTAGTAGTTGATCACTTCAACACTGATCAACCAAGGAATTTACAAGTACTATGGCACTATGCTCCTTCATGCGAAGTTGTAATTGAAGGTATCGAGGCAATCTCGGTAAATCCTAATGAAGCTAATCTGCGAATTACTCCTATCGGTGAAATAGCCTGGCAGCCAGAATTGATCTCAGGTCAGGAAAAGCCTTACATCCAGGGCTGGTACAGCGCTGATTACGGCAGTAAGCAGCCGAACCCTACGATAGCCTATTCAACTTCTATCAAGGGGCCTGTTACCTTTGCCTGGCTGCTGATACCAGCGAAGGGCAGGGTATCCAAAGTTGAAACCAGCTTGGAGCAGGGAAATGGATTTTTACAAGTATCAATTAACGAAAATGGGCGGTTAACCACAGTCAGGTATCCTGAAGGTGGGATTCCGGTTGTTACCGGACTTTAGCTAATAAATCTATTTTATAGCTATTGCAGCACTTGCTGGTCCGGTCAGGGGTAAAGAAGAAATCTCGGAAAACCCGGCTTCTCTGGCCCACTCATCAAAATCCGCTAATGAAAAGTCAAATCCACCAGTAGTCTCAATCAACATATTTAAGGACATTAATAATCCAAAGGCATTCTCACGGCGCTGGTCATCTATGATATTTTCAACTACCATAAATACTCCACCTTTGGGCAAAGCCTCATAAACCTTACTTATTAGAAGCTTCTTCTCTTCAAGCCCCCAGTCATGTAAAATATTCCCCATGGTAATTATGTCAACCTTGGGAAATTCGTCTTTAAAAAAATCACCGGATTGTACGCTGACCCGGTCTGAAACCCCAAGAGATGCAATATTTTGTTTGGCAATTGGTTCGACCTGTGGCAAATCGAAAGAAATACATTTCATATGCTGGTTATGAATTGCCACTTGAGCCGCCAGAAATCCACCTGCACCGCCCAGGTCACAAAGACTTTGATGTTCTGAGAAGTCATAGGTCTTAGCCAGTTTAATAAAATTCCCCATCTGAACCCCGGCCATGGCATTAAGAAACCCCTTCAGCCGGTCCTGATCGGAATACAAGACCTCAAACAAATCCCCACCCGATTTAGCTTCGTTTTGGGGTTGTCCATTTTTCAAGGCTTGTTCAAGGTCACCCCAGAATGGATACAACCTTTTATTGGCCATCTCCAGAATTCCCCCTACGTAACTTGGTTTCGCTTTATCCAAAAAAAGGTCAGTTTCCGGAGTATTACTGTAAACAGCAGTTTCTTTAAGACCCCTGCGCTCCAGCAGTTTCAGGGCCACCAAAGCGTCCAAAAAGTCGTATACACTTCTCGGGTGCAAACCAAGTTTGGATTTAATTTCATCTGCAGTCATCTCCTTAACGGCCAGTGAAGTAAATAACTCCATATTAACCGCGGTTAACAAGGTTTTAGAAGCAAAGAATCCCATTCCTACTTGTAGGATCTTGGAGGGGTTAAGTTGATTGTCCACGATATTTAGTTTTTAGTTTTTAGTTTTTAGTTTTTAGTACCTAATGTAATTGGGATCATTCTACAAACAATCTGTAATCCGAATTCCAATCCATGGTTTCACCGGGTGGCACAGATATCCAGATGAAATTCTCAGGACACAAAGTTGTTTCACAAGCCCAAAAACACATCCGGTAAATCGGCTGGTCCATGCTAAGACTCACTCCCGCACCGGATTTAGTGTTTAAAACCGTTACCTCATGATCTTCTACTTGCTCGCTGTAACCGGTAAGTGTGAGGAATAGATTGGTATCTCTGAACTCCTTCAAAAAGTGGAGTTCGTTCGAATCGATTCTCATAAGGTCTTTCAGATCATCACCGGTGGAAATATCGTAGGGAAATTTTATGGTAAATGCCGGACCACTAACTGTTCCGTCAATCATAAAAAAGTTATGATTGAACTGGTCTGTTTCGATGGGCTTGTCACCAGTATTCCTCAGTTTATGTTCGATCACAAACCCATTACCCTTTAACCGTATGGTTTTGGTATAGTGGTAGCCATACCCAAAGTCACCGTTTACCTGATGGGTAAACGAGATCCAATCCGATCCCTGGTTGACAGACCAGTCACCGTGATCCAAAACATTATAGGTCTTCTTCCATTGGTACTCCGATTCTGCTTCACGTTCGATCACACCCACACCAATCCGGATAAAACCACTCCCCGGCGCCGCCTCTTCATATCCCAGCCCTGGTTTTATATAGCCTTCAACCGGCCCGGTAAGATCTTCATGGACCATTGGGTCGTGGGTGTTTTTCCAGTAACCAAAATATTCATGGCCTTGATAAAGAACACTTCCGATCATTCCTGACCAGTCAAAACGGGTACCGCGGTACAATCCTTTTTTAGCGTCCGGCAGGTAAACCAGCATCGATACCTGATCGTTTTCGATAGTTGCCTTTGGATATTGCTCCAGGTTGACTTCCTGGGCTTCGCTAAGTATCGACAGAAGTATCAATGGGAAACACCATTTTAAAACTTCCTTTTTAACCAGTTTTGTATACATTTTAGTTATTTTAACCCTGAACAGGTCAATTTAAGCTTTTTCCAAAACAATTCCTGTTACATTAAAATCACCTGCTAGTGCACCTGGTTCCAGTTGCTATTACACCTTGCCAAATTACCTGCAAGATCTGCCTCCCAGTCTGATTTTACCCCTTCATTGTCAAACAAGTACAACTTGTTGTCAACGATTCCGAATACCTCGGGATCGATATTTGCAGTAAAACCTTTGCTAACAGCAAATGCACAATACCCACCAAATTCGGGGGTATACCTTTCCGGGTTTGATTTGAAAAGTTGCAAATTTTCTTCACTTGAAAATTTCCAGTGGGCATTTTTCCATTGATAACTAAACTTTTCGTTTCCAGCCACCGCCTGATTTTCATTGAAATATGCCACCGCATCATAGCCGTTGATAGCCTCATTGGAAAACATTGATTGATTCACCTGGGGAGGCCCCCATGATAAATGAGAAATTCGATTGACCTTGGCAAATACGAATACCGCCAAAATTAGCAGGACCAAAATCCCCAGTATTACCTTAGTTATCTTTTTCATTTGAATTTTTTATCTGATTAACTTTATTTTCCATTGACAGTGGTTTGAATCGTGCCAAATTGGGACTAGGGTAAGCCTATCATCATCGCAAGATGTCAATTTTCTTAATTTAATCCAGAAATCCCAATAACTCACTGCATTCAACAGGGGAATACTACATCCCTTGCGGATCACTGCTGCTTCAGGGCTTTCAGCAACGATTTTTTAACCCCGGTCCATTCCCGGTCTGTGATGGAAAAAACCACCGTATCCCTGAAACTTCCATCTGGGTTAATGCGATGGTTTCTCAAAATGCCATCCTGTTTTGCACCCAATCGCTCAATGGCCGCTCTTGACTTTCGATTAAACCAATCGGTCCGAAACTCTACCGCAATGCATGCCAGATTCTCGAATGCATAACTTAAAAGCAAATATTTACATTCTGAGTTTACCGCTGTTCGATGGTAAGACATTGCGTACCAGGTGGCTCCAATTTCCAGTCTCCGGTGCGCAGGCTCAGCATTGAGGTACCTGGTTGAACCGAGAATCTTGTTCGTGTTGTTATCAAATATGGTGAATGGGAAAGACCTTCCTACCTTTTTCTCTTCAAGTGCGATACCAATGTAATCATCAATAGTATCTTCAGAAGGTACTGATGTAAACCATAATTCCCATAATTTTCCATCAGAAGCGGCTTCCAAAAGCCCCGTTCTATGTTCTATTTGAAGGGGTGCTAATCTTACCCCTACCCCTTCAAGCACTATGTTGGACAGCCAATTTTTCATTCTTCGGAATTTACAATAGATGTGGTACCGCCCTGAACTAAACGGCTTCTTTTAGGAAACCACACTGAAAAATAGTGAAATCGAATATATTTGCAACCATTATGGTATTTCACCACCACACTCTCGGTACTTTTGCAACTCAAGTTTTCAAAAAAATGGGTTGTTCTTTAGAACAGGCGGAGCTAGCGTCAAAAGTACTTATCGATGCTGACTTAAAAGGAATTGACTCGCACGGAATCGCCAGGTTGCAAGGATATGTCAGACTTTGGGAAAAGGACCGGATTAACAGTTCACCTGATATTCGGGTGGTTCATCAGACACCCAGCACTGCGGTGGTTGACGGCGATGGTGGTCTGGGTTTAGTAGTGGCGCCTTACGCTATGAAAATAGCTATTGAAAAAGCAAATGCAGTGGGTACCGGGTGGGTATCTGTTAGAAATTCCAATCATTTCGGAATTGCCGGATACCATGCACTGATGCCGGTGGCTCACGACATGGTAGGCATTTCAATGACCAATGCCAGCCCTTTGGTAGCTCCAACTTTTTCCGCTGAAAGGCTGCTGGGAACCAATCCTATTGCAGTGGCAATTCCTGCAAAGCATCAGCCACCATTTGTTGCAGATTTCGCCACCACTACTGTTGCTAACGGAAAACTGGAAATAATGAAACGCAAGCAACAACCAATTCCTCTGGGTTGGGCCCAGGATAAAAATGGGGCACCCAGCAACGACGCCAGCTGTGTTGAACTGGGAGGTGCCTTAGTGCCCTTGGGGGGCACTCGTGAATCGGGCAGCCACAAAGGATATTGCCTTGGTAGCATTGTTGACATATTTTCGGCAGTTTTTTCGGGAGCGAACTTTGGTCCGTGGGTCCCTCCTTTTGTCAGCTTCCTGGAACCAAGCTGTGATCCGGTAGGTAAAGGTATCGGCCACTTCCTGGGAGCTATGAGGGTTGATGCATTCCGCCCTGCGGAAGAATTTAAATTGGAGATGGATCGATGGATTAACAGATTCAGGTCGTCTAAAGCGGCGGAAGGTGCACCGCCGGTACTAATTCCAGGAGATCCGGAGCGGGAAATGGAGCAACAGCGTCTGGTATCGGGCATTCCATTATTGGATCCGGTAACAGAGTCTTTAAACGAATTGGCAAAAAGATTTGAACTTAAGTCAATCGACCCTATAGGGTAATACCCGCGCGTATCACCAGGTTACTGTTATAAGGTGATTTGCGCTCATCGTACAGAAGATTCAATAAAACAGTTAATCCGATGCCGGCCCGGCCTCCAACGGGTTGAAAAACTCCCCCTCCAATAAAATAACCCGGCACCCAATCTTTAACTAATTGGCTGCCATCTACTGTGGGGAAATCTACCTTAAGCGCCTCATACTCAGTATAAGCAAAAAACATGGGAGTAATATGGTAGCGGGCAAAGGCGCTCCAACCAAAAATATTTGAGTCGTAGCTGTATCTTCTTCCGAACACGTCGTAAGCTTCCCCTTTTAGGTATTGATAAGTTATTCCGGGGCCGACTGACAATCGAGGAGTTAGCATGTAACCAATTAGTGGAGAAATATTGATCACTGTTAAGTCTCCAAACTGAAAACTGAAATCTCCACCAAAATATGTACGGTCAAAGAACGAGGGTTCAGCTTCCGGATCGTAATATTTTTGCCCAAAGCACATGGTGGTGAGCAGCATAAACAGGGATATCTGGACAAGTTTTTTCATAGCATGAAATTTATCATTCGCCCGCTAAATATCTACAGGATGCCTTATTACTATCCCTATTCGGACTTTTCAACTACGATATACAAATCCTCCGAAGGCTTCCGCATCAGGTATTTTTCACGGGCATACTTTTCCAACAAATCCTGGTCACTTAACAGTTCCTTTCGATCCATTTCAACCTCCTGAATTTTTGTGGTATAAAATGCCTTCTTTGCCTCAAGTTGGTTTAATTTCTTACTTCGTTGAAATTGAAGGAATAGATCATTTGAGTCGAAAAACAACATCCAGACCAGAAAAAGTATAGTGCAGATAAAGTAAAAATTTCTGCTCAGCCGTTTAAGTTTGATCATAAATGACTTTATAAAAATCGATGTCAAGATAAACATTTGTTGGCAAAATCTAAAAAGTACTACCTGATGAAACGAATAATAGTACGATTCAGTACAAAAAATTGATCCGGATCATACCGGTACCATTACAAATCAAAGACAATCAGTTGCTAACTCCACCAAAACACCATACCGAAGTTGCCGGTAGGGTTACTACCTGGATTATCGAAAGTCCTTGCCTAAAAACACTCCGGTATTCCCGAGTTCTTCTTCTATCCTTATCAACTGATTGTACTTGGCCATTCGATCAGAACGCGAGGCGGAGCCCGTCTTGATCTGCCCGGTATTTAGTGCCACAGCCAGATCTGCAATGGTGTTATCCTCAGTTTCGCCGGAGCGATGAGACATTACACTAGTATAGCTATTGCTGGTGGCAAGGTTCACAGCATTAATGGTTTCAGTAAGGCTACCAATCTGATTCACTTTAATTAATATTGAATTCGCAATACCTTCATCGATTCCTCTACCTAGTCTTTTCACGTTGGTTACGAATAGATCATCACCTACCAGCTGTACTTTATCTCCGGCCAATTCGGTGTGGAGTTTCCAACCCTCCCAATCGTCTTCATGCATACCATCTTCAATTGATATTATAGGATACTGATCAACCCAATCTTTCCAATATTGAGCCATCTCCGCTGAGGTAAGTCGGTCACCGGTAGATTTTTTAAAATGATAAGTCTTTGATTCAATATCGTAAAATTCAGAACTCGCGGCATCCAGGGCAATTGAAATGTCCTCTCCAGGGCGGTATCCGGCTTTTTCAATGGCCTGAAGTACTACCTCTAAAGCCCCCACATTAGAAGTTATATTGGGTGCAAACCCACCTTCATCTCCCACGTTTGTGGAAAGCCCCTGGCTACTTAATACTTTTTTCAGATGGTGAAAAACCTCAGTACCCATGCGTAATGCCTCTGAAAAAGAAGGTGCATTAGTAGGCATAATCATAAATTCCTGAAAATCAATCGAGTTATCCGCGTGACTTCCTCCGTTCAAAATATTCATCATCGGTACAGGCAAAATACGTGCATTAACCCCGCCAACATATCTGAATAAACTCTGACCAGATTCCTGCGCTGCAGCCTTAGCAACCGCTAAACTAACTCCTAATATGGCGTTTGCTCCAAGCTTAGACTTGTTTTCGGTACCATCCAGGTCTACCATCGTCTGGTCGATCAGCGCTTGCTCGAACACAGAAAAACCCACCAGTTCATTGGTAATATTTTGATTTACGTTCGCAACTGCTTTGGATACACCTTTACCCATGAATCGCTGCTCATCTTCATCTCTTAGTTCTACTGCTTCATGCACTCCGGTAGAAGCTCCGGAAGGTACAGCTGCCCGCCCCAGAAACCCACTGCTGGTTATTACGTCCACTTCAACAGTAGGATTACCACGACTATCCAGGATCTGCCTGGCATGTATGCTTTCAATTAAACTCATCGGTTTTTATTTTTCTGATTATATTTTCCTGTATTAATTCGAGGAATTGGTCAAACAGGTAGCGGCTGTCGTGAGGTCCCGGAGAAGCTTCAGGATGGTACTGAACAGAAAAAGCTGGCTTACCTTTTACCCTCATACCCTCGATGGTATCATCATTTAGATTTCTATGGGTTACTATCAGGTGTTCGGCCTGTTCCAATGCTTCAGCAGACACACCAAAACCATGATTTTGAGAAGTTACTTCACATAGACCGGACTGGATGTTAAGTACTGGTTGGTTAAGTCCCCGATGACCATTATGCATTTTATAGGTCGAAACCCCGCATGCTAGCCCCAGTATTTGATGACCCAGGCAAATACCGAAAACCGGCCTATCCTCATCTAAGATACGCCTGGTAGTGTCTACCGCGTAATCCATAGGGGCTGGATCGCCGGGGCCGTTGCTTATGAAATACCCATGTGGTTCCCAGGCTTCCATTTCATCGAATGGTGTCTGCGCCGGAAATACTTGCAAATAGCAGTTTCGGCTGGAAAGATTACTAAGTATGCTCTTTTTAACCCCAAGATCCAATACTGCAATTTTCCACTTAGCCTCAGGGTCTCCAACGAAATAGCTTTGAGTTGTCGATACCGCAGATGCCAGCTCCAATCCATCCATATCCGGAACATCTTTTAACTTATTCTGAATTTCGCCGAGATCAGCAATATCCGATGAGATAATGGCATTCATTGCTCCTTTGTTGCGAATATGCCGGACCAACTTCCGGGTATCTATTTCACTGATACCAACTACATTATTCCGTTCCAGATAATGATGTAACGATTCATTTGCTACGTTACGGCTGTAGTCACTGGAGAAACTATTTACTACTAACCCACTTATTTTGGGTTTGTCTGACTCCTGTTCTGAGTTAACCGCACCGTAATTTCCGATATGGGAAGTGGTGTTGATAATAATTTGCCCGTAGTAGGATGGGTCGGTGTAGATTTCCTGATATCCAGTCATACCAGTATTAAAGCAAATCTCACCTCCGGTAGTACCAATTTTACCTATGGCAACTCCCTGGTAAACTTGACCGTCCTGCAACACTAAATAAGCCTCAGAAGGTTTTACTGCTTTTTTCATTGATCAGTATTTTCTCGTTATAGCACCTGAAAATTAATCCTCACAAAAATAAAAAAAG
>BQJT01000013.1 GCA_021604845.1 Cyclobacteriaceae bacterium
GAGATTTTCACTTCTCGGTGGGGGAGAAGAAATTGAATTTACAGTTTCAGGGGTATTTCAGAAAATGCCACGTCAGTCCACCATACAATTTGATGTCATGCTTCCTATCGATAACTATCTCCGTTTTCAAGCTCATCCTGAGAGCTGGGGAAATGCATGGGTTTTTACTTATCTGCTACTAAGTGATGAAGCTGATATAACTGAGGTTAATGATAAGATCAGAGATATGCCGGAGACTTTGGGAGGGACCTCGTATTTTACCTTGCGATTAGATAAGTTCCAGGACCGATATCTAGCTGGTGGAATGGATCAGGTGATTATGTTTTCAATCATTGCCGCATTGACACTGATCATTGCCTGTTTTAATTTTATCAATTTCACCACAGCCCGTTCAGGTAATAGGTCTCGAGAAATTGGGGTAAAAAAGGTACTGGGTGCTGGAAAGGGAATGCTTGTATCTCAATTCCTATTGGAGTCAGGACTTTTGGTGATTGGATCATTAATCTTTGCGCTTATTTTAGTTCATATTACCCTACCTGCTTTCAGCCAGTTTGTGTCTAAGGATATAAGGCTGAATATTTCAGACCCGATTTTTTATAGTCTGTTGCTGTGTATAAGTGCGCTCACGGTGATTTTTTCAGCTATTTATCCATCAGTATTTTTAGCTTCGTTCCACGCGGTAAGCGCTCTGAAAGGGAGATTGTCAAAAAATATCGGGCCTGCGATGCTAAGAAAAGGACTAGTCATCTTTCAATTCGCGATAGCTGTGTTCTTAATGGCAGGTGCGCTAGTAGTACATAAACAACTGGTTTATTTGCAAGATAAGGACTTAGGTCTCAATAAGGAGAATGTTGTATATGTCCCCCTGGATGTCCAAACAAAGAAGCACTATCAAGCATTGAAGACAGAACTGCGCAAAAATGCTTCCATACAAAGCGTTAGCTCCTCTAACAGCGACTTCTTCGGATCAAATGGAAGAACATCAGATGTTAAGTGGTCGACAAGAGATCCGGAGAAGCAACACTGGATGGGTATCCAGTCTGTTGATTTTGGGATGGCAGAAATACTGGATCTTCAGTTGGTTCAAGGACGCTTTTTTTCAGAGAAATTTTCTTCAGACACATTGAACTATATGGTCAATGAGAAAGCTGTGGAAATTATGGGATTGACAGATCCCATCGGAGAGAAGCTGGAATTTTGGGGAGAAAAAGGCGGTGAAATAGTGGGTGTTGTAAAAGATTTCCATTATGAATCATTGTACGGCACTATTGCCCCAATCATCTTGCGATGCAGACCCTCAAATACGAATAAGCTGTATTTTAAAACTCAGCCAGGCAAGACACTGGAAGCCCTTGATCATTTGGAAACAATACATAATCGATTTAGTGAGCTTCCATTAACCTACCATTTTCTTGATGAGGCTCTGGAAAGTGGTTATGAAAAGGAGATAACTACCAGGAAGCTATCAGGCGCATTATCATCTTTGGCCATTTTCATTGCATGCCTCGGTTTGTTAGGTTTGACCACTTATTCACTTCAACGGCGCGTTAAGGAAGTCGCCATAAGAAAAATTCTCGGAGCAGGGATTATTAGTCTTCTCAACCTGCTAAGTAAAGAACACTTCAAGCTTATTGCGATCGGTTTAGCCATAGGGGTTCCCATGGCTATTTACTGGTCACAACTTTGGCTGGAAGACTATGCTTACAGAGTTGAAACTCCGTGGTGGCTATATGCCTTACCTGGTGTGGCATTTGCAGTAATTACCTTCATAACCATAAGCAGAATATCCATTAGGACAGTCAATGCCAATCCTGTGGAATATCTTCGAGATGAATAGCTAGCTACTTGATTTAAATAAAAAGTTACAGAGATTTCCCTCCCTGGACAATAATTGTTGTGATACTAGTGGTGTTTAAAGTTAAAGTGTTGGAGTTGGCGTTAGACCACGGAAATTTGGAGAATGGAGTTGCTAAGAAGAAGACTATTCCGTGACGGAATTGAAGTTTATTCCAAGAATATGGAATTACTTAAAGGGAGTGCCGCTCATCGTTTTGCTGGGTTATGCCATGCTTAGCATATGTCTTGAATTTTGTATATTTATCTACACTCAATAGCAAATGACCAGGGTTTCAAAAAGTGCTGGTAGGAGATGTCTTCATCCAAAGTTTTGAAATGAATCAGCTATATACTTTTCTGGTATTCCTTTTGATCGTTACTCGAGTACCACTTTATAGTCAGGATTCATCTGCAGATCCATTGCTAAGAATGCCTCAGGATCTTTCACAATTGAATCTTGAATGTGATCAAGTTTCAAGTTTCCAGAAAAACCTTCATAATCTTGAAGGTGTCAAATCATTACGTATTAAAGGTTGTAATCTAAGTGATTTACCCAGAGGAATCGAAAACCTAAAAGGACTTGAATTATTGAGTATTCAGGATAACGAAATATCCACATTACCTGAAAATCTTGAGGATCTTAAAGAGTTGCAGGTTCTCAACTTGCGTGGAAATAACTTCAAAAGTTTCCCGAAAGTGCTTCTCAACCTACCTAAGTTAAGAGAAATAGATTTTGCCTATAACACGAATCTGAATGTTGTGCAAACAGTCAATTCTCTCGCTGAGATTCCCAAACTTGATTTTCTGTACTTGACTGGGCTAAACATATCAACTTTACCCTCTGAAATGAAGGAATTGACTGTACTAGAGGAGCTTCATTTAGACCATAATCCCAACATGGATATTGACCAGGTGATTGGTGTACTTTCATCAATGACCTCGCTGATAATATTGAATTTGGAAAGCAACAATCTTAAGCGCGTTCCACCAAATATTGCTGAATTGAAGTTAGCTGGTCTGGTGTTAGATGACAATTCGCACCTAAATCTGGAGCAAGCATTTAATCGTTTGGCTGAAATAAAGACACTGCAAGTGCTACTGCTCAGGAATAATCATTTGAAATTCATTCCAGATAACATAAACGCGCTCTCTTACCTAGATGTACTGGAGCTTGGTGGCAACAATCTTTCCGATACCGAAAAAGCACGGATAATTGCTGCTTTGCCCAATACCAAGGTTGTATTTTAACGAAAGTCAATATTCTATCTTAGTCTTTGGGTCTTTAATCTTCTACCAAAATTTCTGTAAACCTCAAATGGCACACCGATAGCATTTGCACCCGGGAGGTCTTCTGTAATGATCACTTAAACCTAACACCACCTGATTCCCCTTCTAGCGTTAACTTCTTTGAGAATGAAGACCAGCTAAGGCTAGCAATCAACGGGGCCTATGCTCAATCCTTTTGGCTTGAATATGGATGGTTGTCAATGCCAGCTTTTGAACAATGGGATTTGATGACCGATGTAGGTTTTTGAGAGGTCTCATGGGGATGTAAAATCTGGTTGCAACAGTATTTCAACTATTGTCAACCATCTATTGACGGTTAACGTTTAAAAGTGTAAATTGATCTGTGATTCGTAACATCAAGCATCGACGTCTAAAAAAGTATTTTGAAAGGGGAGATGCCAGTGGATTACCCGATCAATACTTGAAGAAAATTCGATTGGTATTGGCGGTATTAGATAGCGTAACATCGGTGAATGGGATTAATATCCCAGGAGGTCGATTGCATCAGTTAACTGGCGATCGAAAGGGTTATTGGTCTCTGACAATCAGCCGGAACTGGCGTATTACATTTAGGTTCGAGGATGGTGATGCATTTGATATGGATTTGGAAGATTACCATTAAGGAAAAATAGGATATGAAGTCTAAGATGTTTAATCCACCACATCCAGGAGAAGTTTTAAAAGGGCTTTATCTGGATGAATTGGAGTTGACGATTACCGAAGCGGCCAAAGCTTTGGGAATTAGCCGGCAGAGTTTGTCTGAAATTGTGAATAAGCATAATCGAGTAAGCCCTCATATGGCTTTGCGGCTTGCTAAGGCCTTTAATACCGAGGCCGAGATGTGGCTGAATATGCAAAAAAATTACGATCTGTGGCAGGCAGAGCAAAGAAGTAAGGAAACGCTTAAAACTGTAAAGGTTATTTATAAAGCGACTGGTTCTTAAGTCTATTTATTGTAGCTTATATATCGGGTCTCCAGTCAGATTCTGCTTCACTTACATCTACACATTGAGTTAAATTGACAGAGCTTGATTCAAGTGAATAACCAATAAACACATCCGTCTCATCGAATATAGCTGAAAATGTGAGTTCTAAGTCGTCAGGAGACCATCTTGGCATCATTTCCCAAGTGCCATTAGAATAACCCCGTTTCGTGATAGTTCCGCTGCTAAGATCTAAAATGAATATTGCTACTTCCTCTCCATGACGTGTAAAAGCGATTTTGGTTCCATCTTTGGACCAAGCAGGTTGATGATCATCTCCCGTTGTTAATCGGGTAATCGATGAACCATTATCATTCATTATAAATATACCCTGCTCTTCTCTATCAGGGCCATTAGCCCTCCAATAAGTAAAAACGATCCTGGGGTCACTTGCAGGCCCCCAGTCAGGGTCAGCAACAACGACATCATCACCAAAGTTAGTCAGTTTGGTGGCTTCAGTACCGTCTGTGTTAACTGAATAAATATCACCCTCATTGATAGTAACCAATTTAGTTCCATCAGGTGACCATGCAGCTGGTGAAGCTGTTCCTGAAATTTCTAAGACAAGCGTCTTGTTCGAACCGTCTTCGTCCATAATGAATATATTATCGTCAGGTCCTAGGTAAGATATTCTCATTCCGTCTGGTGACCAGCGCGGGCCCCATCCACTTCCGTTTTCAGTAATTTTAACCTGGCCACTTCCATCTAGATTCATCCGATAAATATCGCGTTCTCCGTAACCCCTGGTTGCTCTAAATACAATTGGCTTTGTTGTGCAGATCACATCGAAATTAACATTAGTTATGCGTCCAAAGGATGAATGAGCCATTTGTTCTCTTCCCTGTTCGGCGTCACAATTTAATCTGGCACCGGTAACGCTAACATAATGCCAACCAAGTTCCACAGAATCAAACTGAACCGTTCCGTCAACTCCTACTGGTTTAGGAGTTCCGTCCAGATAAATCACGTAACCATCTGAGTCCAACTCTACTCCAGAAGTTGTCACGTTAACTTGAATCGTTCCAGTTTCAAAAACAGGGTTAATTTGTGAGTCATCGCTTTCGCAGGAAGAAACAAGGACAATCAATAAAACCAATAGGGTGGCTCGAAATGATTCCGCATTTATTCCACGAAAGTGCAGGTTGAGATTCATAGGTTTACAATTAAATTTTTTTGTCTGTTTGAGGCAGGGAATAGTTTCTCTTTAATCCATGCACATCTGTTTACAAGACGTAATGATTATACTGGATAGTTGTTTATAATTCATTAGACGTTTTAAGTCAGTAAATGTCACAAGAGACCTAAGTAATGCACGGTAATAAGGCGTTCGAACACTCCTGGCCAGCAAAGTATCACGCCAGTTGGTGCCAATGACCCCCGGATTCCCACCTGTCATGCACTTTGCTTTGGCTGGCGTCGGTCCTCACGGCCGCTACCTTTCCGATAGAAATTACCCCACATTAACCACTCAAAATTTCTATCGGTACCGCTGCCCATGTTTGTGCTCGCCTGCGGACTCACTCGGTAAAGTCAACCGCCTAATGCGGCCTCCCGCTGCCAGTCTTTCGCCAAGGGCTCAATCCTCCTGGCAGGCCTCGTTCGAACTCGCAACGGCTTCGCCTAAAACCCAACCCTTCGTTCCACTCTATTCCAAAAAGCACCATCCAACCCAAAAATTAAAGCTGCCAGGTCATACTTTAATACCGACATTTTGGAATCGCTCCACCACAGGTTTCATTTAGCCGGCAATGAATTGCTTAACAGCAATTTGTCCATCGCACGCTATAAATTCCAGCCAAATAATGCCCTTTGAATCCTGTCATCAGGAATGGAATTGAAATGAGGTTATATAAACGCCGAAATGGCAGGGCCTATGGCGTTTCCTTTCGCAAAGACGGAATAGCATTCAAGGGCAGTACTATTCATAGGGAATTGAGCTATTCCAAACTAGAAAAGCAGCTGGGATTGAATCGTCAAGCAGATCGTAGCTTGGGATTATGAGAGATTGTAATGAATAGCTTTGAATATTCGTTTGATCTAGTTTGGCAATAGTTTTGGATTAGTTGTTGATTTGTACCGATTGTTATAAGTAAGACTTAGTACTGAAAATTAATTCAGCAAACACTATTAATCTTTGCAAAGAATTATTGCTGGGGCTATTGATCTTTATTCTTCCTAAAACAATGTTTTTATTGTAGATATTAAAACTATGTGGGTATTTGGTTATGGTTCGTTAATGTGGGATGGTTGGCAACAAAAATATGACTGTATATCATCCCGAAAAGCTGATCTCATTGGCTATCATTGTAAGTTCAATAAAGCCTCTGTTAGAAATTGGGGGACTAAGAAGAGTCCTGGTCCTACGTTAAATATCGAAAAGCATACAGACTCCATTTGTCAGGGATTACTTTTCGAATTCCCTGACAATAAAAAAGAGGTTATTCTTAATTACCTTCAAAAACGTGAGGGAAAAGCTTTTACCTTGAAAAAAAACTACAGTTCGGCTTGAAGATGGTAGATTGGTTGAATCAATAACACCAATATACGAAGGAGTTAACATTCTAGTTGAAGACTATCACACTTTGGCCATGAGAGCTTACAAAGCGGAGGGGATATCTGGAAAATGCAAAGATTATATTTTAAATATTGAACAACATCTAAGAAATCTAAATATTGAAGATCAGGAGGTTTTGAAAATGATTGAAGCAATAAGAAGAATTGATGTGCCAAAAAGAGAAACTGGTGCGAGTTGAATTAATTAATTCTCTTTCATTTTTTTATCGATTTTTTTATGTAAAAGGGCCTTCATCCTTTCCCCAAATTAAGACTAGGTAACTCGGTAAAAGGTTTATCAATAATCTTATCAACCTCCGCAAAAACCTCGTCAATACTGTCTGACAGGGCCTTAATTAGCTTTTCATTAAACTCATGTTCGATCAATTTAATTTTATTGTTATTTTCATCAATCAGTTGGTCTTTAACTTTATCAATTCCATCTATTAGAATATCCATAGCTTTTGTAGCGAATTTACCAAAGCTGAGTTCATACATGGTTTTTAATGTCGTTTTCTTGTCCAGCGGATAAAATTCTAATAGCTTTTTAGCTTTGTTGCTCTGTAACCAATCGAATACTTTTTCAAAGGAATTCACTCCAAAATTATGGACAACCTGATTCCTTATCTCCATGAAAAACAGAAGGTGCGCATAGTCCTTCTTCTTTAACATTTTAAGATCAAAGAGTAGATCAATTTTGTTTTTAAATGACAATGAACTGCTCTTGCCACTAAGTGTTCTTGATGTTTTATCTTCAATTCTTAATAACCATAACAGCAGAGTATTTAGTTGATTTTCGATCATCAAAGCAGACTCTAGAACATCTGATCTGAACTTCATATTCAGTTGGGTACTCATGATAAAGTGTTTTAGTCTAGTAGAATACTTTGTGCAAGGTCAACAATATTATTGTCGACTAGAGTATAGGTATTACAAAAAGATTTCCACGTGCAAATTACATGCAAATAAAAAAGCCACTCACAAATTATCTTCGTAAGTGGCTCTCTTTATCAATGCTCCTCCTCTTGGACTCGAACCAAGGACCTACTGATTAACAGTCAGCTAGTCATGCCAACAATAATCCGTAATAGTCTTCAAAAATATAATTATGGGCCATTATAGCCCTGTTTGATTATTGATTTGTTGAGCAATATAAGCTATTATTGTTAAAAATAAGTCACCAAAAGAGTCACCGAGTCATATCCTTGTAGTAACCTATTGTTTAGAAGTTACAACACCTACTACACTTAAAAAATATTTCCATATTTAGAGTACCAGCGAAAACGTCAGAGAATGAATGGCCCAAAGGTCGAAGGTTAGAACTACGAATATCTAGAAGAGATTAAAATATTTGAAAAGTAGTTGTAGACAATCAGCTTTGAATTCACTGGGGGATGACCAACAGTTTATTCTGATTTTAAGAGTGTTAAACCTACATTTATTCCGCATTCAACAACCGAGGCTTACTCATTGAAGAGCCAGTAGTCTCCAAACAGTCATCACAATTACAGGCTTAAAGAGGCCGAGATAGCCTCGATGTTTCCGAGCCGTATTCACTATTAAATGTTGAGGTAGTAAAAATTTCTCTTTGGTTTCTTGGCCAACTCCTCCCCAATATACGACGCCTGCGCTACGTCTGTTGTTCTTTCAAGCAAAGAAAGCTAGCCGCTCATTTTAACAAATTTGATTTGTCCTATGCTCTTTTCAAACGCAGAAAAACCAAAAGAACTAGCCCTTCGCAAGCAAATAGCATGACAATAATTCGACCTATATTTATATTGAAAAATGAGATAGCTGAAAATTGTATTATCTTGGTAAGATAATCTTAGACGTAATGAACCGCATAAAGGAAGTACTCGAAGAGAAAGGGATTAAGCAAACATGGTTGGCTGAAAAACTGGGGAAGAGTTACAACATGGTCAACGGTTATGTGCAGAACAGACAACAACCTAGACTGGAAGTTTTGAGTGAGATCGCCCAAATCTTAGATGTTGACATAAAAGAATTGATAATAAGTACAAAAGAAAATAAATGAACCAATCCGTACATAATAGATTAATAAGCTTCATCTGGTCAATCGCTGACGATTGCCTGAGGGATGTTTATGTAAGAGGTAAATACCGTGATGTAATTCTGCCAATGGTGGTTTTACGAAGACTTGATGTTTTGCTTGAAACCACAAAAGAAGCCGTGATGGAAGAACTTGCTTTTCAAAGAGATGAGGCAGGATTTACTGAATGGGATGAGACTGGATTGAAAGACGCTAGCGGATATGTATTCTACAATACCAGCGAATGGACGTTACAACGCCTTTACGACACTGCCACAAATAGTCAGCAGATTCTACAAGCCAACTTTGAAGATTATCTCAACGGCTTTAGCCTAAACGTAAAAGAGATCATTGATAAGTTCAAACTGAAAAGCCAAATCCGACACATGGCTTCCAAAGATGTGTTGTTGGATGTGTTGGAGAAATTCACTTCGCCACACATTAATCTAACTCCTTTTGAAAAGGAAGACCCAGACGGTAGAAAACTTCCACCACTTTCTAACTTAGGAATGGGTTATGTCTTTGAAGAACTAATCAGAAAGTTCAATGAAGAAAACAACGAAGAAGCAGGAGAGCACTTTACACCTCGTGAAGTTATTGACCTGATGACGCATATTGTTTTTGACCCTATCAAAGACCAATTGCCGCCCGTAATGACCATTTACGACCCTGCTTGTGGTTCAGGTGGAATGTTGACCGAATCGCAAAACTTCATCAAAGATGAAGAAGGGGCCATTCGGGCAATGGGGGATGTTTACCTGTACGGCAAGGAAATCAATGACGAGACTTATGCCATTTGTAAGTCCGACATGATGATTAAGGGCAACAACCCTGAAAATATTCGTGTGGGTTCTACCCTATCTACAGACGAGTTTTCCGGAAACACCTTTGATTTTATGCTTTCCAATCCGCCTTATGGCAAATCATGGAGCAGTGAGGTGAAATATATCAAAGACGGAAAAGACATCATTGACCCGCGTTTTGTGGTAACGCTCACCGATTATTGGGGTAATGCCGAAGAAGCAGATGCCACGCCACGTTCATCGGACGGACAGTTGTTGTTTTTGATGGAAATGGTCAACAAAATGAAACCGACTCGCCAAAGCCCTTTGGGTTCTCGTATTGCTTCGGTACATAATGGTTCCAGCTTGTTTACTGGTGATGCAGGTGGTGGCGAAAGCAACATCCGCAGGTATATCATTGAAAACGATTGGCTCGATTGCATTATCCAATTGCCTAATAACTTGTTTTACAATACGGGCATTACTACCTACATATGGCTATTGAATAACAACAAGGCTGCTAATCGAAAAGACAAAGTTTTGCTCATAGATGCTTCGCAGCGTTTTGCTAAACTGCGAAAAAATTTGGGTAACAAAAACTGTGAATTGACCCCTAATCACATCAAAGAAATTCAACAGGCGTATGCCAATTTTGAAAGCATAGAACGCCAAGGTGAAGACGGACTAGCCGCCAAGGTTTTTAACAACACAGACTTTGGCTATTACAAAGTAACCATTGACCGCCCTGCCCGACTGAAAGCCCAATTCTCAGCCGTACGCATTACTGATTTACGCTTCGACAAAATCTTAAAGGAACCGATGCAATGGGCTTACGAGACCTATGGCGAACAAGTGTACTCCGATTTAAAGTCGATTCAAAAGGAAATACTGGATTGGTGCGAGAAAAACGACATTGACTTAAACGCCAAAAAACGTAAGACCTTGACGGCTGCTGCTACTTGGAAAAAGCAAAGGGAAATTATGGAAACCGCCCAACAATTGATGACTACCATTGGCACGGAAGAATACAGCGATTACAACATCTTCTTAGAGGACGTAAACCAAGAACTGAAAGCTCTAAAATCAAAGCTTTCTGCTAGCGATAAAAACCAAATATTGGCTGCCGTAAGTTGGTATGACGAAACAGCCGAAAAGGTCATCAAGAAAAAGCAAAAGTTCAGTGGTGATAAGCTCGACCAACTCCTGCACCATTTAGATTGCACGGTGGAGCAATTGCCTGATTACGGGTACTATCCAAGCAGTAACAAAGACGAATTCATCGTTTACGAAAACCAAACCGACTTGCGTGATAGTGAAAGCGTGCCTTTGGCAGAGCACATACATGACTACTTTTTACGGGAAGTAAAACCGCATGTAGAAGAAGCCTGGATTGATTTGGACAAAACTAAAATTGGTTATGAAATCAGTTTTAATAAGTATTTCTATCAACATAAACCATTGCGGCCTATTGAGGAAGTGAGTGCAGAAATCCTTGAATTGGAAGAATTGAACGAAGGTCTAATCAAAGTAATATTGGGAGTATAATGATCAACGCAAACAAAGAAAAACTACAGTCCTTCTATCAGGGCAGCTTACAATATGAAATTCCATTTTTCCAAAGGGCTTATGTGTGGTCTGAAGAGAATTGGACAATTTTCTGGGAACACCTACTCAATGAATTGGAAGCCTACGAAAAAGGCGATAACAGCGAGCATTTTATTGGCACCATCATCACCAAACAAAAGGAAAGTAGAAACCTAAGCGAAAATGTGGTGGAACTCATTGATGGCCAACAGCGACTGACAACCATTTCTATCTTTTTAAAGGCACTAGCAGATACCGTTTCAGGTGAACTGCCGAATCTGAAAAACAGCTTAGAGAATTTACTGTGGTTTGAAGACAGTTATGGTAAACGCCATTACAGAATGCGTCACAGCCGTATTGATACCCCCAATTTCTCTAAAGTAATGGAAGCTCCCGAAACCATAACCAAGGAAGATTCCAGTTCAATTCTTCAAGCCTATACTTTCTTTTTGGAAAAGCTTAAAGACATTGATGACCAAAGACGGGAAATGCTAAAACAGGTGCTGTTGCACAAAATACCCGTGATTAGCATGTTACTCGATAAAGATGATGACGAACAGGAAATATTCGATACCATTAACTCTTTAGGTGTACGACTCACTATTGGTGAATTGCTGAAGAACTACATGTTCAAAGAACCCTCATTGGTAGAACTTTACGATAGCAAATGGTTGGCTGTTTTTGAAAATGATGAAGAACAAGTTGACTATTGGGGTACCGAGCGTTCATCAGGGCGTGTAAAGCGTGATAATATGGAATTATTGCTTTACTGCTTCCTAATTATCGAAACAAAAAAAGAGATACGCCTCGACCGTTTGTTTAAGGAATACAAACTTTACTTAAAGGATAAAACAGTAGAAGAGAAAAAAGACTTTTTGTTGCGTTTGAGCAGCTTGGCTACTATTTATTCGAAAATGCCGCAAGAAAAAGAACTGGTGGAAATCAAGTTTAGCGATTCGGAAAAACGATTTTTTCACCTACTTGAAAACCTTGAAATCACCACCATTTTCCCTTTGGTTTTGTATCTGTACAAGAACATTGCGGACCAGGAAGATTTGTTGAAGGCATTTTCGCTTCTAGAATCATTTTTAGCCTTACGGCAGATTTGCAAATTCACCACCAAGAATTACAACAATCTCTTTATCCAAATCATCAGAGCTTTAGAAAAGCCTATTGATAAGGATGACCCTACTTCGGTGGATATCAGCAGTGCGCATTTACGGGAAATCTTAGCCTCATTCACAGAGTTTGGAAACCGTTTCCCTACAGAACTTGAAATAAAAGAAGCGGTTAAAAGCAGTGTGCTTTCCAATAAGCAAGCGGGTGAACTGCTGTATATTATTGCCTTGAAAGACTTGGATTCTGAATACTCTGATTCTAAAACCCTTTCATCCAAATCATTTTCGGTAGAACACATGATGCCCAAAAAGTGGGAAGAAAACTGGGCAGAACCCGATTTTGATGAATTGGCAAAATTCAAACGAAAGCAGAAGTTGCTGACGCTTGGAAATCTTACGCTCATTACAAAAAACCTAAACAGCAAGCTTCGGAACCAAGCTTGGGAAGACAAAAAGAAAACGCTTAAAGAGTACTCTTCTTTAAAAATGACCACTGCTTTTCTTGACAAGGAACAATGGAATGAAGGTACAATTGAAGAACGTGCCAGTTTATTAGCCACTAAAGCGATTGAGATATGGAAATGGTAAAAACAAAAACAGCGTTTCCAAAATATTCCGCCTACAAGGATTCTGGGGAGTATTGGATGGGCGATATTCCTGAACATTGGGATATAAAAAAGCTAAAGCATGTTTTTCTGGAAAAGAAGAAAGTAACCAATTCAAGTCTTAATTGTGGGTCAATAAGTTTTGGTAAGGTTGTCTACAAGGATGATGAAAAAGTTCCTGAGTCAACAAAAGCTTCATATCAAGAGGTTTTAGCTGGAGAATATTTGGTCAATCCTCTGAATTTAAATTATGACTTAATCAGTCTGAGAATCGGGCTTTCTGATATAAACGTTGTTGTAAGCTCAGGTTACATTGTGCTTAAAAATGCGATTGAGATTAACAAATCCTATTTCAATTATCTGTTGCACAGATATGATGTTGCCTACATGAAACTTTTAGGTTCTGGGGTGAGGCAGACAATCAGCTTTAATCATATTGCGAATAGTTTATTGGCCTATCCACCCAAAGAAGAACAAACCGCCATTGCCAATTTCTTAGACGAGAAAACCGCCAAAATAGACCGTGTCATTGCCCAAAAAGAAAAGATGATTGAGCTACTCAAAGAACGCAAGCAAATCATCATTCAAAATGCAGTAACCAAAGGCTTAGACCCCAACGTAAACTTCAAAGACTCTGGTGTGGAATGGATTGAAGAGATTCCGGAGCATTGGGAGGTGAAGAAAATGTTCCATGTTGCTAAAATAGATACAGGAGCTACTCCTGACAGATCCAAAGAAACTTATTGGGGAGGGAAAATACCTTGGGTAAAGACAGGTGAAGTTAATTACAGAACAATTTTCGAAACAGAGGAACATATCACTGAAGCTGGATTAAAAAATTCCGCGACTAGATTAGCACCTGTTGGGGCTTTGCTAATGGCAATGTATGGCCAAGGGGTTACAAGAGGCAGAGTTAGTTTGTTGGGTATAAAAGCAACATATAATCAAGCTTGTTGTGCAATGGTTTTTAGAGATGAAGTATTCAATGAATTTGCTTTTTACTATTTCGTAATGGCGTATTCCTTTATAAGAGATGCTGGCAACGAAACCAGTCAAATGAACATTAGTTCCGGTTATATTTCTTCTCTTAAAATATTATGTCCGCCTATTAAGGAGCAGAATAAAATTGTACAATTTATTAATGAGCAAGAACTCAAGTACGACCAAGCAATTTCCCTACAACAAACCCAAATCGAAAAGCTGAAAGAATACAAAGCCACGTTGATAGATAGTGCGGTAACGGGAAAAATAAAAGTGAGTTAATATGGTATCACAAACTAACGAACAGGCACTGGAAGCTGCCATAGAAAAAGCCTTAACGGGTACTTGCTTAGAAGACGTTAAAGCAGCAGGAAATACCGTGCAAGAAGCACAGGCATTGTACCGTTCAGGCAATGGCTTTTACATGGGTGACACCAATGATTTTAATGCTAAATACGCCCTAGATGAAAATCGCTTTTGGCACTTTTTAGAGGAAACCCAAAAAGAAGAACTCGAAAAGCTGCAACGCTCTGCCGATTGGAAACTCAAAATTCTGGAACGTTACAATCGTATGGTCAAAAAATATGGCATTCTGCGTTTGTTTCGCAAAGGACTAGAAGTAGAAGATGCCCACTTTACCCTGCTGTATCAATTGCCTATGGCAAGCAGCAGCCAAACTGTAAAAGATAATTTTGCAAAGAATGAGTTCAGCGTTACCCGTCAAATTCGTTACAACCTAGAAAACACCCGTGAAGAAATTGACATGGTGGTATTTGTCAATGGTTTAGCCATTACAACTCTGGAACTTAAAAACCAATGGACAGGACAAAATGCCAAAGTTCACGGCATCAAACAATACAAATTCGACAGAGATATTCGCCAGCCTTTGCTCAATTTTGGTCGTGCCATTGTTCATTTTGCAGTAGATACGGATGAAGTCTATATGTGCACCAAGTTGGATGGAAGCAAATCATTCTTTCTACCATTTAACAAAGGGCATAATAACGGAAAAGGTAATCCGCCTAATCCTTTCGGGCATAAATCGGCCTATTTATGGGAAGAAGTTTTTACTAGAGAAAGTTTAGCAAACATCATTCAGCATTTTGTCCGCTTTGATGGCAAAGCTACAGATGCATTAAGCAAACGCACCTTATTCTTCCCACGTTATCACCAAATGGATGTGGTGCGTAAAATACTCGACCATGCTTCTAAAAATGGTGTTGGCGACACCTATTTAATTCAGCATTCCGCAGGTTCTGGAAAATCTAATTCAATTACTTGGGCTGGTTATCAATTGATAGAAACTTACCCAGAACGAGAAGGATTGCCCGGTGCAAAAGGCATTCAAAATCCCTTGTTCGATTCGGTCATTGTAGTAACAGATAGAAGATTGTTAGATAAACAGCTTCGAGAAAACATCAAGGAATTTTCAGAAGTCAAAAACATTATTGCCCCAGCCTTTTCTTCCAAAGACTTAAAAGACAGTTTGGAGCAAGGCAAAAAGATCATCATTACTACCATTCAGAAGTTTCCGTTCATTGTAGATGGAATTGCAGATTTAAGCGACAAGCGTTTTGCGGTAATCATTGATGAAGCCCACAGTTCACAAAGTGGCACAGCCGCTGGTAAAATGAACCAAGCCATGGGCATGAGGCAAAATGAAGAGGAGGAAGATGATGTACAAGACAAAATTCTAAATGCCATGCAGGCCCGAAAAATGAAAGGCAATGCCTCCTACATGGCATTTACGGCTACACCTAAAAATGCAACCCTTGAGCGTTTTGGTACAAAACAAGAAGATGGTTCTTTTAAACCGTTCCACTTGTATTCTATGAAACAAGCGATTGAAGAAGGTTTTATCTTGGATGTGTTGGCGAATTATACTACCTATAAAAGCTATTACGAAATAGAAAAGTCGATTGAGGACAACCCATTATTCGATACCAAAAAAGCACAGAAAAAATTGCGTGCTTATGTAGAACGTGATAAGCGCACCATTGCCACCAAAGCTGAGATTATGATGGAACATTTTAACAGCAAGGTGTACAATACCAAAAAGCTAAAAGGCAAAGCCAAAGGCATGGTGGTAACGCAAAATATTAAGTCGGCTATTCGCTATTACCTTTCCATCAAACGCATTTTAGCGGACAAAGGAAATCCATTTAAAATTGCCATTGCTTTTTCAGGCAAGAAAACCGTTGATGGTGTGGAATACACCGAAGGAGAATTGAACGGGTTTGCGGAGAAAGATACCAGAGACATGTTTGATTCGGATGATTACCGCTTATTGGTGGTGGCAAATAAATACTTGACAGGTTTTGACCAACCTAAGCTTTGCACAATGTATGTAGATAAGAAACTACAAGGTGTAATGGCTGTTCAGGCTTTGAGCAGATTAAACCGTGCTGCTGATAAACTGGGAAAGAAAACCGAAGACTTATTCATTCTGGATTTCTTCAATCAAGTGGATGACATCAAAACTTCATTTGATCCTTTTTACACTTCTACTTCATTGAGTGGCGCAACTGACATCAATGTCCTGCATGAATTGAAAGGCACATTAGATGATGCAGCAGTTTACGAATGGTCGGAAGTAGAAACATTTGTAGAGAAGTATTTTGAAGGTGTAGACGCACAACAACTCAGTCCAATTATTGATGTTGCTGCTAATCGTTTCAATCAGGAATTAGAATTGGAAGATAGTGAGAAAGCGGACTTTAAGATTAAAGCAAAGCAGTTTGTGAAAATCTACGGTCAAATGGCTTCGATAATGCCTTATGAGGTAATAGACTGGGAAAAGCTATTCTGGTTCTTGAAATTCCTCATTCCAAAACTGATTGTGAAAACCAAGGAAGATGAATTGATTGATGAATTGTTGGAATCGGTTGATTTATCCACTTACGGCTTAGAACGCACAAAACTCAATCATGCCATTGGTCTGGACGATTCTGCAACAGAATTAGACCCACAAAATCCAAATCCCAGAGGGGCACATGGTGGAGAAGAAGAAAAAGACACATTGGATGAAATCATCAGGGCGTTTAATGAAAGATGGTTTCATGGCTGGGATGCAACACCAGAAGATCAACGAGTAAAATTTGTGACATTGAGTAAGCACATCCAGGCACACCCAGATTATCAATCCAAAGTTGCGGACAACAAAGATTCCCAAAATCGAGACTTAGCATTTAAGAAAATACTGGATGATGTTATGAGTCAGCAAAGGAAGAAAGAACTGGATTTGTATAAGCTATACGCAAAGGACGAATCCTTTTACCAAGCCTTTTTTGACACCATGAAACGAATGATTGATAATCCAACCATAGGGCAAACAAAATAATGAATCAGCCCATAGCATCCATACACATTGCCAAGTCGCTCAAAGCCAACGTACCAGCCAAAACTTGTAGAATTTAGACAAACGCAACGATACTACCCTTCAGATGCTGAAAAACAGTCACCAATCAGTCACCGTTAAAATAAAAAAGCAGTCACAAACTAATGTAACTGCTTAATTATCAATGCTCCTCCTCTTGGGCTCGAACCAAGGACCTACTGATTAACAGTCAGCCGCTCTAACCAACTGAGCTAAGGAGGAAGGTGGGATCTAAGATCTAAGATCTAAAAACTAAAAACTAAAAACTAAAAACTCCATGGATCCATCCGATCCAAGGTTTACCAAACAAAGTCCAGCAGGACGAAGTTTGGGGATGCAATATTAGCTTTAGATGCAGAATTTTGCAACCATTTTAAACGGTAATTTTTACATAAATTTATACAATTTCCATCCCATTTAAATTAAGTGTTCATGAACTATCGTTTGCTACTGATAATTATTACCGGTCTCACTTACGCCTGCGGCACCTCTGCGCACTACAGAAATATTATGATCGACAGCAATAGCGTCGGTTATGGTCCCTGTGAGCCATCCATTGCTATCGATCCTGGGAATATCGACCGTTTGGTAGTGGGCGCCGTACTGGATCGCGCTTACTATAGTCACGATGGCGGTAAATCCTGGAGCTATCAACAGTTGTCCTCACCTTACGGCGTGTGGGGTGACCCGGTGGTTATCTCAGATACCAAGGGTAATTTTTATTATTTTCACTTGTCGTTCCCTAGTGGTAAAGGTGAATGGGACTCGGATAAGTTAGACCGGATTGTCTGCCAAAAATCTACCGACGGTGGTATCACCTGGAGTGATGGTGTTTTTACTGGTCTGAACCCACCAAAGGATCAGGATAAAGAGTGGGGTGTGGTCGACCCTGAAAATAATAACATTTACCTTACCTGGACCCAGTTCGATGTCTATGCCAGTGATAACCCCGACCACCGTAGCAATATTATGTTTTCTAAATCCACTGATGATGGTGAATCCTGGAGTCCGGCAATATCGGTAAATCAGTTTTCTGGTGACTGTCTCGATGACGATCAAACCACTGAAGGAGCTGTGCCAGCAGTAGGACCGGATGGAGCGGTTTATGTATCCTGGGCTTATGATGAGCGGATATATTTTGACCGGTCGCTGGATCAGGGTGACAGCTGGATGGACCAGGATGTGCAGGTAGCCCTTCAACCGGGTGGCTGGGATCAAAAAATACCAGGACTGGGGCGAGCCAATGGGATGCCGGTTACCTTGTGCGACTTGTCCGAAGGGCCGTACCGAGGAACCATTTATGTTAACTGGTCAGACCAGTCTGCCGGTGAAAATGACACTGACATATGGATGGCTTCCTCTTCAGATAACGGCATGAGCTGGTCAGATCCGGTAAGGGTTAATAATGATCAGTCTGCACGACATCAGTTTTTCCCCTGGGCTGCCATTGACCAGACTACCGGACATTTATATGTGGTATTCTACGACAGGCGTAACCATAGCGACAATACCACGGAAGTTTATTTGGCGACATCTACAGATGGCGGAAAATCTTTCACCAATGAAAAAATTAGCATGCAGTCCTTTAGGCCCAACCAGGACATCTTCTTTGGAGATTATAATAATATTGCGGCACACAATGGATCTGTAAGACCGATCTGGACCCAGGTGGATGGAACTGAATTAAGTATATGGACGGCAATTGTTGAAAAATAAGTATCTCTGTCTTCTTTATCCTGGGTAACCTCTAGCTTCATACTGGGTAACATCTAGCTTCCAGCCGGAAACATTATCTCCACTGCACAGTTCTTGTTTGAACTTCTAATAGTGATATTTCTTAATTACCCGGCGCTATAACCGTCTACGCGCACCTCTGTGCAAACGATTCCGAAAAATAACCTGAGTGCGCCCTGGCTGGCGGATTTTATTAAAACTTTTTAGTCAAACGGAATTCTAAATTAAGTACAGCAACCCGTACATCACTAAGATAAGTACGTTGATCAGCTCAACTATTGGCAATGTTTAATTATTCAGTAGGATCAGACCGTGTTAAAGCGAAATGGTATGTAAAAAATTCAAAAAAACATTTTCACCTACCTTGATTCCAGCCCTAAATACCTTCTGGAATAAATCCTATAACCAACCGGATGTTAAATAACTACCCCTGAGAAAATGTCTTGCATATGACAATTTATGTGGTTATATTCATTAAATGTATCAACAAAATACTAAATAATATTAGAATAATTATGAAAATCCTAAAACCTCTCCTTCTCCTGATAATCACATTCTCACTATGGTCGTGTTCGGAAGATGACGGTCCTGGTGTTGTTCCTCCCGTGGAGGACCTTGATGCAGACCTGGCAACTTTGATTAGTAACCCAGATTTTTTTATCCTTCCTGCAAGTGATGATTTTGCCAGTATTCCGCAAGACCCATTAAACCCGATCACAGCGGAAAAAGTTGAACTCGGAAAGTTCTTGTTCCATGAGACCGCTACCGGCGGAAACCCCAAATTGAAAAATGATTATGACAGTGAAGGCACTTATTCCTGTGCTTCCTGTCACCACGTAGCCGCAGGATTCCGAGCTGGGAGAAAGCAAGGTTTGAGTGAGGGGGGTGTTGGCTGGGGTTTGGTAGGCGAGGCCCGGGTAATGAACCCAAAATATGAAGATTATCTGGACTCACTTGACGTGCAACCCATCCGCAGCCCGACCGCAATGAACGGGGCTTATCAGGATGTAATGTTATGGAATGGCCAGTTTGGAGCTACCAAGTCCAATGCAGGCACCGAAGCCAACTGGACGCCGGGAACACCTAAAGCGGTAAACGCCTTGGGATTCGAGGGTCTGGAAATTCAGGCTATTGCCGCTCAAGATGTGCATAGACTGAAAATTGATGAAGATTTGTTAAATGAATATCCCGAATATAAGGACCTGTTTGATGCGGCCTATGGCACCTACGATACAGATCCTCAAACCATCAAAGAACTTGGAGGACTGGCCATGGCCGCGTATGAGCGGATTCTGCTTTCTAATGAAGCTCCTTTTCAACAATATTTGAAAGGGAATAAGAGTGCTTTGACTGATACCCAGAAGAGAGGGGCTATTCTGTTCTTTGGAAAAGCAAAATGCGTACAGTGCCATACTGGTCCGGCTTTAAATTCCATGGCTTTCGAGGCCCTGGGCATTAATGAGATGAAGGGTGAGGGAACTTTCAACACTGAGGGTGATAAACCGGAACGATTCGGCAGAGGTAGCTTTACCAACAACCCGGATGATAATTATAAATTCAAAGTACCTCAACTGTATAATTTAAAAGATGATGATTTCTTTGGTCATGGGGCGACATTTACTTCAGTACGAGACATAGTGGAGTATAAGAACCAGGCGGTACCACAGAATGCAGAAGTACCCGCCAGTCAGCTGGCTGAGGAATTCATACCGCTGGATTTGACCAGTGAGGAGGTAGATCAATTAACCGAATTTCTGGAAGAGGCGCTTTATGACGATAACCTTGTCCGTTATGTTCCCGAAAGCCTTCCAAGTGGTTTTTTCTTCCCGGTAAACGATGTAGACTCGCAGGATGACATGGGTATAATGGGTGGAATCTAATTAAAACTCTAGTTATCAATAGCCTTGCTCGGGGCTGGCAGTTATAAGCTGTCAGCCCTTTTTTTTGTTTGTTTATAAAAAAAACCCCGTCAAATTCAAGACCCATAACCTCAGCAGGCTTCTAATAACCCAAATCCTACAGAGCAGCAAGCATTACCAAAAACCAGCCATAATGGCGCATTATTTCTGAAAAACAATAAAATAGTGCCAGTATGACATGTTTTAATGCTCCAATTTGGCTTGGCATAGTTTTGACTATTTACAGGTTAAAACGAAAAAATTACAAACTTAAAATATAAAACCATGACACTAGTAAGATATAACCCGGCCCTAAGAAACTTTAGCAGCAGGTCTTTCAATAGCATTCTGGACAAGTATTTCCAGGATACATTTGAAACAAATGGCAATGGCACCGGATTCGTTCCTGCAGTAGACATTGCAGAATCAGATAAGGCATTTGAGTTGGCGTTTGCCGTTCCGGGCTTTAAAAAAGAAGATTTTAATTTGGACTACAAAGATGGCAACCTGACTATCTCTGGTGAGAGAAAATTTCAGTCAGAACAAAAGGATGTGAACTATCATACCAGGGAAACCAGGTATGGAAAATTCAGCCGGACTTTCCACTTACCGGAAAATATCAATGACGATAAGATCCAGGCAGCCTATGTGGATGGGATCCTGAAAGTTACCCTTCCAAAGGATGAGAAGAAAGAGTTGAAGAAGACCATCAAGATTAATTAGTGAAGTTGGTTAGCGCGTTTGATTTGGAGAGAAAAAGGCGGAATGATTCCGCCTTTTTGTTAAATTATGTTAAAAACAGCACCAACGCAGAATATTTGCTTTCCGGCTAAAACAGATTCCATTTTATTTGCGTTACACAATTACGAATTGAGATAAACTAGAAACTAAAATATTATGAATAAGAAACAATTTTTCCTCGGGTTGGTGATGGCTTCATTTCTGGGAGCAATCCTGGCAGTGGGAGGAATGCAGCTTTTCTTTACCACCCCCGATTCAGGGGTAAACCAGCAAAGCATTACCCCCGCCCATTTTACCAACTATTTTGACGACAAGGATTTTACAGTTCCGGATGGATTGAATTTTGTTTATGCAGCAGAGGTCAGCACACCTACTGTGGTGCATATTCAGTCGACCTTTGAAGGAAGGAGTTATGCCAATCCAATGGATGATTTTTGGGAATTTTTTGGTTATAGACAACCTGACAATAACCAAAAGCGATCACCTCAAAGTCGTGGATTTGGCTCCGGAGTAATCATTTCGGACGATGGCTATGTCATCACTAATAACCATGTGATCGACAATGCCGGTCAGATTGAGGTGACCCTGGCAGATAAGCGACACTATGAAGCCAAATTAATTGGCACGGATCCGAACACAGATCTTGCACTCTTGAAAATTGAGGCAAAGCAATTACCTTATATCAATATGGGCAATAGCGATGACCTGCGGATCGGAGAATGGGTACTGGCGGTAGGTAATCCGTTTGCTCAGGGTACCCAGTATGATCTGACCAGTACGGTTACAGCAGGTATTGTAAGCGCTAAGGCCCGAAACATCAATATATTAGGTAGAAACTATGGTATCGAATCTTTTATTCAAACAGACGCCGCGGTAAATCCTGGGAATAGTGGTGGGGCATTAGTAAACCTGAAAGGAGAGCTGGTTGGTATTAATACTGCAATTGCCACCCCAAGTCGAACTTTTGCAGGATACAGTTTCGCAATACCGGCGACATTGGTTACAAAGGTGATTAATGATCTTAAGGAATATGGAGTGGTCCAGCGGGCATTATTAGGTGTTCAGATCGCAGATGTTGCTACAGTAGCAGAGACCCGGGATATCGACGAGGTAGGAGGCGTATATGTTGTGGAGGTGAACCCGAACTCAGCCGCTGAAGAAGCAGGTTTGGAGCAAGGTGATATCATAATTAAAATTGGGGGAACTCCGGTCAACACTTCCTCTGAACTACAGGAATTGGTTGGTAGGAATAGCCCCGGGGATCAGATCGATGTTACCTACAAGCGTGAAGGAAAGGAGTATACCACGAAGGCGATGCTTCGCAATCTCCAGGGGAATACGGCAGTATTGACCTTTGATAGTACCAATAGCTTTGACGGTGCTGTCTTTAAAGAGGCTGACCAAAAGGACTTGGAAAACCTTGACCTCCGGGCTGGAGTGATAATAGATCAGGTAGGCAACGGAAAATGGAAGGATGAAGGTATTAAACCCGGGTTCATAATAACCCATGTTAACAAGACTCCGGTGGATAACGTTGATCAGGTGTTGGAATTATTAAGAAGAAGAGGTGGAAATCTGATAGAGGGGATGTATCCCGACGGCGAACAGCGTTATTATGCAATTGGCTGGTAGTCATAATTGATATGGTTAAAACCCCGCTTTTGGCGGGGTTTTTTTATGGATTTTATATCTTTATACAACATTATTAAATAACATGACCAAAATTCTACAAGAAAATTTCCGCCTCCGGGAGACGTTGTCTGCATTGGAAATTGAACCCATAAATCCGGGTGCAGCAACCGGATCCACCTGGTTAAAAACCACCGGGGATAAGATCGATTCGATCTCACCAGTGGACGGATCTGTGATTGGGTCTGTGATGGCGGCAACAGAGGCGGATGCCGAACAGGTACTTGTACAAGCTCAAAAGGGCTTTGCAGAATGGCGGACTTGGCCCGCGCCTAAACGAGGTGAAGTAGTTCGTCAGGTAGGGGATCGTTTGAGACAGTTTAAACAGCCATTGGGCAAGCTGGTTTCCTATGAAATGGGGAAGTCGTACCAGGAAGGTTTGGGTGAGGTACAGGAGATGATTGACATATGTGACTTTGCGGTAGGGCTGTCCAGGCAATTGTACGGATTGACTATGCACTCGGAAAGACCCGGTCATCGAATGTATGAGCAATATCATCCGTTGGGAGTAGTGGGGATCATATCCGCATTTAATTTTCCGGTGGCGGTATGGGCATGGAATACCGCACTAGCCTGGGTGTGCGGCGATGCCTGTATCTGGAAACCGTCTGAGAAAACCCCTTTGTCAGCCATTGCCTGTCAACACATTATCAGTAAAGTATTCGATGATAACCAGGTACCGGAAGGGGTGAGTTCGTTAATAATTGGCGGCCGTGATATGGGAGCGTTTTTAAGCCGCGACAGCAGAGTACCTCTGGTTTCGGCCACCGGTAGTACCAGCATGGGTAAAGCGGTTGGTACCGCAGTAGGGGCCCGGCTCGGTAGGGCCTTGCTTGAGTTAGGTGGAAACAATGCCATCATCGTTTCAAAAGATGCGGATCTGGAGACCGCACTAACGGGGGCGGTGTTTGGGGCCGTGGGTACCGCCGGGCAACGCTGTACTACTACCCGTCGTTTGATCATCCATCAAGATATATTCGACGACTTTCAACAGCGGCTCCAACACGCCTATCAGCAGTTGCGCATAGGCAACCCGCTGGATGAAACAAATCATATGGGTCCACTTATTGACAGGGATGCAGTTACCAATTACCTGGCGGCCATTGAAAAAGTAAAGCGGAGCGGGGGAAAAGAAATAGTGGCAGGAGGCGTATTGGAGGGCGAAGGCTACCAAAGTGGCTGTTATGTAAAACCTTCAATTTATCAGGTTGAAAATGATTTCGAAATTGTCCAATGTGAAACTTTCGCACCAATCCTGTATCTTATAAAGTACCGGTCAATTGAAGAAGCGATTGAAATACAGAATGCTGTACCTCAGGGGTTATCTTCCGCAATAATGACTACCAACCTCAGGGAGTCCGAATTATTCCTTTCCCAAATGGGTTCGGATTGTGGTATTGCCAACGTAAACATTGGCACTTCAGGGGCTGAGATCGGTGGTGCCTTTGGAGGTGAAAAGGAAACCGGAGGCGGCCGGGAGTCGGGATCGGATGCCTGGAAGGTCTATATGAGAAGGCAGACCAACACCATTAATTTCGGTAAAGAAGTGCCATTAGCACAGGGGATTAAATTCGATTTGTAGTGCCGGGATCAACCTATTATTACCCTGTTGATCAGGCAGTTTATTTTAAAAGGAGATTTTTGCATTTCTAAAGGATATTTATATAAATTTAGGCTTATTAATTTTATAAGAATGGCAGTTAAAGAAAAGCAATTTCATGCGGTGATGTTGATCGATGATAATGATATTGACAACCTTATCAATCAAAAGATGATCGAAGCGGCAGGAATCACCGAACACATCTTTTCTCATACGGGTGCGCGTAGCGCCATAGAATTTCTAAGGAACCTGGAGCAGCTGAACTCAGAATCTGTAGATGTACTTCCTGAAGTAATATTTCTGGATATCGATATGCCCCTTATGGATGGGTTCCAATTCCTGGAGGAGTTCGATAAACTGGCTGATTCTACCAAAGAGAAGTGCAAGATAATCATGCTCACATCTTCGATCAATCCGAAAGATGTAAACCGTACTAAAAATTACGTGTATGTGATCGATTATCTGAACAAGCCACTTACCCAGGAAAACCTGCTAAACCTCAAAGCCTAGAAATAGGTGCTGTTAACTTAGCTTAGCCGCAAATTCATCATCCATTTTTATATACATGGATGGAGAAAAACCCTGCTTTTGAAACATATTAAATTTCTGGATCAGCGCCCTGATCTTATCTTCTTTGTTTTTCTTCAGCTCACTAATTGATACTTTCAGAATCTTGGTGAAGATCAGTAAATGTTCGCAATTTTCTTTTCCAATAATTCTGATCTGTCTCTGAATACTATTGATCAATTGGTTGAATAGATCATAGTCGTTCAGGAGGCAGTATTGAAGTGCCAGAATTACCTTTATTTCTAATTGCGTGTTGGGATATCGCTTGAGGCTTACTTCATTCAACAAGTTGTTGATCCAACGGGCCGCTTCATCATACTTTTTTACATAGTAGCAAGATAGCGCACGATACAACATATAGGTTACATACTGGGGAATGTCATTCTTATCCACCTCGAAGTCAATAAACATATGCTCGTTTTCCTCATACATTTCTTCTTCTAATTTTAATCGTTTGTGTCTTTCGAGCTTAGTGATTAGAAATTGAGAAGGATAAGTATACAGGTTGTAATTGGACAGCAAAAGTGCAGTATCCTCGTTTACCTCTTCGAAATATTTTTCCGCTTTACGGTACACCCTGTAATGATTGTAATATTCAAGTTTTAAAAATTCGAATATGATCTTCAGATGGTGATAAATAGAGTCCAGATTATAATCCTCAAAGGTCTTTTGGATCTTTAACAAGATGTCCTCAATGGGTTCCAGGTCGTCATCAAGGGAATCTTCTTCAATTTCTACAAACAACCGATGAAAAATATTCAAACAACTTTGATATACATACAGTCTATGGGATTTATACAAGGCCCCGACATTGTTCATTTCCTTGTTTAATAGAGTGAGTCCAAGTTTTTCGGTCTCACTGTTGGACAGGGTATACTGACCATACTTCTTAAAGTATCCCCCTAGAAGGTCTTCCGCTTTATCAACTGCCAGCATATAAGCAACATGTTGGTTGTAAGACTGGGAGTAGTTGTAATGATCCGGATGGTTAATATGAAGTTTCTTGAGCGATTTATAAATAATCGTCAATTCATTGGAAAGGTCATAATCGAGCAGTTCCTTTTCCAGCTTCTTCAAGGTTGCAATGGCAATAGCTTTCTTCTTGGTAAAGATTATTTCGTTGATATTGGCCACTTTTTTCAGCAGGTCGGTGCGTGGGCTTTCCAGTTGCTGCAGTAAGTATTCTTCAATTTTCTGATTGAGTCGAGATCGCAGGGTATAATAGGCATTGGTATTCACCTCCAATTCTGACATGATCTTGTTGTCAGAGGTGGATTTTTCCCGCATTGATTTTAAAAGATAAGCTGATTTGTCGGCACCATTCTCCATCAGGGAATCATGAATTGCCTCAAAATCTGGTTCAGAAAGTTGCTTGATAATATTCTTTAACTTGGCCATTTTAAAAAAATAATGAATAGAAATAAAAATTATTCCAATATACCGAAATATTTCGAAATGTAATATTCTTTATAAATTTTATAAAAAAATGATAATATGTTGACCAGATAATGCACTAGTCAAATACCTTACCAAGCCCCACGTTCTGTCTGGGGGCATTGGATTCGCTTTTTCAACAAATTATATATGAAATTCAAAATTGATATTATGTAATATTCGGAGGCAATATGCAGATATTGAGTGTGAGAGTGGGTGGGAGTGTGAGTGTGAGCCTGCCTGCCGGCAGGTGTGAGTGTGAGTGTGAGTGTGAGTGTGAGTGTGAGTGTGAGTGTGAGTGTGAGTGTGAGTGTGAGTGTGAGTGTGAGTGTGGCGCGCAAGCATTAAGAGGTATATCAAACACCAGATGATACCAACCGCCCAGGTTGGCCCATACATATTAACAGTATCGTTTCCGGTCGAAGCCTGCCAGGTTAAACCTTATTCACGCATGCTTGAGCACATAGCCAAGAACCCATAACCCATAATTCATAACCCACAATTCATAACCTACCAATTCAGCTAGATGGCCCACCCGGCGCGGTAATCCCTCATTACAAACTCATTGGCCAGGTCAAAATTAGTTATACGCATATTCTTGGCGTCCCACAATAATTTCTTGCGTCCAGGGAAAACGGACCTCCCTTCGCTATCTTTCTCCTGGTGCATATATGCCCTAATGGCCAGATTGCCCATCAGGACTGCCTCTGTAAATGGTCCTGCATAGTCAAACGGCGAGCTTACCTCAGCCTGTTGGTAACCTTTCATACACGCATTAACCCAGGAAACATAATGTCCTTCCGGTACTCTCTTTAAGGTCTTGGGAACTGCATCGGCTTCTTCTTTTCTTGAAGTTGGCAGTAATATCGGGTCTCGGGAGTAATTACCTATAAGTTTACCCTTGGTTCCTTCGAATATATAGCCGTTGCTTAAATCCCCAACATCTTCGTTTGCACCCAATTCCTCAGGACGTTCCGGTCTTAGCCCTCCGTCCATCCAGGTAAGCTTTATAGTTCCCTGGCCATCGGTTCGTGGAAATGTCAAATGAATAATAGCGGATGCCGGGCAACTTTCCTTGAAATCAGCAACCTTAAAGAATCCTTCCCAGGCAGTAGTAGTGCTGCACTCTACTTCAGTTGGGTAATCAACAGGCAGGATCCGAAATATAGGATCCATAATATGGCAACCCATATCCCCCAATGCACCGGTGCCAAACGCCCACCAACCTCTCCAATTGAATGGAACATAAGCAGGATTGTAAGGAGTGGTCTCAGCAGGGCCTAGCCACAAATCCCAATCCAACTCAGCGGGTATCTCATGCTGCCCGGTTGGAGCTGGAATCCCCTGAGGCCATACGGGTCTGTTGGTCCAGGCGTAGACCTTGTTTACTTCACCAATTAATCCCGCATCAATTATCTCCTGGGTTCTGCGCACGGGTTCCGCCGATGCCCATTGATTACCCATTTGGGTAACCACTTTATATTTTCTGGCAGCTTCCGTCAACATTCTTGCTTCCTTAATGCTGTGTGTTAATGGTTTCTGCACATATACATGCTTCCCAAGTTGCATAGCAGCTAAAGTAGCCACTGCATGTGTGTGGTCAGGGGTTGATACGGTTACTGCGTCAATATCATTCCCTATCTTGTCCAGCATTTCCCTGAAATCCTTAAAGTATTTAGCCTCAGGAAAATTCTTTTTGGAATCTACCGCCATTCGGTCATCTACGTCACATAAGTAGGCAATTTTGGCGTGGGGGCTTTCCGCTATGGAAGTCAGGTCTGATTTTCCCTTACCTCCAACCCCGATCCCGGCGATAATTACCGTATCACTAGGTGGTATAAAACCAGTTCCTCCTAATACATGTCGTGGAACAATGGTAAAGGCTGCTATTGAGCTGGCAGTGGCCTTCACGAATTTTCTTCTGGAGAAATTATTTTTGATCGGTGGATTCATTGTCGGTGGATTTACTTAACAGCACGAAATATAAACCAATGGTCACCTAAAATCAAATCAGCAGTTGGTTCAGTTCAAAAAAAAAGGATGAGCCATCGGAATTTAACACCGGCCCATCCTTAAAAGTGGAGCATATCAGAGTCGAACTGATGACCTCTACGCTGCCAGCGTAGCGCTCTAGCCAGCTGAGCTAATGCCCCGGTTCCCTCACTCAGGGCTGCAAATATAATGCTTTCCTGATTATTTTAAAATGGACGGCGGGCCTTTACAAATACCCCCCGGTAATAATTAGACATCAGGTTATTTTCCACCACTCCAAGTTTGGTCGAACTATGAATAAATCGGATGTCTTTTTTATTCCTTACCATGGTTACCATGCCCACATGAGTAATCTTTTTTCTTCCTTTTTTCTTGGAAAAAAACACCAGGTCGCCAGGCTCCAGCGCTCCAAGCTTTACCGGTTTCCCAAATTTGCTTTGTTCAGCAGAAGTCCTTGGTAGCGATAGACCTGCACTTTTATAAGAGACACAAAGCAAACCACTACAGTCCATTCCTCTTTTAGTGGTACCACCATACCTATATGGAGTTCCCGTATAAGAACGTGCGGTGACTATGGCACTATCAATTTTAGAATCAAGGGAGTTGCGGCTTTTGGTGGCGGAACAGCTACAAAGTATTGCCACAAGAAATAGATAAAAAAATCTTTTCACCGGTTCAGCTTTTCTGCTTTAACGTAAAATACTGCAAGTCATTTCAAAGATAAAACGATTTGTACATTTTAGGGTAGTAAATAGTATTTTAGGCTCTCAATTTAATTCATTCTTATGTGCGGAATTACCGGGATAATGGCTTTTAATGAGATTGGCAGGATGCACATGATCCATTTGGCAAAGGCTACCGGTTTATTAAAACACCGTGGCCCCGACTACCAGGGAACATTTATAACAGAGCGGGTCGCCTTAGGTCATAGACGATTATCTGTAATTGATCCCAGACCTCAGGGACATCAGCCGATGTCTGATGGTACAGGGCGTTACCATATAGTTTATAATGGTGAGATATATAATTATCGTGAACTCAGGCAGCAAATGCAGAATAACGGGCAGGAGTTTACCTCCGATACAGACAGCGAGGTTTTACTATACCTTTACATAAAGCATGGCGTGCAATGCCTAAATATGCTCAATGGCTGTTTTGCTTTTGCCATCCTGGATACCGCTGAAAACCAGCTTCTCCTGGCGAGAGATCGCTTCGGGATCAATCCTTTAGTGTACTATCAGGATAAGGATAAGTTCGTGTTTGCCTCCGAAATGCGATCACTGCTGGCTTATAATATACCTAAGACTCTTGATTATCAATCACTTCAACTATACCTGGAGTTAAATTATGTGCCGGCACCTAATACCATGCTGACTGGTATAAAGAAACTACTTCCCGGATGTTACCTGATGATAAACGCATCTCAAAACGATGAAGTCAGATATTACAATATTCCTGAACCACAGGAAGTGCCAGTCACCTCTTTATCTTATACTAGTAATTGCAAGGAACTGGCTGAATTGTTGGAGGCTGCGGTGGTGCGCAGGCTGGTAGCAGATGTTCCAATTGGGGCTTTTCTAAGTGGCGGGCTGGACAGTTCAGTGCTGGTTGCTATCGCCAGCCGGCATATTCAGAAGTTAAATACCTTCTCCATCGGGTACCTGGATCAACCCTATTTTGACGAAACGCATTATGCTGAACTGGTGGCTGGTAAATTTGCCACCAATCATTCTGTTTACAAACTGTCCATATCTGACTTGTATCAGCACTTATTTGATTTCTGGGACCACCTGGATGAACCGTTTGCCGACAGCTCGGCCCTTCCTACCTATATTTTGAGCAAGTATACCAGCAAATCCGTTACGGTAGCACTTTCAGGGGACGGCGCTGACGAATTGTTTGGTGGTTACAATAAATATGAAGCAATACAAAGATCTCTAAAGCCCGGGTTGGCTAACTCAATAATTAGGTCATTGTCACTGATTACCGGGCTTTTGCCGAAGTCTCGCAATGGAGCATTGTCAAACAAGTTCCGACAGTTGGACCGAATGGCCAGGGGCTTAGAGCTTCCGGTTGATGAGCGGTACTGGTATTGGGCATCAATTGCAACCAAAGAAGAAGCTCTGAAAGAATTAAGCGAACAAGCCTTGTTGAATCTGGACCAACTGGAAACTGACGAAAGGAGACAGTATTTTCTAAAGCAACTCGGTCCGGAACCAACACTAAATCATGTTCTACGAACGGATCTTCAACTGGTATTGCCTAATGATATGCTGACAAAAGTAGATTGGATGAGCATGGCCCATGGCCTGGAAGTAAGGGTACCCTTTCTCGATCACGAACTGGTTAATTTTGTAACAGGGTTGCCGGTTGAGTTTAAAATTAACCAGGGAAAAAGAAAACGGATCCTTCGGGATACTTTTAAAGATCTTTTGCCCGGAGAAATTTACCAACGGCCAAAAAGTGGATTCGAAGTTCCTTTGTTGGGCTGGATGCGAACAGAACTGTCCGGGTTAATCGAAAATGAACTTTTACACCAAAGTTTTATTAAGGAACAGGGGATATTTGATCCTAACTATATCGGGGGTTTGAAAAAACGGCTTCACAGTAAAAATCCTGGTGACATTCCAGCCAGAATTTGGGGGTTGTTGGTGTTCCAAAGATGGTGGAAACGATACATGCCGGAGGGTTCAATTGCCTAATCCTATTCCAAACTGCTAATTTGTGTTAATTTCGTGACCAAATATTAGAGTGGTGCAGGAAGAACTTAATCAGCTTTCCCTTAAACTGAACGGGGAGCTTCATACCAGCGATGCAATGCGCATCCTTTATGCCACAGATGCCTCCGCCTACCGGGAGCTTCCACTGGCGGTAGTGATGCCAAAAAATGAGCAGGACCTTATTGAACTGGTTAAATTTGTCAGTGTTCATCATTTGTCCCTGATACCACGTACTGCAGGAACCAGTCTGGCCGGTCAGGTGGTAGGCAATGGCATTGTACTGGATTTGAGTAAGCATTTTGACCAGGTGCTTGAGGTGAATCCGGAAGAACGGTGGGTACGGGTGCAACCTGGATATGTGAGAGATGATTTAAACCGTCATCTGGCAACCTATGGATTGATGTTTGGCCCCGAAACGGCGACTGCCAACCGGGCAATGATAGGTGGGATGATTGGGAACAATTCCTGTGGCGCTAATTCTATTGTTTACGGAAGCACCAGAGAGCATTTGATAGAGGTAAGGGCAGTTTTGAGTGACGGCAGTGTTACCACTTTCGGGCCATTGACGGACCTGGAATTTGTAGCAAGATCACGTGCCGCAGAAACGGCTTCTGATTTGGAAACCTCCATTTACAGGTCCCTGAAGTCATTACTTTCCGATGAAAAAAATAGTGCAGAAATCAAAAAAGAGTTTCCCAAAGCAAGTATTCCCCGGCGGAATACGGGTTATGCGCTTGATATGTTATTGAATCTCCATCCTTTTAATCAATCAGGAGATCAGTTTAACCTCTGCAAGCTGCTTGCTGGTTCTGAAGGTACTCTGGCATTGGTTACAGAAGCAAAGCTTAACCTGGTACCCATCCCTCCATCAGAAGGTTGCATGGTCTGTGTTCACTTTGATTCTATCCATGAAAGTTTACTGGGTAATCTGGTAGCTCTTAAATACCAGCCAACAGCCTGCGAACTGATGGATCACTATATACTGGAATGTACCAAAGAAAATATAGAGCAACGAAAAAACAGGTTTTTTGTAAAGGGAGATCCCAAAGCGATAATTGTAGTAGAATTTCGCTGCGAGTCTGAGGCTGAATGGAGGTCAAAAGCGGAACAATTGATTGCCGAATTGAAAAGTGAAGCTCTGGGTTACCACTATCCCGTGGTGACAGGTGATGACATGCCACGAGTATGGCAGCTTAGGAAAGCCGGATTGGGGTTGCTGGCTAATATACCAGGCGAAGCAAAAGCAGCTCCAGTAATTGAAGACACCGCGGTTGATGTCAGGCAGCTACCGGAGTACATTAAAGAATTCAATCAGATACTAAACAGGCATGGTCTTTTCTCTGTCCATTATGCGCATGCCGGAACCGGCGAATTGCATCTCCGGCCAATTTTAAATCTAAAAAGTGCTCATGGTCAAAAGATGTTCCGGGTAATTGCAGAGGAGATTGCCAGGTTGGTAAAAAAGTATAATGGATCATTAAGCGGTGAGCACGGAGATGGCAGATTAAGAGGGGAGTTTATTCCCTATATGGTAGGGAATCATAATTACCGGTTATTTCAGGAGGTGAAAAAAACCTGGGATCCACTGAATATTTTCAATCCGGGTAAGATTGTGAACAGTCCTCCAATGGATGAAAACCTCAGATACGAACCAGGCCAGATTACTCGGACCTTTGAAACAGTATTCGATTTCGAACCATTTGGGGGTATAGTGCAGGCAGCAGAGCAATGCAACGGATCCGCAGACTGCCGAAAGACAGTATTAAGTGGCGGGACGATGTGTCCCAGCTACATGGCCACTAAAAATGAGAAAGACACTACCCGTGCCAGGGCAAATATTTTAAGAGAGATGCTTACCCGGTCGGAAAAGACCAACCCATTTGCCGAACCGGAAATCAAAGAAGTTATGGATCTCTGCCTCTCGTGCAAAGGGTGTAAATCAGAATGTCCATCAAATGTTGACATTGCTAAATTGAAGGCGGAGTTTCTTCAACAACGATATAATACTGAGGGCATACCACTCCGTACCCGAATGATTGCAGGTTTCGATAAGGTCAATGAGATGGCCTCTCAATTTCCAGCACTCTACAATTTTTTAGTGACAAACAAAATTACCAGTACTGTATTTAAGTATATAGCTGGTTTTGCAACTGAAAGATCACTGCCAAGGTTACATACAACTACCCTGAAAAACTGGTTTAAAGAGCAAAGTAAAGACATTTCCAGTGGGAAGAAAGTGCTACTGTTCTGTGATGAGTTCACCAATTATAATGATACAACCATTGGTATTACTGCTGTAAAACTGTTACAACAACTGGATTATCAGGTGATTATTCCTAACCACCTGGAAAGCGGGAGGGCGTTGCTTTCCAAAGGAATGCTAATAGACGCCCAAAAACTCGCCATTCGCAATGTAGAGTTATTGAAGGATAAGGTAAGTGAGTCGAATCCCTTGCTGGGAATTGAGCCCTCTGCAATTCTTACTTTCCGCGATGAATACCCTGCTTTGGTTCCCGATCATTTGAAGGAAGCTGCGGTGCAGCTGGCAGCGAATACTTATACCATCGAGGAATTTCTGGCGGCAGAAATGGAGCTGGGGAATATTTCCAGTGATCAATTCATAGACGAAAAGCGTTTGATCCGACTTCACGGGCATTGTCATCAAAAAGCCATCTCCTCGGTACTGCCCACCAAAAAGATTCTTTCGTTGCCAGCAAATTATACCGTACAGCTCATTCCTTCCGGTTGCTGTGGAATGGCAGGGTCTTTTGGCTATGAAAAGGAACACTATCAGCTATCAATGCAAATTGGGGAGTTGGTGTTGTTTCCCACGGTGCGTGAATTGGACGAAAATGTACTGGTGGCTGCCCCGGGGACCAGTTGCCGTCACCAGATTATGGATGGAACCGGCAAAAAAGCGCTTCACCCAGTAGAAATTCTATGGGAAGCCCTCAAATAATGATAATCCAAACAACCCGAGCGTTGTTTGGATCAAATTAGACTTTAAGTTCCTTGTCTAAAACGAAAATCTGAACCGTTTCTCTTTTTACCCCGTCAAAAGCCATGGCTTCAGCAGTAGCCGGAGAATCCAGGATGCCCATATAAGTGTCAATGTCCTCTGGTTCGAAACATACCCCCACTTTGTTATTTTCGTTGATGCTAAATTGAATTGGTTTGTTAATTGATTGACTCCTAAATAGGTCGGCGTGAGTTCTAAATCCTTCTTCCCATTTAGTTGAGTCTTCAACCTCTGCAGTTATTAGTACTTTAGTCATTTTGAGTTGGGTTTGCTTTTTCTTAGAAGATAACGAAATATCAGGAAAATTCAACACTGGAGTACTCCAAAAATTAGCTGCTCAAAAGCTTAAACAGGTGCCCAGTTTCTGTTTCCGGTGCTTTAATTGTTAGATGATTTTACCGGGATTCAGAAGGTTTTCAGGATCCAGGGCTCGTTTAAGAATTTTCATAAGTTCAATTTCCTCATCGGTACGACTTAAATGGAGGTATTCCTTCTTATGAACGCCGATACCGTGTTCAGCGGAAATTGATCCGCCAACTGTCTTTAAGGGTTGGTAAACCAGCTGATTTATCCTTTGTCTCAACTCATCGTCGTCATTGGTTTTCCCAACCACCAAATGTATATTGCCATCAGCGATATGACCAAATGCATAGACCTTTTCCACTTCGGAAATTCGATATAAATTTTCGATAATTCCATTGGCAACTTCCGCGATTTTTGGAACAGGAAGACTGATATCAAATTGCTGTACGAACCGGCAGCTGGCAACCATGGGATCCACGTTTTCTCTTATGGACCAGAACCGGTCTATTTCACTGGCAGAAGTTGCAGGAACGATATCTTCAACCATATCCTGCTCCAGCGCGAGTTCCAGTAGATTCTGAAATCGGATCTGATCGCCGGCGTTTTCACTACCCATGCTGTCCAATAAAACATAATACTGATGATGATCATGAGGCAACGGAGGCGTAACATTCGCCGGGGGAGTGGTTAAGACCTTGTAGGTATCCGGCCACATTACTTCAAAACTGCTGAGCGTCCCGGCGAGACCCTGATCCATAAATTTCAATAACTCGACTACTTTTTGATAAGTACTTATTCCTGCAAGTGCACTGATTCTGCTTTTAGGTGCCTCAACCAACTTTAAGACTGCCCGGGTTATTATACCCAAAGTTCCCTCGGATCCAATGAATAACTGTTTGAGGTCATAGCCTGAATTATCCTTGATCAGTTTTTTTAAACCAGAGATTACTGTACCGTCTGCCAGTACTACCTCCAGGCCAACCACAAGTTGGCGGGTCATTCCGTACCGAAGTACCCTCAAACCACCGGCATTGGTTGAAATGATCCCGCCCATTTGAGCTGAACCCCTGGCTCCGAAGTTCAATGGAAACAATAACCCATGCTCTGCAGCAGCTTTTTGCACATGCTCCAGGATAACCCCTGCTTGTACTGTTATGGTCCGGCTTGTAGGGTCAACCTCTTCTATTTGATTCATTTTTTCAAATGAGATCACCACCTCTTGAGGTGTGGTTTCTGTGCCCCCCACCAGATTGGTCAGGCCTCCGTGAAGTACTACCGGCTGATGGTGTCTGTTACAAATCTTGACTAGTTCAGAAACTTCCTGGGTAGTTTTTGGCAATACTACTGCCAGGGCGTTCAAAGGCTGGTCTGCCTGCCAGATATGGAAGTATCGATCTTTTACTGCCTCGCCAGTTAGTATGCGGTTTTCCGCAATACAGGACGACAGAGCTTCGATCAAACGCTTCATGAATTAATATTTGGCTTTATCGCGATAATCTTCCCGGATTGGGAAAAAAACATCTATAATAAAGCAATCGGTAATAGCTTTTCCCTGGTGGATTGCATTGGAGGGGATACAGACTACGTCTTTTGGTTTAAGTCTTTTGGTAACTCCATCAACGGTTAGTTCGAATTCACCACTAATTACATTTACCACCTGCTCATGCATATGTGAATGTTCCGGAAGTGAAGCCCCGGCATTAATTTCCCAATGAGCAAAAGTCATGTTGTCAGAGTGTATCATTCGACCATGAAACCCTTTCATTATTTCTCTGGACTCAAGGTTCGTAGTGTCAACGTGTTTCATAGGGGAGGGTTTAATGGTTATTATTAGGCTGAGTTAACAATTACCGGTCAACTGCATAACTTATTCCGCACTGTCTCCGTATTTCATCCATTAATTGCATTAGTTGCAGGCTATGACGGTGTGACCAATGGTCACTTTCAATTTTACCTTTATCCAAACATTGATGCACCTCATGCACCTGGTAATTATACCCATTGCCCACAAACTTAATCACTTCCTCCTGTGGATCATTGCCAGCATTGGTGATTACATTTACCGGTTGGTACCAACGGTTCGGAAGCATGATCTCACCATTATCTCCGGTAATTCGAGCCTTAACCGCAGTAAATTCACTTATAGTAAACATCAGATTAGCCTGCTTTCCACCGGAAAAAGTGAGTTTAACAGAACAGCTTTCATCAACCCCGGTATCAGCAAACTTCGCGCTGGATTCAATTGTTTCAGGGGTTCCAAACAGATAAGTGGCAAAAAACAAAGGATATATGCCAATATCCAAAAGTGCACCACCACCCAGATTCGGGTTAAATAGTCTCGATTTTGGATCGTAGGGTGCTTTAAAACCGAAATCCGCCTCCAGGTGGGAAACCGCACCAATTGCACCGGATTCGATCAGGTTCCTGACCCGTATAATATTGGGGAGAAACCTGGACCACAGGGCTTCCATAAGAAAACTCTGATGGTTCTTTGAAGCCATTATCATGGTTTCAACTTGCGAGCTGTTAATAGCCAGCGGTTTTTCGCACAATACAGCTTTACCTTGTTCCAGACAGGTTAAGGTGTTTTCCATATGAAATGAGTGCGGAGTAGCGATATAGATAACATCAATATCAGGATCTTCCGCGAGTTCCTGGTAGGATCCATACCAAACAGGTGCCTGATATTGATCGGCGAAATCCCTGGCCCGGTCTATATCCCGTGACCCGATGGCATGCAGTTTTGCCTCTGGAACAAATTGCAATCCGGTAGCAAATTTATGAGCTATTTTACCTGGGGCCAGTATTCCCCATCGGTAGGTGTCTGGCATATCAATTTAAAGTAGTTCTGGACTAAATTACTGTTATAATCGGGAGGTTGCAAATAGCCGGTAGATTAATGAATGTAGTTGGTAAATTCAATGGAATTTAAACTGTCATTCATGAAAAAGCACGAAATTGTGCGATCGCCCTGTTTACTGCGGATTCGCACAACATCCGGGATAGGGGATGAATTGAGCCGGTTAAACATCGGTGCTATTTCTTTCTTAGTCAACCCTACCCGGAGTCCGTTTTTGAACTTTATTACCGGGGTTGATACATTGCCTCCGATAATCAAAGTCCCGATGGGAGATCTATAGAATTTGAAACTGACATTCGTTTGTGAAATTGTAACTAAAGTGTCTACCTGACCCTTCACCAGTGTACTTTCTACCGGTTCTTTTATTTGCTTAAAGGGCTTTGGTAGTTGCATAATGATATTCTCCCAGGTCAGGTCTCCGGTTTCCAATGGGAGCCAGACGTAATCTTCATCAACAAAGGTGATTTCCGCAGGTGATTGAGGTTCCTGATAGGATTCCCAATCTTTTAATCGGTAATTATCAATCAAAAGCTCAGATACGGGCATTTGCTTAAAGCCAGAGTTGGTCCAGTTCCATTGATATAAGCTGTCGGTTTCGGAGCGTAAACCATCGGCCATGCGCGCCTCCCTTTTTCTTTGAACCAGTGAAAAGAGTCCCTGGTCTGGAGTAAGGGATATCCAACTGTCTTTTACCATAATCCATTGTTCATTCCATACATTTTCAGCTAATTCTATCTGGTCCAGTACCGATTCCGCTTGCTGGTCCCAAATGTACAACTTGATTGCACTCTCATCGTACATACTGGGTACCCGACAAATAATTGCTACCAGCGAATCCTCCAGCTTGAATTTATGATAGGCGTACATTGACATATGGTATTTATCAGCCCGGGAGGACAGTTTGGTACCAAATTTTGGGTAATAATTCGGGTTAATCTTTTGCCCTGTTTGGTTTAGTATATCACTGTGGGACGAATAGATATGCAGGGTGTGGGTGTCAACCTCATCAAAATATTCCAAAAGAGGAATGGTTCCCGCGGTGTTCATTGAGAAGAAATCATTAACTGCAGACAATACCGAGAAGTGTGTTTGCATTCCGGGAAGAACCACAGGTTGATCCTGTCCATTGAAAAGAATCAATCCAAGTAGCGAGGAGTTATTGTCGTGTTCGATATCGTAGGAGTATGACCCCTGATCGAATACAATGTGTGGGTTTTCTGTGAAATAGACGGGAATATTTTTGGATTTCAGTGAGTCTGAAACGATACTGGCATAATAGGCAAACTCACCGATGGCCTTGCGCACGCCTTCGCGAGTAGCATTGTCGATGGTAAATTTCGCCAGTTCCTTCGCACTCGGAGCATAGAAGATCACCGATTGCCCGGATACGAAAATGCTGTCAGAAGCATCCTCTTCAGAGATTACCACACTGTCGAATACAGGATGCGCATAGCTTTCAGACGAATCGGATCGATCTCTGATATCTTTCGGTTGTCCGCAACCAACAAGAATCGCCATCGGAAAAAGAATGGATATGCCTTTATTTAAAAACATAGTTTAGGAGCCTTTATATCCGATTCTTCTCTTGTTTAACTCTTTCTGGTATTTTCTGGCCACCGTTAGGTGTTCTTTCAAAGTACGGGAGAAATGGTGCTGTCCGGAAAAATCTCTGCGGGCACAGAAATACAGATAATTGTGAGATTTTGGCCGTAGTACAGCCTCAATAGCGGTGGTGGTGGCAGAATTTACCGGGCCGGGTGGCAATCCGGATACCTGATAAGTATTATAAGGTGACTCTATTTTTTTATGAGCTTTCAATACGCGGGTCAAAGGCCTGCCGTAAGCGAATACCACCGTTGGATCAGCCTGAAGCCGCATTTCTTGTTTAATCCTGTTTAAATAAAGGCCAGCAATAACCGGCATCTCCTCAGGTCTTTTTGTCTCGGCATAAACAATAGAAGCAAGAATTCCTGTTTCCTGTTTAGTTAGCCCATTACTGGCGGCTTGTTCTAATCGTTCAGGGGTCCAAAAGATCCTGAAATTTCTGAAAAGCCGGTCCGCTAATTCCCTGGCTCTGCTGTCCTGGTATATTAAGAGGGTATCCGGAATTAGAATACAATAGACATTGTCCTGGTTGAAGTCACCCCATTGCCCGATGTATGCTGGGTTTTCCATCCAGGACTTTAGTGCAGTGTATTTTATATCCAGCGTTTTACAGAGGTATTGAAGGGTATTACGACGTTTCTGAAATGGCTTAATTACTACCGTGACTGCTGGCCTTGGAGTGGTTTTCAAATGATTAATCAAAGTCCAGTTACTCCAGCCATCCTGTACCTGGAATAACCCATGAGGTATGCTGTCGCGGTAACCGAGAAGGGTACAGGCAAGATCAAAAGTTAGATTATTGCCAATGACCTGGTCTCTCACTAATTGTTGACGAACCTGAACTGATGTCATCGAATCTTTGACCTCAAGGTCATAAACCTGCGTATTAATTCTGGCGTTTGGACTGATTAGAACTAAATAAAGAATGCAAAAGAAAAGGAAAAAGCCTCCAACCAAGGAGGCTTTTACCTCACTTAAACTAATCAACCAGCTATGGAAAATAAGATTTTTGATAATACACCAGACCCAGTTTATGTGGGCCTAAAATTGACTAAAAATGGGAAGTTTTACCCGGCTGAATAACCGAAGATATTTCTTATGTAAGTTTTGTCAGGTTTTAAACTACCGATGAACCGCCTGGTAGCTAACCTGTTCTTTCAGTTGAGTGACCGCTCCCGTGCTTAACAAAAACTTAACCGGCAGGGTCTGGGTACCAAATTTAACTGCTTTATAAACCTGAAAATGGAGATGGGGCCTGGTTGACCATCCGGTATTGCCACTGTAGCCTATGACCTGCCCGGCACGTACTTCATCGCCCAGTGAAACAATGGCTCCGTTCTGGCGTAAATGCGCATAATCGGCAAAACTGCCATCCTCATGTAACACGGTAATCCGGTTGGCAAAGTCCATATAAGAAATATCTGCACCGCCCTTGTTGGAGTCTTCCTTGACGTTGACCACCACCCCGGAGCGGCTGGCACATATTTCCGTGCCTTCATCCATCAGAAAATCCCAGGCATATTTGCCCTGATGTGTGTATTGACCATTGGCGCCCTGAGCAAGGATATAGGCCTGGTGATTTTGATAGGGAAATTGATAAGTAAAGTCCATGTCGACCGCCACGTCCGGATCCCCTAAAGTTAGTTTGTAGCTGGACTTAAAGGAAGTATTACCAGCACCGGCTGGTTCCAATTGCAGCAGGTATTGAGGGTCACCCGGGTATACTACAGTATAAAAAGGGAGTGATACTGTGGGTTTTAGATTGTTTAGTTCCACAAAATCGATTTCAAGCTGATAAGGAGCAGGGTGATGATTTTGGGCAAAATATTCAAAACCACCATCTCCGCTAGGTTCGTGGTAGATATTCAATGGTTCCTTACCCTGTGAAATTACCTTTAGGCTGCAAAAAAGTAGTAATATTATTGAAACCGCTCTCATATAAAGGCGTCAGATTATACTATACAAATCCTCATAGTAACGAAATTTACTGGCTGAAATTGGATTCAGAAAAAAAAGCCCCTGGAATATTTTCATACTACAGGGGCTTTGGGTTTTCCAAATGATGATTATTATTTGTCTTTGTCCTCCACTTCCTCGAACTCAACATCACTAACGTCATCACTACTGCTTCCACCGGTATCAGCATCTGCGCTGGCGTCCGGTCCCGGACCTGGTGCACCTTCCTGAGAGGCAGCATACATTTCCTGCGCAGCTCCTTCCCATGCTTTGTTCAGGCCTTCCATTGCAGTATCAATACCAGGTAGATCCTGAGCTTCATGCGCAGCTTTCAACTTCACTAAAGCTTCTTCAATGGCTGTTTTATTGCCTTCTGAAAGCTTATCTCCATATTCACTCAACTGTTTTTCAGTCTGGAATATTAACGAATCTGCCGCATTTACTTTATCCGCTTTCTCCTTGGCCAGTTTGTCCGCTTCGGCATTAGCTTCCGCTTCCTGCTTCATTTTGTTAATCTCCTCATCGGTCAATCCGGATGAAGCTTCGATCCTTATTTTTTGCTCTTTTCCAGTACCCTTATCCTTGGCCGATACATTCAGAATACCGTTGGCATCTATGTCGAAGGTTACTTCAATCTGAGGTAATCCTCTGGGAGCCGGTGGAATTCCATCGAGATGGAATCGACCGATGGTACGGTTATCTGTGGCCATTGGCCTTTCACCCTGCAATACATGGATCTCCACCGAAGGCTGACTGTCTGCCGCAGTTGAGAACACCTCGGATTTTTTAGTTGGTATGGTGGTATTTGATTCAATCAATTTGGTCGAAACGCCACCGAGTGTTTCTATACCCAATGAAAGCGGGGTCACATCCAGTAACAATACATCTTTTACTTCACCGGTTAGTACTCCCCCCTGAATCGCAGCGCCAATTGCTACTACTTCATCGGGATTCACTCCCTTTGATGGTGCCTTCCCAAAGAACTTCTCCACATCTTCCTGTACCTTAGGAATCCTGGTCGATCCACCTACCAGAATAACTTCGTCGATATCTGAAGCCGACAGACCAGCGTCTTTCATAGCTTTTTTTACCGGGTCCATGGCTCTTTTAAACAGGTTATCTGCCAACTGCTCGAATTTTGCTCTGCTCAAACTCTTTACCAGGTGTTTTGGGATTCCATCTACCGGCATAATGTATGGCAGATTTATCTCAGCATTGGTTGAGCTTGATAATTCAATCTTGGCTTTTTCAGCGGCTTCTTTAAGTCGCTGTAAAGCCATCGGATCTTTTCGAAGATCAATTCCTTCATCTTTTTTAAATTCCTCTGCAAGCCAGTTAATAATTACTGCATCGAAATCATCACCACCAAGATGCACGTCCCCGTTGGTAGATTTAACTTCAAAAACCCCTTCACCCAGTTCCAGGATTGAGATGTCAAAAGTACCTCCACCAAGATCGAACACTGCGATCTTCATATCTATATTTTTCTTATCCAGGCCATAAGCCAGAGAGGCTGCAGTTGGTTCGTTAATGATTCGCTTCACCTCC
>BQJT01000014.1 GCA_021604845.1 Cyclobacteriaceae bacterium
CGATCAGATCCATCAACTCGCTCTCTGTGAAGGACTGATTGTTGACCAGGGGTACTGTGTCTTCTTCAGGCTCGCAGCCAAAAAAGAACAATACCATAGCGAACGCAATAAATGTCTTGATGAATGTATTCATGATTTTAATTTTATGGATTGAGATTAATATTGATTCATCTGTAAAAATGGATGCTAGAATAATGAGAGCCGAAAGACATTTGCCCTGTTTAGTAAAATTCCATAAAAAGGAGCGAAAAGACTTTAAATCTGGTTCCAGATTGTTTAAACCATGTTGTTTCTGTGCAACCTTATTAGCATGCTTGCAATAATGTTGCAGACAATTCTAAAAGTGTATGGAAGGATGATTAGCATTCTGACATTAAAGAACCCTTGTACATATCTTTAGCTCTTACAGCAGTGCTGCTGCGGAATGGGTTAGTTTGATATTAGCTTGTCAAAGCCAATTTTACGGTACAAGGACAGATATCTCTCATCATTCCTTATCGGTTCCAGAAGCGGTTCCTGCTGGATCCATGTTAATTCAACTTCTTTGGCATCATAAGATTTTTCAAGCCATTCAAAGGTTTTAACTTTATCCTTCATAATGGTGAGCTGGTACAGTGCAATAAACCATGCCGGGCTACCGGAATTCCCATTGGTGTAAGCTTCTTGCAGTTCATTAAGTCGTGCGTTTTCTTGGTCAATATTTTCATCCATATGAGCGTAGAACAATTTTAACCAGATCAAATTAGGGCTTCTGTCCTCAAATCGTTCCATAACGATGTCTAGCACACGCCTGGAATGTGCGTGTTCCTTCATTATGAAGTAGCTATTCACGGCTTCCCTCAAATAGAACCAGTCGTTTTTATTTAGCTTATCCATTTGCTCGAGAATGGCTATACTTTCCTCCTTTTCTCCCAAAAACCAAAGCGCCCGTGCTTTGAATGAAAAGAGTACGGCATCCAAGGGGTCTGCTTCAATGCTTTTATTGATTACCTCAAGAGCCGCTTTAAACCTGCCCGTTTTAATCGCATAGTCGATTAAACCGCAGGATTCTCGATCATAGGTGTATTTAGAAAATCTAGCATGGTAAAACTCTTCCAGTCGCCTGAAATCCCAATCAAAGTAGAAATATCCCTGTAATAGATTAAACTCATTTTTGATCAGGGAAGGGTCAAGATCTTGAGCCCTATTCAGATAGTATTTGCCCTTATTCCAGGCAATGTCCTGATTTCTAATTCCTTCTGACAAACCGCTGGCAAACCAAATAAAGCCCAAATCGGAGTAAGCTCTGGCAAAAGTTGAATCCAACGCAATGCATTTTCCAAGCATTTGTCTGGCATTCTCCATACTTTCTTCATCATTGCTGAACATATGAAATTTAGCTTGCAGATAAAGATCATAAGCCTGCTTGTTCTGAGTGGCATTTTTCCGCACTCGCTCAGATTCATTAGCCGTAATAGCCACCTGCATGGCGTTTGCTACGAATGATGTGATCTGCTGCTGAATATCAAAAATATCTCTCGATTCCCAATCGCCGGTATAATGATCTGTCCAGACATGGTCATCTAAGTTGGCATCGATCAATTGTATGTTCACTCTTATTTTACCATCTGCTTTTTGTATACTACCCTCCAGGATATAGGCTACCCCTAATTCTGATGCAATTTCCGGAACACTCAACTGCATGTTCTTGAATTTATAGGTGGAAGTTCTTGAGATTACCCGATCAAAATCCGCCAAGTTGGAGAGTTTAGAGATCAGTTCGTCCGTCATTCCATCGCAAAATGCTTCCAGTGACTGATCATTGCTGTAATTTCGGAAAGGCAGCACCGCAATGGATTTGTCCTTTATAAGCATTGGCTTATTCTGATTTGTCTCCGAATGAGAACCTTTAAAAATGAAGAATGAAGCAATGGCAAGGCCAATAAAGCCAATGGACAATAAGAATTTCCTTTGCAGAACATTCTTTGTATTTCCTTTATGCCCAGTCCGCTCATTCTGAGAGAACCCTTTTGGCAGATCACTCACTGCCCCCTCAAAGGTGGTAAGGGGCTCCTGAATTTTGACTTGACTCGGGGAATAGGAGTAATATTGTTTAAAACAAGTACTGAAATAGGAAGGGCTGCTGAAACCTACCTGGTATGCTACTTCAGAAGAAGTCAATGGCCGTTGCTGCAGAAGTGAAAGTGCCCTTTTTAGCCGGAATTCCTTGATATAGGCACTTGCTGATATCCCCCTTGCCGCGGTTAATTTTCTGTGAAGTTGGGATCTGCTTAAATGTAACTTCTGGGCTAGTTCCGCTACTCCTAAATCATCCCGTTGAAAGTTAGCCTCAATAATTGCATTCAGCTTGTCTATGAATTCTCGGTCGCCCATTCAATTGATCAATGGTTAATGTCTGTTGATACTGGTCGAAACCTAGATCTTCTAAGTAAAATTAGCGTATTATCAATATACGGAAATTGGATGAATTACTCCCGCTGAAGAACCAGTTAAGATGATGTCTACGATGTTTAATTTCCCGCATCCGGGAGAAGTTTTAAAAGGCCTTTCCAGTCATAATTATATTTGTATTTAACTATTTTGGGGCTATTAGTTTTACATCATGAATCCAAAAATCATAGAGATCAGTGCTGGCAATCCTGATCAGATTGAAAAAGATCTTGTTACCCAAATGGGATTAAGCCAGCTTGCAAAAAACAGTTATGAAATTCCCCAAAGGCTAGGCAATGGGTTTATGCAAAAAATTGCTCTCAACCAGGATGTACTGGTCAGTTTGATGGAATATGAGTTGAAAGAAGCATTGATTGTCAAACGGATTTCCAACCCACTTTCTCGGTTCTATCCAATTTTATTACAATTCCGATAACCACATCCGTCAGATTATTGATCAAGATTTAAAGGAACTTGGCGATTATACTCCATTTGCGCCTTCGACTATTTGACATCATATTTTAAGAAGTATTCAAAAAAGGAATAGATCTGTTGATTAGATTCAGGGTTGGGATCATGTTTCGGGCGGTTGGTCATGGCTACCCGATTTTTATAACCCAGCAATTCATTGACCTTTATAGTATGATTGAGCGCTGTCCAGCGTTCTGCCGGATCTTCTGCTCCACCGGAAACCAGAAAAGGCCGCGGTGCCATCAGGGCATGCAACTCATGTAAATCAAAGCCGTCCGCTACCAGCTTTGGGTACAAGCCCCTGGCCGGGTTTTCGTCGGTGATCAACCCCCGGGCCCGCCAGGGAGCAGGATGGTATCCCAGGTACCAGGGTTCCCAATAGTTGATATTAGGCCGTGATCCATCGAAAACGATGCCGGGGTCAGACCAGGCCGCACAGGCAAACTTCTCAAAAAGGCAGGAGGCAAACATCGCCCATTTACCTCCAAATGAATGCCCCACTATTCCAATCTTATTCCCATCCACTTCAGCCATACCATCCAATAAATGCCATGCATTAGCAGCTGCATATGCCAACATGGAAAGCGGTTCAACCTCAGCTGTTTCAATGTCAGGATAATACAGTGAGTACGTTTTTGCCTGGGTAGCCTCGGTGGTGCCGATGGATAAGGTAACAAATCCCCGTTTTGTTAGTTGATAAGCAAAATCGCGGTTGAGCTTATCGCTCATACCAATGGATGTTTCAGGCTCGTAATAAACCGTAACTACCGCGGGTTTTCCCCTCCCCGTCGGGAATGAGCAGGTATCCTGTTGTTTGTTCATTGGGTGTCCAGAAAAAGCGGATAAGGTGCTGGGTAAAGCTTTCACGATACACTGTTTCAATGATCTCAAATGAAGGGTCTGTTATCAACGGGGGCCATTTTCCCAGCATGCTTTCCCATTGATGGTAAATTTCTGAGCGCCGCTGCTTCCATTCCTGAGGGGTGGTCACCGTATCGCCATTGTAAAATTTTAATGGGGATCGAAAGGATCCGTATTGGCCTTTATATTGTGCTGGGGGAGTAAAATATGGAGCAATTGTATCCCATAGGATCGCATGCTCCAACCCTTTCTCAGAATTTTGGGGGTTGACTGCACAACCGATGGCAAATGCCATTCCCAGTGTTAACAAGTTTTCAAGAACCCTCATGTACCAAGCCGCCTCCGGTACTGAAACCATTACCTCTATTAATCAATATGAGACAAAATGTTCGATTGATACCGAATAGGCGCTTTTTTGGTTCTTCCAGTGATATCTCTATTCAGGGAGACTTGGTATTAACCGTAAGTTAACCAACCTCAATAAATAGCACTTTGTTTACAAACTACCATTGAGGGTGGTGGATTTAGGGAAATGAAAGGAGTTAAATAGCCGATTAGCTAACTTTAACATTTATTGCATTTAATCCCTTTGGACCTTCTTCAACATCAAAAGTTACTTTGTCTCCTTCTCTTATTTCATCAGTTAATCCATTTGCATGAACAAACAAATCTTTAGTCCCGTCATCAGGGACGATAAATCCGAATCCTTTGGCATTATTGAAAAACTTTACTGTTCCGCTATTCATAACTAAAATTTTTAAATGAAATACAAATGTAGTGGTTTCTAGTTCTAGTACACGCTTTTTTTTTATATCTGATATTTAATCCTCAAAAATTAAACGCCCAGGTCTTAAAAGTAAAACAATTTCGTAGTGCTGTTTATAAAACAGGTGAAAACAGACCCGCTACTTTTTCTGGCAATTGCCGATATCGTGATCTTGACAACCAGGCTTGCTTATCAACTTTTACGGCATTTTTCAAGTCGTCAAAAAATATCGATCGCATGTCTTTTGCAATTTTATCATTATAAATAATGGCATTGACTTCAAAATTCAGCTCGAAACTCCTGTTATCCATATTGGCGGTGCCTATCATAGTGGTTTGCGAGTCCGTCACGATCGTTTTGGAATGTATAAATCCTTTCTGATAGTGGTAAATTTCAACCCCCGCATTCAGCAATTTGGCGTAGTAGGATCTGGATGCAGCAGCTACAATATTGGAGTCACCCTTTTCTGGCACCAATAGTTTCACGGATAACCCACTAAGCGCAGAAACACACAGTGCATCTATGCAGCTATCCCCGGGAATGAAATACGGGGTGGTAATTAAGATTTCCCTTTTGGATATGTAAATAAGCTGCAATATTGAATAGAGAACCGTCGGCAATACCGAGTCGGGGCCACCGGCAACTATTTGCACAAAATTGTCATCTCCATCATTGGATGCAGATTTAAAATATAAGTCCTCAATTTTGATTGCCTCGGAACAACAGAACTTCCAGTCAGTCATAAAAAGGTACTGTAGATAATACACCGCCGGCCCGTCAAGACGTAAATGGGAATCCCTCCAATACAATTTGTTTTTCCCGTTGTTAATGTAGCTATCGGACACATTGATACCTCCAATAAACGCGGTTCTGCCATCGATTATCACAATTTTCCGGTGATTTCGGTAATTAAAGCGGTTAGCAAACAGGTAAAAGTTTACCTTATGAAAAGGATAAACCGCTGCTCCGGCATCCTGCATCCTTTTTTTTGTTTCTTTATCTATCGAAGGGCTGCCAAAGTCATCGTATATTAATCTTACTTTTACGCCGGCTTTAGCCTTTTCAATTAGTAATTCAATAATGGTTGTTCCTATTTTATCGTACCTATAGATATAGTATTGAAGATGTATATGATGTTTAGCTTCTTCAATCGCCTGGATCAGTTCTGGAAATTTTTCCTCCCCATTATTGAGCAGCTTTACTTTATTACCTTTGGTTAGTGGACTGCCTAAATCCCGTACCAGCATACTACTCAATTCGATGTGTTCAGCCATCGGATGGTCACTATCAAGAATAGCACTTTTGTCATAATCGACAATACCGGTTTTGACCTGGTCCAGGATATTTTTATTCTGTGATATTTTATTTTTGTACTTCCTTTTCTTCCAATAGTTAAGACCAAAAAGGAAATAAAAACTTATTCCGATCACCGGGATAAAAATAACCAGCATTAAATATGCTAAGGCTTTACCTGAATCTTTTGTTGATAGTAAAACCTGAATACATACCACTACTACTATAATTATGTAAACTAAAATTGTAACTACTACAATGTTCATTACTGAAAACTTTAGGCCTATGAGGGTTTAATTATAAACAATGGATATATGCAGGTAGAAATAGTCCACTGGAACACTGCAGTTTCAACTTAGGTCCACTAAACGACCATCACAATGTCAATATAATATAAGGAGGATCTACAACCTAAGGGATTCGAAAATCCTGGACACTGTAAATCAAATCGTATCGAGTTAATACTTTCATATTTTATGCTAAAACACTTCTGTTGGTTATTGAAATAAAGTGCTTAGCTTGGAATTTCATGGTAATGGCTAATTGGTTAAATTGAAACTGACTGTTGCAATGATCAATGCCAGAAAAATCATAATAGCCAGGATAAATGTCCCAGGCTTGAATGCCCTTCTAATTATTCCCCTGGCGAAATCTTCTATGGTCAAATTTTCGGTGGTGAAGATTGATGAAAGTTTGATAGTTCTTAAACAGGCACGAACTAACGTTATGAACAAATGGATCACCAAATACCCGCCAATAACAGTTAAAAGACTAGTTAAATTCATAATTAGTTTCTGATATTCGTTAGTGCATTTAAGTTATAATGGCGTTACCAGTTGGATTATTTCACCAATTGCTTCACTCATTATATATCAACCATTTGTTCAAAGACTTTGCCAAACGCCATTACTGCATCACAGGAAAATCAACAAATGCCACTGCTTCATTTTGAAGAGGTTTCTGTCTGTTACCTGGTAAAATACTGACTCGATGAAGGGCCGATGTAGTGGTAATTATGCTACATTAGTGAGTAAATATTTCACAATCTCAGTGAGCGGGTTGAAAGGGTTTTGGTCAGGACTTCACCCACCAGGCTGGATCTACCCGTATGTGTGACGAGAAGTAAACAGGAATTAATAAGTGGCACGATATTATGATAGCTAAAGGTAAAAGCCAATTAAAATTTAAACGATATGAAAAGAAATGTATTAGTGCTCATTCTCTCCCTAAGCGGCCTTCTGGTTGAAGCGCAGGGCGGGGCTTTGGGCATAAAGGGGGGAGTGAATTTCGCCAATCAGGAAATAGCAACTATTAGTACAAGCTCCAGAACAGGCTTTCATGGGGGGATATTTGCTTCTTTAATGCTTTCTGAGACTCTTGGACTGCAGCCCGAGCTACTATTTTCATCCCAGGGGTCTGAGTTGGAGTTGAATAATTTTAATGACGTAAAAAATGAGTTTAACTACGTATCAATTCCATTGCTACTTAAAATTAAGCCTGCAGATATTTTCAATTTATACCTGGGACCACAAATTGGATTCATGACCTCCGCCACAAGAAATAGCGAAGATGTTAAAGATTTGTATAAGACCAGCGATTTCTCTGTTGTCTTTGGAGCGGGGTTGGAATTGCTAAATAAACTGGAATTGGGAGTCCGATACAATCTTGGATTATCAAATATTAATGACAGCGACCAGGAATTGAATGATATCGAAGTAAAGAACCGTATGTTCCAGATTTATGCTGCGATAAAATTGATCGGCGAAAACTAAGCAGTTTTAAACTAGCTGGATTTTATGGCCTTTGAAAGTATCTCCAGCAAGTCTTCCATATCAAACGGTTTACCGATAAACTGATCAGCGCCCGCTTGTAAGCACCTGGCTCTTGCTGAAGGCAGGGCAGAGGTCATTACAATTGGAATTTTAGAATACCTTTTATCCTGTTTGAGATTTTTACAAATCGCACTACCATCTGCATCTGCTAAAAGCATATCCATCAAAATAACATCTGGTGATAACGCACTGATGGTGGATTCTAAATCAGTGATATCTCTTTTTATTGAAACTGTATATGCATTGCGCTCGAGCATAAGATTCAGCATAGTCAGAAGGTCCTTATTGTCTTCGATAATCAATACATGGCAATTATGGGACATTGATGCTTTTGATTAGTTATCAATTGGTAGTGAAAAATGAAAAACAGAACCTTCCCCCAATTTACTTTTTACCCAAATCCTGCCGTTATGTCGTTCGATAATTTCGGCGGCGATGGATAACCCGATGCCTATACCTGGGAAAGTCTTTTCATTTTTTCCTTCAACCCTATAAAAACGCTCAAAAATTTTGCGTTGATCTTTCTTACTGATGCCAATCCCGAAATCCTTAACAGCAATTACCACATTATTATCCTCCCGGTAACTTCTAACAATCACCTTGTTCGAGTTAGGAGAATACTTTATGGCGTTGGTAAAGAAGTTTGTCAGCACCTGTCCAATACGCTGCCGGTCTGCCAGTATCGAACTTTCTGTTGCTTTGGAAAATGAAATGTCAATCCCGGAATCAATATGATGCATCTGATCAATGATCTCTATCACCAGTTGGTTCAATTCAAAGGACTCTTTATTTAGGCTTAGGTTACCTGATTGAATTTTTGAAAGTTCCAATAACTCAGAGGTCAAGTTTGCCAGAATACTGGTTTGATTGTCAACCACATCCAAAGCACTTTTTAAGAAAGCATCCTTCCCATTTGAGTACTCCTTTTGTAACATTTGTATATATCCCTTGATCGAGGTCAAAGGTGTCCTCAATTCATGACTTGCCATGCTTAAGAACTGATCTTTCTGAATATCCAATTCCTTTATTTTTTGAATATCCGTACTGGTACCTACCCACATTTGAATATATCCCTCGGAATCTCTTTGAGGGATCGCCCGGCTCAAATACCAGCGGTATTCCCCATCATAACCTTTAAACCGGTGTTCGTATAAAAAATCCTCCCCGCTTGCCAAGGCGCGCTGCCACCGTTTTATATTCTCCTTATGATCATCCGGATGAACGATTTGTAGCCATCCTTCCTTCAAAAGTTGTTCATTGGTTAAACCGCTGTAATCAAAAAGCGACTGGTTGAAATAGTTAAGCTTACCCTTGGTATTTGTGGTCCAAACGTGGTCCGGCAGGGAGTCGGCTAACAAACGGAACTTTTGCTCACGTGCTTCCAGTTGCTGCTGGTATCGTTTTTCTTCCGTAATATCCTGCAACGTCCCGTTAAAACGATATGGAATATCATCTTCACCGAACAATACTTTACCCTTTGCCCGAACGTCCCTTTGATGTTTAGTCTGTGGATGAATTATGGTATATTGTATATCTAAATCCCCCCCGGATTCAAAGCGCAACGCCTCCTTGATAGCTTCCTTCACCCTTTTCTGGTCCCTTTCAACAATTACAGAGATAGCCAATGATAAATCAATTTCTTCTTCCTGGGGCAAACCAAACCAATTCCTTAATCTCAGATTGCCGGTAAACTTGCCACTGGCTGGATTGTAGTCCCAGGTCCCTAATTCCGCTGCTTCAATGGCAAACTGCAATTGGTTCTTACTTTCTCCTAAATCCTGCAGCGCGATTACCTTACCTGTAGATTCGACACAGGTAACAAATACCCCGGCAGGTTCACCGGATTCGTCCATTACAGGGCTATAGCTAAACGTCCAGTAAACATCCTCAATTTTGCCATTTCTGAAAATAGGTATCAGCTGATCTTCACTCCATGTGGCTATTCCTTCTTGCAATACCTGATCGATCAAGGGCTTTATTATGTCCCAGATTTCCTGCCAATAGTCTTTTGCGGCAGATCCTAATATATCAGGATGCTTGCCAACTTTTCCCAGGCTTGGCCGGTAGGCATCATTATAAAAGCAGATAAGTTCAGGCCCCCAAAATAAAAACATTGGGAATTTGGAGTTCAGGATAATACTTATAGCGGTACGTAAACTTTGAGGCCAATCTTTGGGCGCGCCTAAGCTGGTTTTACTCCAATCTTTCGCACGCATCAGTGTGCCCATCTCTCCCCCACCCGAAAGAAAATTATGTTTCTCGTTTATTTTCGTCTCCATTTAGGGCTTATAACCTGACCACATATATCAATATAATATAAGGATGATTTAGAACCTAAGTATTCGGAAATCATAGCTTCGTTTCTTTATCCGGAAATAACCACTCTTCGATATCTGGTTAGGCCCGGGGTTCCGTTGTCTCGTACCGTCAGCATCAAATGAATGGTTTGCTGCTTCAAATCTTCAGGAACTTTAATACTGATCCTGCTCCTGGTATCATTTTCTATGGGAACCATGCCTTCATATGTTCCTGCCTCGGAATATATCCACCATTTGAATGTCAATTGGTCATCATCCGGGTCAAATGACTTTTTAGCGGAAAACCGTAATTGCTCCCCCGCCTGTGCTTCGACATATATCACCCGGGTACTTAAATCATCACCTATCGCCACCACCGGAGGATGGTTTGTTTGTTCAGGAGGGTTTGTGCACCAATCCATACGTGCCGCAAAATCGTTCTGAAAGTCGGTGCGCCACCTGAAAATAGTCGCCCATTGATTTGAATAGACTTTATCCTGGTACTCCCAGGTGTCATTAGTATCAGCATATAACCAATAATCCGTATAAAATGTTTCGTTTACAAAACAACCCTTGCTACAATCCGCCCCGCCATACTCCTGTAATACCAGGTTCACATTTTTTTGTTTTTGCCGGCTGAATCTTCCACCCCAGCTTCCCTGCCACTGGTAATCCGGGTCATTCAGACCATTGGGCATCAGGTAAAAATAGGTGGGAGTATCCCCTTCCCATATGTGCAGCGCATCCGGGTATAGCTGCCCTAGAGGGCCATGGTTCTCCTGGATGTTTGCTTTCACCCACTCCCGGGATACTACTGTTTCATCTCCTCCCCTGGTATGGTTCCAGGCGGTACTACTGAACCGGAATGACATCCCCTTGTAGGCTGTTACATTGCGTATAACGAACAATTGAGGATAGGTTTTAGCCATCCATGCCCCTGCATCATCCTGGGCGGCCAGATCGTAAACCCTGATCTTGCTAAGAAATTCATCTAACTCCGCAGGGCTTCGGGTTTGGCTTACTGTCCAAATTGCCTGGGCAATGGTATTCGCCCCACCCCAGGCCAGCAACCACAACGGTCTGGTATCCTCTTTATCAGCTGCCTGTATAATTAACCTTGATCCTTCGGACCCCCGCCCGCTTACATGACTCATACCATATCCCCGATTGCCGGTTACCGTAACATTATGCAGGGACTCCGCCGAAGGGTATTCCCGGTCGTGCAGGGTTAGATTATCATATACCTTTGCATAGGCATCTATACACTCATGAATTACATGGGTAGCAGGATCGGATAGCTTCCAGACCCCAGTGGATCCGATAAGCCCTTCAATATCAATGTCGTTGGCATAGAGCAACAGCCGGATCAGTGACTGCTGATCATCCGGCTCATTGGTTATATCGGTTGTAACTATTATCCTGGGCTTTTCCATTGGTGCCTTTAGCCCCTGAGAATAACCAGGATGGGCATTAACAAAACAAATACCGAAGATAATCAGGTTTAATATAGATTTTTCGTATTTCATCAGATGTAGTTTACCAGATTTTTAAAGATAATTCGGCCAGTAATTAAGTACTATATTAAACCGGTAAAATTCAAAGGCCTTCACACTGATCAAAATCGAAAACTGCATTCTTCAAAATTGTTCCTATTAAATTTTTATATTTCGCTTAGAAGATATTGTACTTTTACACTTTTTGCAAACTAAATAGAAACCACGGTGAACACAGAACAAATTATTACCCAAATCAATGAGCTAGTACTGAACTATGGTCCGAAACTACTGGCAGCTATCGCTGTTTGGATCATCGGTAGCTGGATTGTAAAAGGATTAAGCCGGTCATTTGGCCGTATGCTGGAGAAAAGACAGACCGATGCATCGCTTCAGCCATTTCTGAAAAGTCTGGTGGGAACCCTGTTAAAAGTACTGCTGGTAATCAGCGTATTAAGTATGCTCGGGGTGGAAATGACCTCATTCATCGCTGTACTTGGTGCGGCTGCACTGGCAGTGGGCATGGCTCTGTCAGGAACCTTACAGAACTTTGCTGGTGGGGTTATGATATTGTTGTTTAAGCCCTTTAGGGTAGAAGATGTGATAGAAGCCCAGGGTTTTCTTGGAAAAGTGGCTGAAATCCAGATCTTCAATACCATTCTAAAAACTCCGGATAACAAAACAGTTATTATTCCCAATGGCGGGCTGTCAACTTCTGCTTTAACTAACTTTTCCACAGAGCCCCAACGACGGGTAGACTGGACGTTTGGAATCGGTTATGGCGATGATGTGGAACAAGCAAGAACCGTTATCAAAGAGTTATGCGATCAGGACAGCCGCATCTTAAAAGATCCGGAGTTATTTATTGCGGTTTCCGAATTAGCCGATAGCTCGGTTAATTTCGCGGTTCGTGCCTGGGTGAATGCCGAGGATTATTGGAATGTGTATTTCGAATTGAATGAGAAAATTTATAAAACCTTCGATTCAAAAGGTCTGAATATTCCCTATCCGCAAATGGATGTTCATGTTCACCAGACCAATTCCTGATCCGGCTGTAATTGCACATTTACTGAATTGAATATTAAAACAACTGGCCGGTTGGCCAGTTGTTTTAGCTTAAGGAATTTCAATCAGCCCAGCAGTTTCGCTTCCAAATCAATGGTGGCTGTACTGCCTGCGTACAACCTCGATATTGGACATTTCTCTTTGGCTGCCTGTGAGAGTTCATCAAACAGTTCCTGCGAGAGGCCATCGCAGGTAACTTCGCAGACCAGTTTAATGTTGGTAATACACGGGCCGGTATCGTCCTTTCCAAGGGTAACTGAAGCATTGGTTTTCACGCTTTCAGGGTTAAGCTGGTTATTGCTCAGCAGCGCTGAAAGGAACATAGAATAACATCCTGCATGGGCGGCTCCTACCAGTTCTTCCGGGTTGGTTCCATCGGCCTCTTCAAAACGGGAAGCAAAAGTATACGGCCCGTGGTAATTGCTAAAACTCATTACCCCCTTACCTTCTTTTAAGGTTCCGTTCCATTCGGCTTTGGCTGATCTTATTGACATAATTTGTGATATTTAAAGTTGAAATAAAGTGTGCCCTAAAACTATGTGTTTATTATTTCTCATCAAATTTTTAGCAGGATATTGATAGGTTACAGGTTGCAGGTTGCAGGTCACAAGTTGCATGTTCAACTTACAACCCATAACCTATAACTCATTCCTCCCCTCCTCCAAAATCATCTTCAGTTCATTCAGTTTCAAAAGCGCCTCTACCGGACTGATGGTGTTGATATCAAGTGCTCCCAGCAGGCCAGTAACTTTTTTAAAGGCTGGGCTTGATTCGAATAACTGCAGCTGATAACTCTGTTCGGGTAATTCTTTCAGCAGTGCTTCCTTTTTGTCCTGTAATTTCTCCTGTTCCAGATGGCGCAAAATCTGGTTGGCACGGATCACTACCTGATTTGGCATTCCGGCCATTTGAGCAACGTGAATACCGAAACTGTGTCTTGACCCCCCTTTCTTTAGCTTGCGCATAAAGATTACCCTATCGCCAACTTCTTTCACAGAAACATTATAATTCTTAACCCGTTCATGGGTTTCAGCTAACTGGTTCAGTTCGTGATAGTGGGTTGCAAATAAGGTTTTAGCACGGGTTTGCAAATGGTTGTGCAGATACTCCACAATCGACCAGGCAATGCTCACTCCATCGTAGGTGCTGGTGCCGCGCCCTATTTCATCCATCAATATCAGGCTTCTATCGCTCAGGTTATTCAATATGCTGGCGGTTTCGATCATTTCAAGCATAAAAGTGGACTCTCCCTGTGCCAGGTTATCCGATGCACCAACTCTGGTAAAAACTTTATCTACCAGGCCGATTTCAGCCTGTTCTGCGGGAACATAACTTCCCATTTGTGCCATCAGGACAATCAACGCCGTTTGTCTTAGCAACGCTGACTTACCTGCCATATTTGGCCCGGTAATGATCATCACCTGCTGGGTATCGGTGTCGAGGTACACATCATTTGGTATGTAAGCTTCACCCATGGGCAACTCATGCTCGATCACCGGGTGCCGGCCCAGCTTAATATTCAGAACCAACGATTCGTTTATTACCGGCCTGCTATACTTGTTTTTTAAGGCAGTTCCTGCAAAAGCACACAATACATCCAGGGACCCGATCATCTGGGCATTCTTCTGTACAGCCACCACATAATCCTTGGCGAACTCCACCAATTGATTATAAAGCCGCAGTTCAATTACGGAAAGTTGATCTTCTGCATTAAGGATCTTTTCCTCGTATACTTTGAGCTCTGAAGTAATATATCGCTCAGCATTAACCAGGGTTTGTTTTCGGATCCATTCCTCAGGAACTTTATCCTTATGTGCGTGGGTTACCTCCAGGTAATACCCGAATACTTTATTGTAACCTATTTTCAAGGAATTGATTCCGGTACGAGCAGCTTCTGATTGCTGCAGTTGTAAAAGATAGTCTTTACCGGAATAGGCCATCGCTCGCAACCGATCCAGTTCCGGATCCACTCCTTCCTTGATTATCTTTCCCTGTGATATCAGCAGTGGCGCATCATCTCTTAATAGTTTTTCTATTTGCCCTGTTAGATTATCGCAATTATCAAACTCCTCAATCCATTGCCTAAAAACCGGGACATCATCCTGGGATAGCGCGGTAATTATAGGTAAACAACTTTTCAAAGAACACTTGAGCGATACCAGTTCGCGAGGATTAATTCTTCCAATGGCTACTTTAGAGATCAGGCGTTCCAAGTCGGATATGGCAGCCAATTGATTCCGCAGCACTTCCAAAAGATCCGGGTCCCTGGTTAAAGCACCCACCGTGTCCAGCCGATGATCAATTTCAACCTGATCCTTAAGCGGGAGCAGCATCCACTTTTTTAATTTCCGGCTGCCCATAGCGGTCAAGGTACTATCCAGTATATCAATTAAGGGTATTCCGCCATCTTGTTGGGCCCGAACCAATTCGAGGTTTCGTATGGTAAATTTATCCAACCAGACGTACCGGTCATTTTCAATTCTACTGATCGACGATATGTGCAGCTGGTCTTTGTGTTCGGTAATTTCAAGGTAGTGTAAAATGGCCCCTGCGGCCTGTACTGCCAGCGGAAGCTCCTGAAATCCAAAGCCTTTTAAATTAGTGGTGCCCAGTTGTTGGATCAACTTCTCATAGCCAAAATCCCAACCAAATGCCCATTCATCCAGGGCGAACAGGTGACGGTCCTGTCTCAAATCGGATTTATTGAATCGATGAAAAACATCCTTCTGGCCTTTGCTGAAGAGGATTTCAGAGGGATCAAAACTTTGGATTAGCTTCTCGATCTGATCATATGAACCCACTGTTCCGGTAAATTCACCGGTAGAAATGTCCAGAAATACTACCCCGGCTTGTGACTTGTCAAGGTATACCGCCGATAGATAGTTATTGCTTCTCGACTCAAGAACATTATCATTAAAAGTAACGCCGGGTGTAACCAGTTCGGTAACGCCTCTTTTTACGATTCCCTTTACCTGCTTTGGATCTTCCAACTGATCGCAAATAGCTACCCGATATCCCGCACGTACCAGCTTGGGCAGGTAGGTGTCCAAAGCGTGATGCGGAAACCCGGCCAACTCTATGTGTGATGCGGCACCATTGGCTCTTTTGGTAAGTACGATATCAAGTACCTTACTGGCTGTAATGGCGTCTTCTCCGAAGGTCTCGTAAAAATCGCCAACTCTAAAAAGCAGTAGTGCGCCCGGGTGTTTGGCCTTGATCGCATTATACTGTTTCATCAAAGGTGTTTCACGCTCTTTTTTTACCTTTGTTTTTGCCATGGATCCCAGCGAGAGAATTGTGTAAATAGTAAATTTACCGAAATATACTTATTGACAGGGTCCCCAAAAAATAAATCATCGATACATGCGCAAGCTTGAGAATCAGGAGCTGGAAAGACTGGATATACAAACTTTCAAAAAGTATCCGAAGAACCCTTTAGTGCTCATTATGGATGATGTCCGCAGCCTTAATAATGTGGGATCCGCTTTTCGTACTGCCGATGCATTCCTGCTGGAGAAAATATATTTATGTGGGATTACAGGAAGCCCTCCACATAGGGAAATCAACAAAACTGCACTGGGGTCTACGGAGTCGGTAAGTTGGGAATACGTCGAAGATGTGATAAGCTTGATTCAAAATATAAGCAGGCAGGGTTATAAAATAGTGGTAGTAGAACAGACTGATTCCAGTGTAATGTTGATGGATTTTTCACCTGATACTGAAAATAGTTATGCTTTGGTATTTGGTAATGAGGTATTTGGAGTCAATCAGGATCTTTTACCGATGGCCGACCATTGCGTCGAAATCCCTCAGTACGGGACTAAGCATTCCCTGAATATCTCTGTTAGTATTGGAATTGTAGTTTGGTCGATGCTTGAAAAAATGAATAAACTCCCGTAATTAATACCATCAAACCTGCAACCCATATTTCATAACCTATAACCAAAAAACATTACCTTTAATCTTCAAAACTGCTCATTCGAAATGTCATTTAGAACAGAACACGATACTATGGGACCGGTAGAGGTTCCTGCAGAAAAATACTGGGGCGCCCAGACCCAAAGATCCTTACAGAATTTCGCCATTGGTGGAGAATCAATGAAAATGCCCATTGAAGTTATCCGGGCATTTGCGATTTTAAAGAAGGCCGCCGCCCTGACTAATCATTCGCTGGGAGTCCTGGAGGAAGAAAAAGCCAGGGTCATCGCTAAAGTTTGCGATGAAATCCTAACCGGTGCGCTTGATGACCAGTTTCCCTTAAAAATCTGGCAGACCGGTTCCGGTACCCAAAGCAATATGAACGTGAACGAGGTAATTGCCAACCGGGCACATGTCCTTTCAGGGGGCAGCCTTACCGATGCAAAAAAGACGGTGCATCCAAACGATGATGTGAATAAATCTCAATCTTCCAATGACACCTTCCCTACTGCGATGCATATTTCCAGTTACCAGAAGATTGTAGATGAAACCATTCCAAAAATCAAAAAATTACGGGATGTGTTGGATGGCAAAGCTCAGTCGTTCTCTGAAATTGTGAAAATCGGGCGTACCCATTTTATGGACGCTACCCCATTGACCCTGGGCAACGAGTTCAGCGGCTATGTTTCACAATTGGATCACGGATTGACAGCACTTGAACGCACTTTGGATCACCTCTCAGAACTGGCTCTGGGCGGTACCGCAGTGGGTACTGGCTTGAACACACCCGCAGGATATTCTGAAAAAGTGGCGGAGGAAATTGCCAGAATTAGTGGTCTACCCTTCGTTACCGCTGGGAACAAATTTGAGGCGCTGGCTGCACACGATGCCATGGTGGAAACTTCCGGGGCACTGAAGCAACTGGCGGTTAGTTTAATGAAAATCGGTAATGACATTAGAATGTTGTCCTCAGGCCCTCGTAGTGGAATTGGGGAAATCCTGATTCCGGAGAATGAACCGGGTTCTTCCATTATGCCAGGTAAGGTGAACCCTACCCAATGTGAGGCGCTTACCATGGTATGTGCTCAGGTAGTAGGTATGGATACCGCCATATCTATTGGTGGTATGAACGGACATTTTGAACTGAATGTGTTCAAACCTATGATGGTATACAATTTATTAACCAGTGCACAGTTACTCGCTGATGCCTGCGATTCATTCCGGAAAAATTGTGCGGTGGGCATTGAGCCAAACCACCAGGTGATCTGTCAAAAACTTGAACAGTCGCTCATGCTGGTTACTGCCTTGAATCCCCATATCGGATATGAAAACGCTGCTAAAATTGCCAAGAAAGCCCATAAAGAGGGTACAACTTTAAGACAAGCAGCGCTCGACCTGGAACTGCTTACCAACGAACAATTCGACCAATGGGTAGATCCTAAAAAAATGATTTAAGCACAGTTCTTAATGTTGAATTCTTAGTATTAGGTTGGGCATTGTGAAATAGGTTATAGCTAAATGACTGTTAGCCTGTGTTTTATAATTTCTAATTCATCAATCATAATTTCTAATTGACTTATTTTTTTGTAGATTCGCATTGTCACTTAATCTTGGAATAATGAAAAAGCTATTATTTTTAATCAGTGCGTTGACTTATTTAGCTATTGGTGTTTCCTATGGCCAGCTTTCTAAGCAAGAAGCGAAGGAATGGAAGAAGACCAAGAAATCCATGAGTACAGAAGATTTCAAGGCCATGGTAGATCAAAACACTGCGTTTCAGCAGCAAATCAATCAGATGAGTGGAGATGTTTCAGCCGCTCAATCTGAGCTTGAGCAGAAACAACGTGAAGTTGCAGTGTTGCAAGCTAAAGTACAAAACCTGCAGCAGGACCTGTCTGAAGCTAATGTAATCGATGTAAGCTCTGGTGAGGCTTCTGCAACGAATACCAAAGTGGTTAAAGGTGTAATATTTAAGGTGCAAATCGGAGCATTCAGGAATAAAGATCTTTCCAAGTATTTCGGTACCAGCGATAACTTTGGAGGGGAAGTAGATGCTGACGGAACACAGCGTTATACCCTGGGTAATTTTGCCGACTACTGGCAAGCTGACAAGTTTAAAAAATACCTCCGCGAAATGGGTGTAAAAGATGCCTGGATTGTACCGTACAAGGATGGCCGGCGTGTTCCAATGAAAGATGTTCTGGAAGGAGTCATCTAATCTAAAACATTGATTTTCAGAAAAAAGCAGTGCAGAAATGTACTGCTTTTTTTATTGGGCCGTTAGAAAATTACTTAAACAGGTGAATCATGGAATTTCTTTTTTTGGTCTCCGGTCTGATCATCGGGGTGGGTGGAACTTATATGGTCTGGAAAAGTGCTACCAGCACAGTGATGACCAAAGACCAGTTTCTTGAACTTGATAAAGAAAAATGTTTAGTAGAGGAACGTTATAGTATACTAAAAGAGAATCACGGTAAATTACAAGAATTGCTGATAGAAAGGGAATGCAGGGAACTTGATATGCGAGAGCATATTGCCAAGTCAGAAAGTGAGGTGAAAAACCTCAATGACAAACTTATTATGGAAAGGTCACGACAGCAGGAACTGCACCAGAAATATGCAGATCAGTTTGAGACCCTGGCACAACGAATGCTCAAGCAGAATGTAAGTCAGCTAACGGATGTTAATCAGGAAAAACTAGGGCATATTTTAGATCCTTTGCAGGAGAAAATCCAATCTTTTGAAAAAAGAGTGGAAGCAAATCACCTGGAGCATACCATGGGCAGCCGGATACTGCAACAGGAGGTGCAAAGGCTGGCAAAATTGAACCAACAGATCTCTCAGGATGCAAAAAACCTTACGCAGGCGCTAAAAGGAAATAACAAAACACAGGGAATATGGGGTGAGATTGTTCTGGAAAGGATCCTTGATCAGAGTGGACTTCAGCGTGGCCGGGAATATTTTACCCAGGGGTCAGGACTCAAGCTTCGAAATGAACAGGGAGTACATCAGAAACCCGATGTAATTATTTCGTTACCGGAACAAAAACACCTGATTATTGACGCCAAGGTATCCCTGAAAGCCTATGAGGCGTATATAAATTCCTCGGATGAAACCCAGCAGGTAAGCAATCTAAAAAGGCATCGTGATTCCATTAAAGGTCATATCGATAACCTCAGCGGTAAGTATTATCAGAAGCTAGAGCAGTTGAACACTTTGGATTTTGTGATTATGTTCCTGCCGGTTGAGGGCAGCCTGATCACGGTAATGGATCATGACACTCAGGATCTGCTCAGCTATGGGTGGGAAAGAAATGTAATCCTGGTAACCCCAACTACACTGATTGCAACACTTAAGACCATTGCTTCATTGTGGCGAAATGAGAAGCAACATCGAAATGCCATTCAAATTGCCAAAGAAGGAAGTAAGATGTACGATAAGTTATGTACCGCAATGTCGGATCTGCAAAAGTTGGGAAAAAGTATACAGCAAACTGAAAACAATTATCGGCTTTCGATGCAAAAACTTTGCGATGGCAAAGGAAATTTGTTAGGTCAGGCTAAGAAGTTAAAAGAACTTGGTATTGAGACCCATAGAACCATGCCAGACACCCGTGCCTACAGGTAGAACAACAGAATTAAGGCGAACAATAAGATCATCACCACATACATAATAACATCTACTCGGATGTATGCCTTCCATTGCCGGTACCAGTTTTTCAACTTATTCATCTTACACTACAAAGATAATGCTTTCATAATTCCCAATTTCGAATTCATAATTGACCCGGTAATTTGTTACTTTAGACCACATGCAAAGAAAGTGGGTATACAAAAATTCACCTGAAGATACTCAGGTTGGTTCACTGGCGGCTGATCTGAATATTCACCCTAAACTAGCAGCATTATTGATCCAAAGGGGAGTCGATTCTTTCAAGAAGGCCCGTACGTTTTTCAGGCCATCCCCCGACCATTTACATGATCCATTCTTAATGAAGGACATGCACCTGGCGGTCCAGTGTGTGGTTGAAACAATTCAGGCGGGTAAAAAGATTCTTATATACGGCGACTATGACGTCGACGGTACCACCGCGGTGGCAATGGTTTTCGATTTTTTAACCCAACATTATAAAGACGTTGATTATTACATACCAGATCGCTATACCGAAGGGTATGGTCTTTCCGAAGCTGGCCTGCAGTACGCAATTGATCAGCACTGTCACCTGATCATCACCCTGGATTGCGGTATAAAAGCAGTTGACCTGGTAGCCAAAGGGGTAGCCAGCGGCTTACAGTTTATAATATGTGACCATCATTTACCTGGTAAAGAGTTACCTCCCGCAGTGGCAATTCTAAATGCAAAACAAGCGGCATGTGCTTATCCTTTTAAAGAACTTACGGGATGTGGAGTTGGTTTTAAGCTTATTAGTGCTATATGTATGAACCGGGGCATACGCATTGAATCCGTCTTTGAGTACCTGGACCTGGTGGCGGTGAGTATTGCAGCGGATATAGTCCCAATAACCGGCGAAAACCGGGTTCTTAGTTACTATGGTTTAAGGAAGTTAAACCATAAACCCAGGGCGGGGTTGCAGGCATTGCTTGATGTAGGTGGGATTAAACACCAGGTGGACATTCCGGAGGTGGTATTTGGACTGGCTCCCAGAATAAATGCAGCAGGTCGTATAGACCATGCAAAGTCTGCGGTAAAACTATTGTTGTCGCATGACAAAGTCCAGGCAGCGAACTGGGCTGGAAGCATTAATAAAAACAATAACCTAAGAAAGGAAACGGATTCTAGCATTACCAAAGAAGCATTGTCCATGATCGAAGGCACTTTGGCTGCTGCTGATCTCAAGTCGACTGTGTTATTTAAAGAGGATTGGCATAAAGGAGTAATTGGAATTGTGGCTTCCCGCTGTATTGAAAAATACTATCGCCCCACTATCATACTAACTCAGTCACAGGATAAAGCCACTGGTTCCGCCAGATCGGTACCGGGATTTGACATTTATGAAGCAATATCGGAGTGTTCGGATCTCCTTGATGGTTATGGGGGGCATAAGTATGCTGCGGGGCTGACCATGCCGTTGGATAAAATAAGTGAATTTCAACGGCGGTTCGAGAAGGTAGTTTCTGCTACAATTTCTGAAGAACTTTTAACCCCAGTGCTTGAAATCGATCTGGAGTTGGAGCTGGATAGCATACAGGGGGGCTTTTATAAGGTTTTAAGTCAGATAGGACCATTTGGTCCGGGAAACATGCCGCCTGTATTCGTATCCAGAGGGTTGAAAATATGCCCCGGACTGAGGGTGCTGAAGCAACAGCACTTAAAATTCAGGGTGCGATCGGATAGTGGTAACTTTTTTGATGGCATTGCATTCGGTATGGCACACTATGCCGAAGCCTTGGAGGCAGGCAGCGATTTTGATATGGCATATAGCCTGGAAATGAACACTTTTAGAGGTGAACAGTCGTTACAAATGATGGTAAAGGATATTAAATTAACCGAATGATTCTTAGGGGAGAGCATTTAATAAAGAAATACGGAAAGCGAACGGTAGTAAACCAGGTTTCAGTCTCTGTGGAAAGAGGAGAAATTGTTGGTCTTCTGGGTCCGAATGGAGCGGGTAAAACTACCACCTTTTATATGATCGTGGGGTTGATTAAACCGAACAGTGGTGAAATATTTCTGGACGGAGATAATATTACTGATTTGCCTATGTACAAACGAGCAAAATTAGGCATCGGTTATCTGGCACAGGAAGCCTCAGTATTCCGCCATCTTACCGTGGAGGAAAATATTCTGGCAGTACTCGAAATGACCGAAATGACCAGAAATGAGCAAAAAGAAAAGGTGGAGTCGTTACTAGACGAGTTCAGTTTATCTCATGTACGAAAAAATAAAGGAGTTGTGCTTTCCGGAGGTGAACGCAGAAGAACAGAAATCGCCAGAGCGCTGGCAGTGGATCCGCATTTTGTGTTGCTGGATGAGCCCTTTGCCGGCGTTGACCCCATTGCTGTAGAAGAAATTCAGTCTATTGTGGCTAAACTGAGGGAAAAAAATATAGGAATCCTTATCACCGATCACAACGTCAACGAGACCCTGTCCATTACAGACCGGGCTTATATAATGACTGAAGGTAACCTCTTGAGGTCCGGCAGCGCTGAAGAGCTTGCCAATGACGAACAAGTCCGCCGGGTATACCTCGGTAAGCATTTTGAGTTAAAAAGAAAGATTTAACGGTGGCCATAATTAACTCGATACTATCCTGGGTGATCAAGAAACGAATTCATGAAGTGGAATTATTCATGAAGTACCCGGTGGAAGTACAGAACGAGTTATTCAGTAAACTTCTAAAACAGGCCAAAGGCACAGAATACGGCAGGAAATACGACTTCGCGGGCATCTCAAACCCCCGGCAATTCAGGAATCGGGTACCAATAGTAAGTTACGAACAGCTTTTTCCATTCATTTCCCGCATCATGAAGGGAGAACAAAATCTTTTATGGCCCAGTGAAATACGTTGGTTTGCAAAATCATCCGGCACCACCAATGCAAAAAGCAAGTTTATACCCGTATCACCGGAGGCACTTGATGAGTGTCACTTTAAAGGCGGTAAAGATTTGCTTTCCATCTATTTTAACAATCACCCCGATTCGAAGCTATTTGATGGAAAGGGTCTGGCTATTGGGGGAAGCCAGCAGGTAAACCAGTTTGACCCAAAATTGAATTCCTACTATGGTGATGTGTCAGCAGTGATTATGAAAAATCTGCCGCTCTGGGCGCAATTAGTGCGAACACCCAGTTTGGAGATCGCCCTAATGGACGAGTGGGAAGAAAAGATCGAGCGAATGGCCCACGCAACCGCCGATGAAAACGTAACCAGCATTTCCGGTGTTCCTACCTGGTCCATTCTATTATTACAACGCATCCTTGAGATCAAGGGCAAAAAAGTGATTCGCGAAGTGTGGCCAAATCTTGAGGTTTTCATTCATGGTGCGGTAGCCTTTGATCCATACCGGTCACTATTTAAAGGACTGATTGGCGAGCCAGGAATACACTTCCTGGAAACCTATAATGCGTCTGAAGGGTTCTTTGGGATCCAGGATCTGTCCAACTCAAATGATATGCTGCTTATGCTGGATTACGGGATCTACTATGAATTCATACCATTTGAAAATGTACATCAGGAGCACCCCGATACTTTAACCCTGGAAGAAGTCCAGGTAAACAAGAATTATGCGGTGGTTATCACCACCAATGCAGGGTTGTGGCGTTATAAAATTGGCGACACCATCCGATTTACTTCCGTAAATCCTTTTAGAATTAAAATTACCGGTAGAACCAAGCATTACATCAATGCATTTGGTGAAGAACTGGTAATAGAAAATGCTGAAACCGCCATCACTGCAGCTTGCAAAGTCAGTGGCGCTGAAATAATCAACTTTACTGCGGGACCCGTTTACCTGACCGCGGAAAACAAAGGGGGGCATGAATGGATAATCGAATTTGCCAAACCCCCGAATGATATGGATTTATTCTGCGACACCCTGGACGAAACGCTGAAAAGTTTAAACTCAGATTATGAAGCCAAAAGGTATCGGGACCTGGCCCTGCTAAAACCCATTGTTCATCAGGTTCAGGAAGGCACATTTTATAACTGGATGAAACAAAGGGGAAAGCTTGGAGGTCAAAACAAGGTACCACGGTTGGCCAACAATCGGGAGTTTCTTGACGATATTCTTAACATAGCGGGACTGGTTTAGCACGCCACTTTGGTAAATCATTGATCTGCAATACAATAGATAATATTTTAGCAACCATACCAGACTCTTTACACCTCAATTGTACTATTCTAATAATTTGACTTGCATCTTTCATTGGTGAATCAAGAAATTATTAATCCAATGATTTTGCTGTTTGACAAATTGAGATTCGCTCAATATCCAATAGTTGGATTTGCTTTAAAATTAAGCTAGGAATGTACTTTCTCATAACAAAAAAATACAATTAGTATTCAATAAAATCTGTATTATGATAACCTGCGGTTACCTTCAGTTTTGTATCGCATTTCGGTGACTAGAAGTGTAATAATTATACTTAAAAAAGATTCCAAAAAAGCAAGCCGACTTTTCCACAAAAATTCATGTTTATCCACAAAAATCAAATTTAGTCCTTCATATAACTGATAATCAGATATATAAGTCATGGGTATTAAACGAAAAATTTGTGGATAAGCGAAGCATTATTTTTTACCCTGTCACCAGTCTCTTAACTCCCCTGCTAATTCCCTTAGCTGTCAGCTCATATAAGCAGCAAAACCACAAACCTCATAATTGATTTTATTGTCAAAATCAGACTGATTCTGAAGGTGTTAATATATTGAAGTAGTAGATTTGAATACTATTGGCTTGATTTAGTGCTTGAGTTTGCGTGGATGCCACATGCCCGGATATGTCAATCAAACTGAAGTTACAACATTAATCAAGTTTAATTATCCTCTTTGTTACCAAATAGTTAATTATACTTTTCTCATACCGTTATTGCGTCAATGTCTTCTATTTTTTACAATAAAGGTCGTTATTTTAAAATGATGCTTTTAAATTGTGAACCCAGGCTACTATAAACTTTATGAAAGCAATAATACCTGTTGCGGGTATCGGAAGTAAACTTCGACCTTTGACACACACACAACCTAAAGCATTGGTTCCCGTTGCCGGTAAACCCATCCTATCTCATATTGTAGACATTCTGGTAGGCGGCGGAATTCGGGAATTTTGCTTCATCATCGGTTATCTCGGAGATAAGATTGAGTCCTTCATTGAGGAAAACTATCGAAAAAGCGGATTGAGTGTTGAATTTGTGATACAGGAACCCAGGGAAGGAATTGCACATGCTCTGTGGTGTGCACGAGAGTCAATTAGAAACGAGAAAGAAGTGCTGATCATGCTTGGTGATACCATTTTGACCTTGGACATTCAGGGATTTTTGAAAGTACCGACTTCCGTATTGGGCACTAAAAAAGTGGAAACTCCGGGTAATTTTGGGGTAGTGGAAATTGATAGCAGGGATAATGTCAAACGGCTTATTGAAAAGCCGAAAATACCTAAATCAAACCTTGCCCTGGTGGGTATTTATAAGTTGAATAATCCCAAATTATTCGTGGAGTCAATAGAGAAGATTATCGATGATGGCATCAAAACCCTGGGTGAGTACCAGCTAACAGATGCGCTAATGGAGATGTTGAAACATGGAGAGCCCATGGGCATATTTCCGGTTAACAACTGGTACGATTGTGGGAAAAAGGAATCTTTGTTGGAAGCGAATGCAATACTGCTCAATAGTGACGAATTTATGGATACGGATAAATACAATTATCCCAATTCAGTTATTATACCACCGGTTAGCATCTCTGAGAGCTGTAAAATTGAAAACTCGATCATTGGGCCCAACGTGGCAATTGGAGAAGATACCACAGTAAGGAATTCAATCATTGAAAATAGTATTATTGGTTCTTTCAGCAGACTGGATGTTGCAGTACTTAATGGTTCGGTTATTGGCAGCGATACCATCTTGAAAGGTCCCAGCCAAAGCCTGAACATTGGAGACAACACTGAAATTAACTATTCTTCAAAAGAGTAACCTCTGGTCATGGAAATCAGGCAAATAAAAGAAACGTGCATTTATGTAGAGGACCTGGTCCAGACAGAATGGTTTTATACTACGGTATTAGAACTGCCGGTTATTGGTAAAAAAGACGGTGGTCACGTCTTTTTTAGATCGGGAACTTCTGTACTGCTTTGTTTTAACCCGGATGACTCAGGCAAGAAGAGCGATGTACCACCCCACTGGGCCAGGGGACCGATACATCTTGCTTTCGAAGTTTCCGTGGATGAATACCAACCCTGGAAGCAAAAAGTCATCGCAGCAGGAGTGGAAATAATACATGAGCATTCCTGGGGGCAGGACTTCTTCTCTTTCTACTTTCATGATCCTGATGGCCATGTACTGGAGATCGTTCCGGAAGGTATGTGGGACTATTTGGGGAGTTTTTAGTTTTTAGTTTTTAGTTTTTAGTCGCTCCGTTCCAGGCTCTTCGCTATAGGCTCTTGCTCTTGCTGTACCCTCTGTATGCTCAAAACTCTTGCTCTTGCTGTACCCTCTGTATGCTCCAAACTGTTGCTCTTGCTGTACCTACTGTATGCTCCAAACTCTTGCTCTTGCTGTACCCACTGTATGCTCAAAACTGTTGCTCTTGCTGTAACAACAACGGCTCCAGTACTTCCCATACATTGTCTGCCACTATTTTATGCCCCTGCTCATTCGGATGAATGCCATCATCCAGATTAAGTTCCGGCTCGCCGGCAACCCCCTCCAGTAGAAAAGGTATCAATGGTAGATTATTTTGCTTTGCCAAATCACTAAAAACGGCACGAAACCTTTCTATATAGCTCGCTCCCATGTTAGGTGGCGCCTCCATCCCCGCCAGGATAATTTTGATTTCTGGGTGCTTTGCCTGGGCCAGGTCTACAATTTTCTGAAGGTTCTTGCTGGTTTCTGCCGGGTCGATCCCCCGGAGCCCGTCATTGGCCCCTAGCTCAAGCACCATGATCTGCACTGGTTCACGTAATACCCATTCTATCCTGTTAACGCCGCTGGCAGTAGTTTCCCCACTTAACCCTGCATTTATTACTTTGAATGACAGGGAAAGGCTATCTAAATTTTGCTGTATCAGGCTTGGAAAAGAATATTCCGGTTCCAATCCAAAACCAGCAGTAAGACTGTTACCAAAAAAAAGTATCACAGGTGCATCCTTGGCAGGCTGATTGGATACTTGCGGTGCCTCTTTAGGCTTTTCTGGCGATGACGATTGTGAGGCTTTATCACAGGATAAAACCAGGGTCAATACCAGCAATATGTGCGGTAATGCTCTTATCATGCCATTATTAAAATGCTTTCATCAGGTTATTGAAGGTATCTGAGTGATATCAACGAATAGTTAATAAATTACGTTTCACAGATTGATAATTATGAACAGCATTATAGATGTACATAAGATAACAAAGTCCTACTACAATGGACAAAAAAAACTAACTGTTCTGGATGAAGTTAGTTTTTCACTGGAGCGAGGGGACACCTTCTCAATTGTGGGTCCATCGGGTAGTGGCAAAACCACTTTACTTGGGTTATGTGCTGGCCTGGACCTTCCTACAGCCGGTTTTGTTTCGCTGGAAGGCCATGAATTATTTTCATTGTCTGAAGATCAGCGTGCCGCAGTCCGAAATCAGCATGTTGGGTTTATTTTTCAAAGTTTCCATTTGATTCCAACCCTGACAGCTATTGAGAATGTGATGGTACCGATGGAGTTAAACCGTTTAAAAGGGGCCAGAGCACGTGCTCAGGAATTGCTTTACAGGGTTGGTTTGGAGGATCGCGGTCATCATTATCCCGCTCAATTGTCGGGTGGTGAACAACAAAGGATCAGTCTGGCCAGAGCTTTCTCAAATAATCCAAGTATTCTCTTTGCAGATGAACCCACGGGTAATCTTGACGAGGAAACCAGTGAAAAAGTAGTGAAAATGATCTTCGACCTTAACCAGGAAAATGGCACTACCCTGGTACTGGTTACTCATGACCTAGATCTAGCCCGTCAAACCAAACGGATAATACGGTTGAAGGGCGGAAAAATTGTGGCGGATCAGCTTAACGTAGCCTAAGAATGTTCGGAAGTCAATTCAATTGGTTGCTTAAAATGGCCTGGCGGGATAGCCGAAAAAGTCGTTCCCGGCTGTTTCTGTTTGTATCCTCAATAATTTTGGGGGTTGCCTCGTTGGTTGCGATTCAAACATTTAGTGAGAATCTGCAGAATGACATCAACAGCCAGGCAAGGACTATGATCGGAGCAGATTTGGTTTTACAAAGTAACCGTCCTTTTACCCCTGAAATTCTCGAATTAATGGATTCTCTTGGCGGAGACCAAAGCACGGAGGTCAGTTTCGCTTCCATGGTATACTTTCATCGGTCAGAAGGAACCAGATTGGTGCAGATCAGGGCGCTTGAGGGTGATTTTCCTTACTATGGAACCCTTGAAACAAATCCCGTTAGTGCTGCTGATAATTTCAGGGATCACAAACTTGCCCTGGTAGATCAAACCCTGTTATTACAGTTTGACAGCGCACCCGGTGATTCCATTCAGGTGGGTGCTGGTGGATTTAAAATAGCCGGCAGTTTACTAAAAGTCCCGGGGCAAACCGGAATCACTGCAACCGCTGCTCCTCCGGTTTACATTCCTATGGCCCACCTGGAACAAACCGGGCTCATTACAAAAGGGAGCCGTATCCGGTACCTAAGGTACTTTAAGTTTGATCAGGACCGGGATATTAAAAAACTGGTTGAGGGTATTGAAGACAGGCTCGAGCTTGATAATATAAATTATGATACCATCGAATCTACCAAGGAAGACCTGGGTGAATCATTTGCCAACCTAACCGAATTCTTAAGTTTTGTTTCCTTTGCTGCATTATTGTTGGGTTGCATTGGGGTAGCCAGTTCGGTTCATATCTATGTAAAAGAGAAATTAAATACCATCGCAGTACTTCGATGTGTTGGGGCTACAGGCAATCAGGCCTTCGGCATTTATCTTATCCAGATTCTGGTAATGGGGGTGCTCGGCTCTTTGGTTGGTGCGGCTGGTGGAAGCTTCTTACAACTGGTATTACCCATGATATTTAGTGACTTTTTACCGCTGGATGTAAGCCTGTCAATCAGTTGGAGGGCAATAATTACCGGTGTGATCATAGGGGTTACCATTAGTCTGTTATTTGCGCTCTTGCCCTTAATTGGTGTCAGGAAAGTCAGCCCTTTCCGGGTATTGCGGCTCAGCTTTGAAAAGAGCAGCAGCATAACCTGGCCCCATATATGGGTTGCTGCCGGGATCTTTGTTTTCATCTATGTTTTTAGCTATCTGCAGGGAATTGGCGGTTGGCTGGAAGCGCTTTGGTTTACTCTTGGTGTACTGGGGGCATTTGGATTTCTTGGATTGGTGGCCAAATTAGTGGTATGGCTGCTACGAAAATTCACTGCTGAAAACTGGAACTATTTGGTGCGGCAGAGCCTGGCGAACCTGCATCGCCCGATGAATCAAACCATGATTCTTATTATTTCAATAGGATTAGGCACTGCACTGATTGCTACCATGTACTTTCTCCAGCAGCTGCTGTTATCCCAGGTTTCTTTCTCCTCCCGGGGAGACCAGCCGAACATGGTATTGTTTGATATTCAAACTGAACAGAAGGATGAGATTCGACAATTGGCCATGGACCACCAGCTTCCGGTTATTCAGGAAGTACCGGTAGTGACCATCCAACTAATGGAAATAAACGGCATTGACAAACTTGCCGCCGATAAGGACAGTACACTGAATCATCCTAACTGGTCTTATAACCGGGAATATCGGGTCACCTACCGCAATCATCTGATCGATTCCGAAACCCTGGTGGAAGGTGTTTTTACAGAACAGGCTGACCCGGATACCACATTCATATCGATGGATGAAGGCTTTGCGGAACGCATTGGAGTGAAAATCGGCGATGAATTGGTTTTCAACGTACAGGGAGCCCAGATTAAAACCATTCTGGGGAGCACCAGAAAAATTGAATGGAACCGGGTTCAAACTAATTTTATTGTGGTCTTCCCCACAGGTATACTGGAAAATGCCCCCCAGTTTCATGTGCTGATGACCAAAGTTCCGTCAGAGCAGGCGTCCGCAGACTTTCAAAAAGCTGTGGTCAGGCAGTATCCCAATATTTCAATTATAGACCTCACTTTAATCCTGAAGACCGTCAATAGTATTTTGGACAAAGTGGCATTTGTAATCCGTTTTATGGCGCTATTCAGCATCATTACCGGGCTCATCGTATTTATCAGTTCGGTGATCATAAGTAAATATCAACGGATCAGGGAAAGCGTGCTGCTGAGGACTTTGGGAGCAAAAAGGAACCAGATCATCACCATTAATGCACTGGAATACTTCTTTTTAGGAAGCCTGGCATCTATGGCAGGCATGGTTCTCTCCCTGGTGTTTACCTGGATCCTGGCCTATTATAATTTCGATTCTACTTTTGTACCTACACCCTGGCCGCTGGTTTGGTTATACTTTACCATCACTTCCATCACCGTTTTGATTGGAGTAGTTAACAGCAACGAAGTGGTGAATAAAGCACCCTTGGAAGTACTGCGTTCCGAAATCTAAGCGCAACGTAAAACTGTAAAAAAAGTTATTTGTCCAATTATGGGCAGTTGTTGTAGCATATCGAACAGATCACCTATCCCTCGTTTCAGGTTACCTTGTGGTTATAAATCTGATAATCAGCATGTTATAAGTTTGTACCGATTCTGGTACCAAATTTGGCACTTGCAAATCGCATACAATTCAATTTAAACCTCATTTACCATGAATTACATAGCAAAAAATGCAAGATTAATGATGTTGGCGTTGGCCGCTGTTTTTATTAGTGCAAGTTTATATGCAGCACCCAACGATCCCAATAGCAAAACCGCTGAAAAGGCCAGAGTTGCTGTTGAAGAAGCAGCCCCCGATGATTGGCATACTTATGCTGAATCTGCTGAAAAGTGCATGAGAAAGAAAGTAAACTTGGCTGAAGCCAAGCAATGGCTGGATAGATCGCTTGAAATTCGTCAGACTCCTTATAACCTTGCGGTAATGGGAGACTATTATTACATGAATCAATTACCTGATAAGGCATTGGAATATTATGTGAGAAGTCTTAGAGTCGGTATGGAGCAGGACATTACCTATCAAGATCCTGTTACACATGCAAAGATGATGAAAGTAAGAAATACAGTGATTAAAAGGTCTAAGTAGTCAGCTTCTAATTATTGCAGTTGGATCAAGCCACGCCGAAAATGCGTGGTTTTTTTTTGCCCAATAAGTTTTGATATTTTTAACCCATGTCGAGTCTAGAGTTTTCGCAGCAAGCAATGGCGCACCTAAGAGCGGACACTCCTGGAGTTTCTCAAGTGATCCATCTCAATAATGCAGGTGCTGCATTGATGCCTGAAGTAGTGGGAAATGCCGTACTTAAATATATCCGGCATGAAATGAAATATGGCGGTTATGAAACAGCTGAAAAGTTCCGGTCAAAAATTGACCTTGCGTATGACCATATAGCTCATTACCTCAGCTGTTCACCTTCAGAAATCGCCATTTGTGAAAATGCTACCACCGCCTGGGACCAGGCATTTCTTTCGATACCATTGGAGTCTAAAGATGAAATTCTTTGTTCAGCTGCAGAATACGCCAGCAACTACATTCCGTTCCTGCAATTGGCTAAAAGAACAGGAGTTCAGATCAGAACAATACCCAACAATGAGTATGGCCAGGTTGACATTAATGCACTGGAGCGATTGATAAATGACAGGGTGAAACTAATTGCCATTACCCATGTACCCACAAACGGAGGATTGGTTAACCCTGCTTGCAAAATCGGTCAAATTGCCAAACGGCATCAAGTCTGGTATCTGCTGGACGCATGTCAGTCCGTTGGACAAATGCCACTTAATGTTAGAGAAATAGGCTGTGATTTTTTATCCGCAACCAGCCGTAAATATCTGAGGGGACCCAGGGGTGTTGGATTCCTGTTTGCCCGCCAGGAAACTACCGGTTCACTGGAACCAATTATTCTTGATCTACATGCAGCGAGTTGGAAATCTGAACAGGAATATGAAATCAGGGCGGACGCTAGAAAGTACGAGAATTGGGAAACCAACCTGTCCGGAGTAGTCGGGCTGGGCGCAGCAGTTGGATATATGTTGGATATTGGAATCGACAGGATCTGGGCTCGAATCCAGCTTTTAGCCGATTATCTCAGGAGTCGGCTATCCACCGTCCCCGGAGTTAGGGTACACGATTTAGGTAAAACAAAGTGCGGAATTGTCAGCTTTTCTTCACCCCGCGATGCCTTGGAACTTAAGAAGTTGCTAAACGAAGGAAGCATTAATGTTTCTGTCATACATCCCAGCCATACACTCATAGACATGCAAAGCAGGGGTCTGGGACATCTAATCAGGGCCTCTGTTCACTATTACAATACAGAGGAAGAAATTGATACTTTTATTGAGTACTTAAAACATGTGGTATGAAGTAGAGCAGGAGCCTGCGTACCGCAGGCAGGCAAGAACAAAAACATACAGTCAACAAAGGGGAAACTATATAACTTTTAGAAAACCTGTTTGCTTCGTACTGTTGCTCTTGCTTGCCAATTACAGTATTGCGAACTTACATTGAACCATTACCAAAGCCATGAAACGACGTAACTTCCTTCAAACTAGTGCCTTAGGATCTTTATTCAGCACTATCGGATTAGCCGGATGTGCATTTGAGGGGGCAAATGAATCTTCAGCAGAAGTACCGGTAGAATCATTCCTTTTAGAAGAAACTACAGTTGAGCAGCTTCAACAGGAAATGGCAACAGGTAATTTAACCGCTCGCAGCATCGTGGAATTGTACCTTGATCGAATCGAAAAGATTGACAAAAATGGTCTGAACTCCGTAATTGAAATCAACCCGGACGCGCTGTCAATTGCGGACCAACTGGATCAGGAACGATCCTCAGGCAATCTTCGAGGACCACTTCATGGAATTCCGGTAATGATTAAAGACAATATCGATACCGCCGATAACATGATGACCACCGCTGGTTCTTTGGCATTGATAGGACCATCACCGGCAAAGGATGCCTTTATAGTGGCCAAACTGCGTGAAGCAGGAGCTGTTTTACTGGGGAAGACCAATTTGAGCGAATGGGCTAATTTCAGGTCTGAAAGATCCAGTAGTGGCTGGAGCGGCCGTGGACGACAAACCCGGAACCCCTACGCCTTGGATCGCAATCCCTGTGGTTCCAGCTCCGGAAGTGGCGCTGCGGTATCTGCCAACCTCTGCGCGATTACCATCGGTACAGAGACTAATGGCTCAATTGTCTGTCCGGCCAGCAACAACGGAGTAGTTGGAATCAAGCCAACAGTAGGGCTATGGAGCAGAAGCGGAATAATTCCCATCAGTCATACTCAGGATACTGCCGGACCAATGGCTCGTACCGTGGCAGATGCTGCTGCTTTGCTGGGGCCGTTAACCGGAACAGATCCATCGGACCCCCGCACTGATTATAGTGAGGGTAATTTTCATCAGGATTATACCCAGTTTCTAACCGAATCTGGTTTACAGGGGAAACGAATAGGAGTTTGGCGCTCCTCCATGGGTTTTCATGAAAAAGTAGATCAATTAATGGAGGAGTCATTCGAATTGATGAAAACCGCTGGCGCAGAAATTATCGATCCGGTTGACATCAAAAGCAACCGTAACATTGGCAGAGCTGGGTATGATGTGCTGCTGTATGAATTTAAGCATGGTCTCAACCAGTACCTGGCCGCCAGAGGAACCACCATAAAATCTTTAGAGGAACTAATCGAATTTAATAAAACCAACCGGGAAACTTCTATGCCGTATTTTGAACAAGAGCGACTTCAATTAGCTCAAAGTATGGGGGATCTTGAAAGCCAGGAATATCAGGACGCATTGGAAAAAGTACTTAGGCTATCAAGGGAAGAGGGTATCGACCAGGTTTTACAGGAGCATGACCTCGATGCTATCGTGGCACCTACCGGTGGTCCGGCGTGGCCCAATGACCAGATTAATGGAGATCATTTTAGCGGTGGCAGTTCATCCCCAGCCGCCCAGGCAGGATATCCAAGCATTTCAGTTCCCGCAGGCTATATTCATGGCCTGCCAGTTGGGATTAGTATGTTTTCAACTGCCTGGAGAGAACCTGAGCTAATCGCCATGACCTATGCCTTTGAGCAGGTCCGGGGCCCGCGAGAGGTGCCACAATTGTTACCAACACTCAATTTACCTTAAATTAGTGTTGAATTTTGAACGCAGTGACACTTGCTTTAATGTGCCCATACTATCGAAAAGTAGTGCCATTTAACATAGATTAACATTTTCTACCCACACAAACTCGTATATTTGCGGTAATGATTACAGGCTGGCGCTTGGGTGTATTTTTGTTTTCTTTCATGTTATGCTATACCAGCCTTAGCGCACAACCTGGTATCCAGCGCAACCTGCATTATGAGGCACAGCAGTACTTAGTGCTCGACCGCTATGGTAGAAACCGGGTCCGGATACCTCTGGGAAGTGAAGTTACCTTTAAACTCAAAGGAGATGATCGCAAGCACAGTAGTCGATTGGTTGGATTGGCGGACAGCGTAGTGATCATGGGCAACAATGATATTTATTTACACTTAAGGGACTTTGAGGTTTTTTATTTTCACCGCAGCCACTGGAAAGCCTTACGCTATGGTACTATGATACCAGCAGCAGGTTTCCTGATAGGTGCCGCAGTTTATCCCTTAGTGAGCGATCCATTTTATGATCAGGAAGATTCTGCCCTGATTGGATTAGGTTTTCTGGCGCTGGGGCAAAGTTTCAGGTTATTGGAGTGGAAGAAATTTAAGGTAAATAAAAATGCCCGCATCTGGGTTGCTGGGTATTGAATGATAGGGTAAAGCAGCTTACCCGCTTGGCGGTCATTAATACAAACCTGAATTAAAGGCAAAATTATAGAAATTATGAAACAAACTTTTAAGCCAATAGGATACAATTCTGTATCACCTTACTTTGTGGTGGACGGAGCAAAAAAGCTGATTGATTTGTTAGTTAAAATCTTTGATGCGGAGGAATTAAGAAAATACGATATGCCTGACGGAACCATTATGCACGCCGAAATTAAAATTGATGATTCCGTACTGATGTTTGGAGATTCTTCGGACAAATTCCCGCCAAACCAATTGTTGACCCATATCTATGTGCCGGATGTTGATAATGTATTTCAAAAGGCAATTGAAGCCGGCTGTGAACCCCTCGAAAAACCAAAGGAACGGGAAGGTGACCCAGACCGCAGAGGAAGTTTTAGGGATTTTGCAGGGAATGTGTGGTCAATTGGAACACAAATAAGCGAATAAAACGAACCGCCAAGGTAATGGCTTATTCAATATGAATTTTTCTGCAGGTAGTGTTGGGGTTTATTAAAACATGTTTTCAAAAGAAAATATATCCATCTTATTAATAGTACTGCTGCTAGTATTATCTGCTCAAGCCAGCTCTATTGTTACCGAACTAGATGTTATTAGTTATCACCTGACAATCACTCCTAACATTGATGAAAAACACATTAGTGGTACTGTTATCATCAAGTTTCAAATCAATAGTAAAAATTCTGATTCAATTATCTTGAATGCTGGAAACCTGGAAATTGATAGGGTGGTGGGCGAAAATGTAACAGGTTTTAAGAAAAGTAATAATGGTTTGGTCATTCAATTGTCGGGAAATGAAAAAAATGGAAATGAAATAACTATTGATTATCATGGAAATCCGAACAGTGGACTACTATTCGACCTGGACCATGGTGAAGCTTTTACGGTGTATTCAACCAGTCGATGGATGATCTGCAATGATTCGCCGGGAGATAAAGCGCTGTTCCATCTGAATATAGCTATACCTGTGGATAAAACCTGTATTGCCAGCGGAGAACTGGTAAGCAAAATCCACAGGAATGGAAAAATGCACTATTCCTATCAGCAAAATTATGAAGCACCAACCTACACCTATGGATTTGCTATTGGCAATTTCAACCAGGCTGAAGAAAAACTTGGGAAGTTACTTCTAAACTACTATTCTCGAGATTATTCTTCCGACCAGCTCCTGACCATTTTCCAGGAAACCCCGGCCATGATTTCTTTTTTTGAAGAAAAATCCGGAGTGAGTTATGGTGAATCCACTTATTCCCAAATACTCATTGGAGACTACTATCAAGAAATGTCCGGATATTCAATTTTGAAGGACACCTATGGGGAGCTGGTTTTACATGACAGCACCGAAACAAATTTGATTTCACATGAAATGGCTCATCAATGGTGGGGTAATCGAGTAACCTGTAAGAGTTGGAATCACTTTTGGCTTAACGAAGCAATGGCAACCTTTATGTCTGCCGCATATAATGAACATCGATTCGGCAAGGAAAAGTATCAATCCGATATAGATTCGTACTATGAGGTATATGAAGCTATAAAAAACCGAGGTAATGATAAGCCACTGGTTTTTGATAGTTGGTCAAACCCATCAAGTGATGACCGAAATTTAGTTTACTTCAAAGGAGCTTATGTTTTGCACCTGTTAAGAGAAAATATTGGTGATGAAATGTTTTGGGAGGCCATCAGATTCTATACTGCTAAACATTTTGGGAATTCTGTTGAAACAACTGACTTTCAGAAGGCTATTGAAGAATCATCAGGCACTAATCTGGATAATTTTTTTAATGAATGGGTTTATAAAAGCAACTAAAATGAAAGAGTTTATTGGCACCTGGAAATTGGAAGCATGGACTGCGGAATTAACCGATGGGAAGATCGTTTTTCCCTTTGGTGAAGATGCTATTGGACGAATAACTTATGACGAATTTGGCAATATGGCAGTTCAGGTAATGAAAAATGACAGACCTCAATTTCTTTCTGAAGATCCCTTACAAACCGAACCTGATGAAGTGCTTGTGGCATATAATGGGTTTATTGCTTACTGCGGTAATTACCAGGTAAATCTTAATACCAATCAAGTCGTTCATCAGATAAAAATAAGTTCCTTTCCCAATTGGGTGGGTCAAAATCAAACCAGATATTATGAATTTAATGGAGACCAACTAATCTTAAGCACAGATCTGATTGGGTCCAGTCGGCACAAATTGATTTGGAAGAAATTGAAAAAATAAGTAGTGGATAATTATAATTAAAGATTGGCTTATTGCTTTACCATAGTTTGGTACCTGATCAAGTCATCGGCCGACTGCATTAATTTGGATACTAATTGTGGATTTAAATCCGGGTGCTCGCTGAGGTATTTGACTAACAATTGTTCGGCTTCCGCTGCCTGATATTGTCCAATAGTTGCATCCAGCCAATTTTTAGGAAAAAATATATCGCCGGTTTTCTGAATTTCTTCCAGGAGTTCTAAACTTATTTCCAGGTATTTAACCGCCTCCTTTTGCCTTAAGGGATGATGAATGTAACCACATGCTGCCTGTACCCAACTTTCCTTGGCCCGTTTATCTGCGTTTTTAAAGGATTCAAAAAACTCCTGCCTGACCTTAGGATCGTCTGACAATGCTGGTTTTAAAAACTCAAACCTCAATTTATTGTCTTGGTTGGTAATCTGCTGTTTAGCTGCTGCCAGTATTTCATTAGCTTTTGGGTGTTGGTAAATAGCCAGCTTCATCGCCAGGTTTGTTTTATCGTCTTCTCTCAGCAACAAATTATCGATAACAATTTCCCCGTTCCACAATTTGTATAACCGTTCAAGTCCTTCTCCTTCATATGCGATCTCACTAAAAGTGTTAAATATTGGCTTCTTTACAGGCGCCTCCAAGTCTTCCTGTAACCTGGACCAAAACAAACTTTCCAGCTTAGGCTGCCATTCAGTTCTCTGTTCAGAATTTAGGAATTTCCAAAAAATACTGTTTATATAACCGTTAATCAGGGGAATAATTAAGTCTTCATTTTCGCGTTCCAACCCGGTCGCAAAAGCCTTCATAGCCCTGTCGCCGGAATAATTACCTGCCAGCACATTCTCGTACAAATTGATATAGTTTTGGGCTCTGCCAACCTCATCGGTCAATTGAAAGTCTGATATCAGGGATTCGTCAAACGGAAATATTCCATACCCATAGCCATCAGTATTGTAAAAAATATTCTCAGGCTTGAGCAATCCGATGAATTCAGATACCTCTTGAGATTTACCCCGGATGTCAACGGACAATGTTGAAATAGAATCTTTATAGATCAAGGTGACTTCAAATGTTTGAGGCCAATATTTACCTGAACCATCTTCGGCCTGCTGGTTGATCCGAAATGATGAAATTTCCCCGTTTTGGTATTTAATTTCACTGGAAAAAATGGGTCTTCCGGATTGATTTACCCATACTTCACTCCATTTGTGTAAGTCTATATCTGTTCTTCTATCAAAAATTAAAATTAGATCATTCCAGGTGGCATTGTCGAATGCAAATTTGTGTATGTATTCCCGGACACCTTCCTTAAAATGCTCCTCACCTAAAATGAGCTCTAATTGCCTCATCATTACCGGAGCTTTGTTATAAATAATATTGCCGTACATACTTCCTGCGTCCTTTAGGTTGTCCAACTTTTGTCTTATCGGGTTAGACCCCTGTGTTCTATCGACATTGTAGGCTTTAGGCAGGTGGCTGGTTAAAAAATTCAACTTATGGTTAATTTCCGGAAAATTCGGGTTGATTATTTTATCTGCCATGAAATTGGCAAACACCTCTTTTAGCCAAACATCATTGAACCATTTCATGGTAACTAAATTCCCAAACCACATATGCGCAACTTCATGGGCTATAGTCTTGGCCCTGGTCAACCTAAGCACCAAAGGCATGTCGTGATTGAAAATAAAATTATCCTGTGAATACTGAATGGTACCAACATGCTCCATTGCACCAAACTGTAATCCCGGAATGGCTACAAAATCTAACTTTTGAAATGCAAACCGGTAGTTAGTATACTCTTCTAAAAACTCTTTGGCACTGCTGTGCAGTTTCTGTACTACCGGCAAACTGGCATTGATCTTTGAAGTATCAGTTTCGCGATAAAGGAATCGGTATTCTCCCAGTTCCGACTCACTGTACTTACCGGCAACGAAAGAAAAAACATAGGGGCTCATCAGATCAGACTCCGGGAAAAAATGTGTGACAAATTCTCCTTCT
>BQJT01000015.1 GCA_021604845.1 Cyclobacteriaceae bacterium
CGGAATTAACTAAGCGAAGATGGCATAATTTTGCACTCAGTGGGGCCAAACTTCTCTGGGGTTGTGAAGCAGTGGCAGTGCGTCCCGAAGGAAGGGCCAATCCAAACCAGCTCATGATAAACCCCAATACTTATGATGCTATAAGGGCACTTAAAGAGGATGTACTGAATATCCATCAGCAGCATTTTGGAACTACTTCGGATTTCGAAGTAGGACTGCAGCTCACCCACTCAGGAAGGTTTGCCAGACCTGAAAAAGGTAAACCGGGTCAACCCATAATCCTTTATCGTCATTCTGTGCTGGATAAGAAATTGGGACTGCCCGAAGATTACCCGCTGATGGCGGATGACGACATCGATAGATTGGTGGAGGAGTTTGTTAAAGCCGCTCAAAAAGCTTCTGAGATGGGGTTTAATTTTGTTGATATTAAGCATTGTCATGGTTATTTGGGCCATGAATTTTTAAGCGCGTTTAACCGGCCGGGTAAATACGGTGGCAACCTGGAAGGGCGCACCAGGTTTTTGAGATCGATTGTAGAAGGAATTAAGGCTACCTCAAATATCCCGGTAGGTGTAAGGCTCAGTGCATTTGACTGGATGCCATATAAGCAGGGTAGCGATGGGGTTGGCCAGCCGTTCCGGGAGGGCGGAAATTATTCCGAAGGTTTCGGATGCGATGAATCCGGCTATGGGGTAGACTATCAGGAAATATTTGGCTTGTTTGAAACATTCAGGGAATTGGGAATTGAAATGGTTTGTATCAGTGGTGGCAGCCCGTACTACGTTCCACATATTCAACGTCCTGCATTGTTTCCGCCATCGGATGGATACTTACCCCCCGAGGATCCTTTGGTAGGTGTAGCCAGACAAATTGAAATTACCGGTAAGATTAAACAACAGTATCCTGATATGAAGATCGTTGGATCAGCTTATTCCTACCTGCAGGAATGGCTTCCGCACGTTGCAGAAGCGGTAATAGATCAGGGTCAGGCAGATTTTATAGGGTTGGGCCGAATGGTGCTAAGCTATCCCAATATGCCAGCTGACATACTCAATGGCAACCAACTGGCCCGGGGCAAAGTTTGCCGGACATTCTCTGATTGTACCACCGGACCACGTCAGGGAATGATTTCGGGATGTTTTCCTTTGGATCCTTTTTATAAGCAAATGCCAGAGGCGGCGGAAATAAAGGAAATTAAGAAAAACCTTGAGATATGAATCGGACCGCTTTGGTTACTGGAGGGACCCGTGGTATTGGATTAGGAGTTGCCATTCAATTGGCTAAACAAGGATTTGACCTTATCCTCAACGGAGTGCGAGATGAAACCCAGGTGGCGGGAGTACTGGAGCAACTACAGAATGAAGGGGGCAAGGTTTACTACTGTCAGGCAGATATATCAACTGCTGAAGGTCGGTCAAAAGCCCTGTCATTCATGCTGGAAAATTTTGACAGACTTAATTTGTTAGTAAATAATGCCGGAGTAGCCCCCAGGCAAAGATATGATCTTTTAGAAATGTCTGAAGAGAGCTATGACCGGGTTATGACCATTAACTTAAAAGGGCCATTTTTTCTTACCAAGATGGTAGCCGGCCACATGGTGCAATGGAAAGGACTAGATAATGATTATAAAGGGTGCATAGTAAATATTGGCTCAGTTTCGGCTAGCATGGTTAGTACCCAAAGGGGGCAATACTGCATTTCGAAAGCAGGTATCGGTATGATGACGCAGCTGTTTGCCGTACGATTGGGTGAGTCAGGCATCCCGGTATTTGAGGTAAGACCAGGCGTAATTGAAACCGATATGACTGCGGCGGTAATGGAAAAATATCAGGGACTCCGTGACCAGGGTTTATTTGTTGAGCCCAGACTCGGAGTGCCGGAAGATGTTGGTAACGTGGTTGCGGCCTTGGCCACAGGGGCTTTCCCCTATAGTACAGGTAATGTAATATCAGTAGATGGAGGACTTACAATTCCCAGACTTTAATAATTAATTATGAAAAGACATTCCAAAGGTTTATGGTTGACTGACACACTTTTTGTGATCCTGACCATCTCCAGTTTCACCGCCTTACTGATACCAGTAGGTCGAATTACTCCGAAGTTAATGGGCACTCCGTACACGGTGTGGATGGGTGTGGTCTTTTGTATACTTTATATAGTTCTTGCATATTTTGCCTCAACACTGCTGAAGGAGGGCCCCAATGATAACTAGTTTTATAATTGCAGGGACCATATATCTGGGCATCCTTATTTTCCTGGCCAGGAAGACCAGAGTAAAGGAAAAAACTACCAGCAATTATTTGCTGGCCGGGGGTAATTTGGGAATGCTGCTGGGATTATTTACTACTGCAGCCACCATATTTAGTGCATTTACCGTCATTGGGATGCCGGACTTTTTTAGGATTCACGGAATCGGCTCCTGGATATTTCTTGCAGTGGCTGATGCCATGATGGTATATCTCTTGATCAGGGTAGGGATCAAAATACGATTAAAAGCCAGGGCATCCGATTACAACGGAATGTCCGGACTGTTGGCAAAGGCTTATGGCCATAAATTCGTTGGCTTGATTGCATTAATTGGGGTGGTTATTTTTCTGGTGCCGTATATTTCTGTCCAAATCAAGGGTGTTTCAACATTTCTAGGCGCTGCCTTTCCTGAAGCGTTGCCTCATTGGGGCTGGAAAACTTTAATTGTGGCGGTGATGATTATTTACAGTGAAGTGGGTGGACTCAGGGCAATCATGTACAATGACACATTACAAGGCATCGTATTATTTGTTGTGATATGGGTAATCGGGTTGAACTGCATTAGTGAATTCGGCAGTGTGTCTGGCATGTTTGAGCGTGTTCAGGCAATTAATGCTGATTTGTTGTCAGTTCCGGGGCCAAATGGACTGTTTACTACCCAATTCTATATAATTTCTGCAGTTTCCATCGCCATACTGCCCTTTACTCAACCTCAAATATCAACCAGAATAATTATTATGAAGAGCCACGATGCCCTTCGGAGAATGGCCATCGGATTAGGTGTTTTCGCGGTATTGGTAATATTACCCACCATGTTTATGGGAATGTATGGCGCGATTTTGTACGCAGATCTTCCCAGAGACGAGTTTATCGGTCATGTATTGCTATATGATCAGGCACCGGCAATTGCCGCCCTTGGGTTAATCGGGTTAATCGCCGCTGCAATTTCGACTTCTGACTCACAAATATTCGCTTTGGGCACCGAACTCAGATCACTACTCACTATTGACGATAAAAAGGCTTTAGTCATTACCAGGATATTCATTGTAGTATTTGGTGTTGCTGCCTTGATATTTTCGATACTGAGCATTGAACACCTGGTGTCTCTGGCACTTACCAGCTTTTCAGGAACTGCTCTATTGGCGCCATTGATATTAATGGGGATTTTAAGTGAAAAGAAACCCGGATTGTTAATTCCTATATGTACAATTCTGTCATTGCTGGTTTTTGTATTGTCATTGTCAGAAGTAATACCCGGTAAATTCGGATTGGTGGATATCAGAATGATTTTATTTTCATTCCTTACCATTATAACCGGAATTGAAATACTTAGGTTGAAGCTGCAATAGCATGTACGGCTGCCCGTAATGATAAAAAAGGTCAAGGATTACCTGGAGCAACTAAATCTAATCTATTACGCATTTATTGGCTTGCCGCTGGTGTTGTTTTCGGTGGTTTATCTTCCACTAAAAGATGGATTGATTGACGATGCTTTGAATCAGGGTAACAGCATTTCGTATTTCACAGCAGGATTACTCTTGTTCGTGGTGCTTTATTTTGCCCGTCGACTATTTCGCAGGAACCTTAAAGTCATCACCATTGAATGGAGTTTTAACCAAAAACTAAAAGCATATCGAAAAATTTCAATAATCTTTTATGGATTTGGGTTGTTCTCGAGTTTGGTTTCTATCGGCTTACTGCTGATTACCAAGAATCAGCTATTTGTGGCGACTTATCCCATCCTTCTGCTGGTATTGTCCCTTTATCGGCCAACTATTGAAAGGTTGAAAAAAGAACTTCCCCTTACTGAAAAAGAGTTGTCCATGGTCAACCATAAGGGACAGATAACTGATAATATTATGAAACATAATAATTAGCAGTGGCGTTAAGCCGCCGCTGCTAAAAGTTAATGCTAGTCGAGTTCAAAGGTTATTGAATGGTCACCGCGAGAGGCGTTTGCCTTGTTGTCGCAGGATCCATCGCCGTAGCTAACTTGAACCACCGGACGACCGTTGAAGGTTGCATCGAATGATCCCGAAACAGCATAATCGCATCCCGAGACTATTAAAATTGCTTCCTTAATATTAGCAACATAGGATATACCCTCTTTTCCCATTCCTGATGAAGACCCGGTAATTCTCAATTCAGTAATTTCTCCTAAAGTAAAATCGTAGTCGAAATCCTGTTCGTAATTGATTTGCTTACCATCCGGGCAGTTTACCACACCATCATTCACTTCCACGTTAAAGCCGAAGCCGTTCTCTTTGTAGGTTAGATTAGAGACGGTAATACTTCCTGCAAGACCGTAATCATTTACCTCATAACCATCGAAAGTTAAAGTATAACTGAAATCTTCGGTTTGGAAGGATCCTTCCCATTCTATTAAGAAGCTTCCAGAGCGGAATTTACCATCAAATCCTTCGCAAGTTGATTCGAAGGTTACCAATCTTTGGTTTTCATTCTGAGTTTCACTCACCGTATAACACTCCTGAGTTCTTCCATTCATAACTCCTTCATCATCCAGTATTTGATTGGATATGGTAACTGCATCGGAAAATGTGATGGTTGCTTCGTCTATACTGGTAACGTTCGCAACATCTTCGGTGGTTACCTCTTCATTTATATTCTCTGAATCATCGCTACAGGCCCAAAAACCTGCTAAAAACAGCGCGCAAAGCCATACTCTTCCAGTATTCATCATAATTAAAGTTTGTTGGTTTAAGAAAAGCCTTAAAATTACGGCGGAATTTAGTGCGATGCTTTTAATAGGGAAGTATTACCACACAGATGTAAGGATTTGACCTATTTTACCCCCAGAGGTAAAATAGGCCGCTATAGGCTATGAGCTGCCCCGGTGTTGCGGCTGAAAGTTTACAGGTTGTAGTAAATCCAGCACTAAAGACTGAAGCCTGAGCATTGAGGGACTAAAGGATAATCCCAAAACTGAACGCATTCAGCTCCGGTCCCCGGCCTTCGCTAAAAAGATCATTGAGATCATAATTGAAAAACAGATCCAGGCTTTTGATACCCATACGCATACGAAGTCCATAACGCCAGTTTTGAAGGTAGAAGCTGCTATGCTCCTTGTCCTTATCCAAATCACCCTCTTGTTTAAACTTAATTTTCGAATGGCTGCCTAATCGATAACCCCCATATACCCCCAAACCGATTTTGAAGCCTTGTCTTTTATAATTTTCGATTTTAAGACTCCCACTCTCAAGACTCTTTACTTTACGCCTGTTCGCACTGAAATCAAACATGGGAACAAAGGAAACATTGAAATATGAGGCGGTCAATTTACTTTTTTTGCCATTGTACTCAGAAGGTAATGGATTGAACTCAACCATATCGGGACCTTTACTTATAACCACCTGATCATCCTCCAATTTAAAATTGTACCAGGTAAAACTTCCACCCCATTCTAACAGAAACGATTTACTTAGGTAATTTATTCTGGATCCACCAAGACCTATGTACCATGAGCCCCAGGGGCGGACCGCATAGGGTGCACCATTTGCATCGGGAAAATCCCCGTTTTCGAGGTAATTGTTCATACCTATTTCAATAACCCCTTTACTGAATGAACGTGGCCCTTCTTCAATACGAGTGGATTTTTTGAAATCAGGACCGTCGTCCCATTCTTCAAATTCTTCCTCGTATTCATCCCAGTCTTTTACCTTTGCGGTTATCCGGTAATTCCACAGATTAAGCTTAAAGTCTTCGTGCTCCTGTTCGTAACTGTCTCCCTGGTCCTCCAGTACGATGGTGGTATCTGAAAGGTAGTTCTCTCCACTTTCATCCTCGATTACCAGATACCTGATATCTGTATCAGAAGAATCAATAGACATGTTGAGATCCCTTAGCATGGCATTAATGTCGTAATTTTCAAGATCCTTTAGCCCCTGTTCATCCTGGACATAGATGATAATACGGGTATTATTGTCCAACTCAATAATCACCGTATCGGCGGGATTACCCTTTCCGATTAATGGAATTGAAATCAGGCAAATGGTATATAATAGTAGTTTAAACTTCATTATCTAATCCGGTTTGTTGTCCTTGTTTTTACTTCTTTTGTTTATTGCCAGTAGTTCGTCTTTAGTAGCGCGGATACCTGCCAGACTAATATTCTGGTAGTCTACCCGGGCTGCCTTTCTCCATAAACCTTTCAAACCGCTACCTTTTTCTACTTTGGGCGCTTCCTGATCCTGCTGCTGCAATGCCAGATTAGGTTCCGGTATGGAAGTAGATCTTTTATAAGTAATGGTAACGCGGGGCCGGGATGGCTCATTTATTTCTGTTGCAGCCTGCAGATTCTCTTCAGGTTCAACAGCAACATCAGAAACCATTTCTTTTGTCACTTGGTGTGGCGCTTCAACTTGAGACTGCTGAAATTCCTGGTTTGTTTCAGGTTCATGTTTTCTTTTGGTAACCGCAGCAGCTGACTTGGCAGGAGCCTGGGCCAGTTTAGAGCTGGTAATTGTCAATTTCTTCCTGGTATTCACACTGGCCGTATCTGCTTTTGAAGAGGGATCGATAACTACTGGTGTTATAAGTTCCTGGTTAGAAACCACAGGGAGTGTATTCCCTTCATGGTAACGCCATTTGCTAACCATAAAAGTACTTACCGCTATCAGCAACAATGTTGCGGCAACTTTTCCAACAGGCACCCAAATACCGCGATTGTGCTGATTAAGTGCCTTGTCTAATTTATCTAAGGCAGTTTCAGAGGGTATCCTGGTATGATCCGCCAGTTTACTTCTGAATAACTTGTCGAACTGCTGTTCATTCATTTTGGCTCAGCTTGGTTTCTATGGATTCGTTTTCTTTCAGTATTTGTTTCTGTAACAAGCCACGCGCCCTGCTCAATTGTGATTTGCTGGTATTTTCACTTATTCCTAAAACCTCTGATATTTCTTTGTGACTGTATCCTTCGATTGCGTAAAGGTTAAAGACCGTGCGATATCCCACTGGCAGTTTGCACACCAAATTCATCAGGTCTTCCGCCTCAAGGTGGTCACCCGATATCGATACATGCGGCTGATAATCCGTACTTTCAGAATTTAAATGAACATGCACGCTTTTATTCTTTCGCAAATGGCTCAGGGCTTGATTTATCATTATCCTTCGTATCCAGCCTCCCAGACTTCCCTTTCCTGTAAACCCGTCAATTTTATCAAATGCCTTCATAAATCCTGAGATCATAATGTCTTCAGCTTCACTTTTTTCCTTAACATATCGCAGACATAAGGGGTACATTGCTGGTGAGTATTTTTCATACAGCATGCGCTGTGCCTGTTGATCACGCCGGCGACAGCCCGATACTAAAGCTTCTTCAGACAAGGATTTGTAAAGTTTCAATCCCATAAATATCCATCTATACTATCGATGCAAACTTTGCAACATCGGTTGCATGTACCCTAAAATAAATACGTAAAAAGTTTAAAAGGTATCGAACAGCTGATGCCATTCAAGATAATCGGGGACCACTGAATGCCAGTTTCTTTGTTTTTTAAGCAGGGCAGCCAATGCGTTAGCGCTTTCCGGTTCACCATGAGTAATGAAAGTATGTTCGGGAATTTCCGAAAAGTTACCAAGCCAGCGCATTAACTCTGACTGGTCTGCGTGCGCAGATAATCCTGAAATTTGTCTAACACTACATCTTACCGGTACATCCTGACCAAACATGCGTATGGTAGGTTCTTTGTCAAGGATTCTTCTACCCCTGGTGCCCAAGGCCTGATATCCGACAAAAAGAATGGTATCATTCTCTCTGCGTAACCTGTGATACAGGTGATGTATTATTCTGCCACCAGTACACATCCCGCTGGCTGATACAATAATGGCATTCTTTTGAATTTCATTAATCCGTTTACTCTCTCCTGCAGTTTTACAATATTGCAGGCCCCGGTAATCGAATACAGATTCTTCAAGTTCACTTTCCCTTAGTTTGTGCGCTTCAAAATGTTTCTTGTACAGGTCGGTTACACTAATAGCCATTGGACTGTCAATATAGACTGAAATTTCAGGGATTTTCTGTTCTTCCAGTAGTTGTTTGAGATAAAACACCACCAGCTGTGTACGTCCCAATGCAAAAGCCGGAATTATAATACAGCCTTGTCTGTTATACGCTTCATTGATAATACTGGCAAGCGATTCCTTTGGAGAAATTGATGGATTATTGCGATCGCCGTAGGTCGATTCGACAAACAATACATCCGCTTTTTCGACCTTTTCAGGATTTCGCAGTACCGGTTGGTCGTATCTACCCAAATCACCGGAGAATACTACCCTCCTGGTCCCCTTACTTCCGGTTATTTCAATTTCAATGATCGATGAACCTAAGATATGACCTGCATTAATAAATCGTACTTTAATGTTTGGTTGAAGTGTAACCCAGTCATTTGTAGGTACTGGATTCAGGCTTGAAAATAATACTTCGACATGCTCCACACCATAAAGCGGCTCAGGATTTGCGTGCCTGGAGTATCCTTTCTTGCGGGCAAATGCTGCTTCTTCTTCCTGGATTTTAGCCGAATCCATCAGCATTATACGCATTAGATCGGCGGTTACCTCCGTGCAAAAAATAGGCCCCTGATACCCTTGTTTGAAGATCCGTGGTAAATAGCCAATATGATCAATATGACTATGGGTGATTAACACTGCATCAATGTCATCCGGGTGAGCTGGAAAGTCCTGCCAGTTGCGCTGTCTCAATTTCTTCACCCCCTGAAATAACCCGCAGTCAATCAATAATTTGTATCCGTCGATATCCAACAAATACTTAGACCCCGTGACAGTCCTGGCGGCTCCTAAAAATCGTACCCCTACATTCATATTCAGCTTTCAGGTTTCAATTCTCAGGTTTACGGTTTTTAGGTTGCCCATGTCTAATTAGCGCTGATCGTTTTCAAAACCCAGCTGCACATGAAATCGTTGTTAATTGTTAATTGTTATCCCTTATGGCTGCCATCACAATAGGGAAAATTTTTGGACTTTGTACAGCGGCAAAAGGCTGCGTTTTTTCTGGATTCAATACTTCCGTCTTCACCAACCACTTCGCATGTGCCTTTCAAAATCATTGGTCCTCCAGGCATAAGCTGTACTTTCACTGAAGACATAGAGTCAGCACTTGCTGAGGCGGAATCCTTAATAGACAGGGCTCCGGACGGGCATTTTTGAACTTGAGCTTTAATCTCACCACTTGTGGCCTGGGTCGGATCAATCCAGGGTTTTCTTTCCGGATCGAAAACCTTTCCTAAGCCCTGAACACATTTACCGGAATGAATACAAAGTTCAGGTTGCCAGACAACTGTTACTTCATCGTTCGAGTACTCTTTTTTTACCATCAGCCTATTTTTTTTATTGAACCACTTCCAGAACTATGATTAGATAGTTTTTCGGGATTGCCACGGTAATATACATTGCCGCTGCCACTTACGCGAGATTCAAGGGATTTATCGACTTGAACCCTGCAATTTCCTGAACCGCTGATACGAACCTGACAATTTTCTGAAGCCAGGTTTTCCGCATCCAGATTTCCTGACCCGCTAATTTCCAGAGTAGTGTTTCTTGCGGAGCCACCCAGATTCATGTTACCGGATCCGGAAATTTTGCTGTCCAGATCCACAGTTTTAATTTCCAGGTCTACTTTTCCTGACCCACTGACCCCTATGTAGAGGGATCTGGATTGCAGCGTATTCTCTCCGGTTATATTCCCTGAACCACTGACGGAAACCTGTTCGAAGGTAGGGTTCGTAATGTATATTTTTACATGCTTACTGTTCCGGTTTTTCCACCATTTCCAGTCATCATCCTGCTTTATAACCAGTACACCGTTTGTAACACTGGTCTGAATATGATCAAGCACCTCACCGGGTGCTTCTATGACCACGGATGACGTATTGCTCTGCGTGACATACATGCTGGCGGGCATTCCAAGATTAACGCCATCGAACGGACCGACATTCCTGGTAACTTTCTGTGCCAGGGCTGCTTGAAATATCAGTATGGTGAAAATTGTTATTGCAAGTCGTTTTTGTAGTAGTTGCATTGTTTTCTATTTAGGTACAGAATAATAGATGGACTTTTGTTACCATCGGTTGCACCATTAGTCAACTAATTTTGCTTTAATTAAGTTAAGCTATTACCATAAGCCATCAAAATTATACCCTGGTTTTAACCCGTTCCCAGGATTTAATCTGCCAGTAAACTGTGGTTAAGGTGAGTTGATTCCCATTTAGATCATGTATTTTTATTTCACATGGAACCACAACGCTTTCTGTATGGGTAAGCGGTTGAATTATCCGGTCATTTATCCAGGTGTTGCTTATTCTGAATTCTGCGGTAGCATCCATTTTACCCTGGTATAAATATTGAATGTCCATTCGCTGCAGGATGATGCGGTATTTCTTAGCACCCAGAACTCTTAACAAAAGCAATCCGGTAGTAAACTCGGACAAAGTAGCCAGAGCTGTAGCATGAAGACCTTTGATGTGATTCAGATTTCTTCTCTTGTAAGGGATGCTTGTTTTGATGTGTAACTCAGATAGATTCAAAACCCTGAAACCATGAGGCCGGTTGAAAGGTATCAATCGATCCAACGCCAGGTTTAGCACCCATCTGTAAAATCCAGAATCTTGGGCTCTGGCCATCAGTTTATCCGGATGGAACATAACTTTAGGTATATCCAATTACAAATTAGTGCATTTTTCTAACTTACCAGCAGGAACCGAATTCAAACTTAAATGATGCTTAGTTATTGGGAGCAGCAAAGCTTTATCAGATACCACTATGCCGTTGTCGGCGGTGGGCTGGTGGGGTTATCAACAGCATTAACTATTAAAGAGCTGCATCCGAAAGCATCAGTAGTAGTTTTTGAGCAGGGTATCTTACCCAAGGGTGCAAGCACAAAAAACGCGGGATTTGCCTGCTTTGGCAGTTTGTCAGAATTGCTGAATGATATTAATACCATAGGAGAACATGCCACCAAACAATTAGTCAGAGATCGATGGCTGGGATTGCAAATGCTAAGAAAAAGAATCGGGGATCGGGGTTTGGGATATGAAAGCAATGGAGGGTATGAACTTTTAATGGAAAGTGATTTGAAATACCTTGATCATATGGACCGTGTGAATCAACTCTTGATACCCATCTTTAAGCAACCGGTATTTTCTGAAAATAAACAGCTTGTAGAGCGGTTTTCCTTTAACCCGAATCGAGCTGCTACCATAATTTCAAATCCATTTGAGGGCCAGTTACATACAGGAACAATGATGAGATCGCTGATCACTTTGGCAGCCCGGAAAGGAATCAATTTGGTTACAGGTGCCAAGGTTGAAAGTTTCGAACAAAGCACTAAGGATATCCATCTTAAAGTTTCGTCGGCAAGTTCAGAGCCTCTGGTGTTTCGTGTTAAGAAATTGGCGGTATGTACCAACGCTTTTGCCAGACAACTCCTCCCATCCCTGGAAATTAACCCTGGAAGAGGTCTGGTTTTAGTAACCAGGCCTATCAAGCACCTTAAAATAAAAGGAACCTTTCATTATGATCAGGGATACTACTACTTTAGGAATGTGGCATCGAGAGTATTGTTTGGTGGTGGTAGGAACCTGGATATTCAGGGTGAAACAACCGATGCGTTTGGAATCAACCAAAGAATTATGGATCACCTGATCGCTGAGCTTTCAGAAATGATAATTCCCGATCAGCCTTTTGAAGTGGATCATCAGTGGTCCGGTATCATGGCATTTGGTCAGGACAAGCGCCCCCTGGTAAACTTACACAGTCCTGGGATTGGTTATGCAGTGAGATTGGGGGGGATGGGTGTGGCCCTGGGAAGTTTGGTTGGCGATCGTTTAGCGAGAATCTTATGTTTACCTGAAAATGCTTAAATTAACATTTTTCGAATGATTATATGACAGAGCAACCCGCTACATCAGCCAACCTATTTCAAGCCATAATCCCAGTTTTTGTATTAATTAGCATGCTAGGAACCAACGTATACCTGTTCGGGTCGGCTTCACTCGATGGTTCAAATCAAATAGCCTTGTTGCTAAGTGCTGCTGTAGCCGGAGTAATCGCAATCAGGCTCGGAGTGGGGTGGAGGCCAGTGCTCAATTCTATTGTAAACAGTATAAGTTCTGCAATGTCTTCGATAATAATACTGCTGTTAATAGGCTCTTTGGCAGGTACCTGGTTGATTAGCGGCGTTGTTCCTGCCATGATATACTATGGTTTACAAATTTTAAATCCCACTATATTCCTGGTAGCCGCTTGTGTAGTCTGCGCAGTGGTATCATTAGCCACTGGCAGTTCATGGTCCACAGTGGCCACCGTTGGCATTGCGTTATTGGGAATTGGGCAAACATTAGGTATGCAGGAAGGAGTTGTTGGAGGAGCGATAATAAGTGGGGCCTACTTTGGAGATAAAATGTCACCTTTATCGGATACAACAAACCTGGCGCCAGCAATGGCAGGCACTGATTTGTTTACCCATATTAAGTATATGGCCATTACTACGGTGCCAAGCATAATTATTTCATTAATCATTTATCTGGCCATTGGGTTTTTCTCCGAAGCCAAAGGCTCTGTAAACGATGTCGAAGCGGTGCTGCTGGCTATTGACTCCAGATTTAATGTTACAGGCTGGTTGTTCCTGGTGCCAGCGGTGGTTATTGTCATGATAATAAAAAGGGTACCAGCCCTGCCTGCCTTATTGGTAGGTGTTTTGACTGGCGGGTTATTCGCGGTAATTTTTCAACCCGAGTTAGTAGTTCAGGTTTCCGGTATTGAAGGTAATTTTATAAAATCGGTGTATGTGGGAGTTATGCAGTCGATGTATGGTACAGTAGAAATAATCACCGATCATGCCATGGTAAATGACCTCTTGTCTTCCGGAGGAATGAGTGGGATGATGAATACCGTATGGTTGATTTTATGCGCCATGACTTTTGGTGGAGCAATGGAAGCCGGAGGGTTGTTGAAGGTAATTGCTTCCGAAGTGATTAAACTAGCAAAAGGTACCGGTTCATTAATTGCTTCTACGGTGTTGACTTGCGGATTCTTTAACATTACGGCATCTGACCAATACATGGCAATAGTAGTACCAGGGCGAATGTACGCGGATACCTACCGGTCCAGGGGCCTAAAACCGGAAAATTTGAGCAGGACACTGGAGGATTCCGGTACAGTAACTTCCGTACTGGTACCGTGGAACACATGCGGTGCCACCCAGGCCTCAGTATTGGGGGTAGCTACCCTGGTCTATGCACCATTTAGTTTTTTTAATATCATCAGCCCATTTATGACCATGTTGGTGGGTTTTTTAGGGTACAAGATCAGATACTACGAACCTGATGAAGAACCTGATGAACTACAGGAGGAGGTATTGGTTAAATGATCTATCCTTCTGATATCACCAAGGATGAAGTAAATAAATTGCCGCTACGAGGGTATCGGGGGAATATCAAGGTGGTAGATACGCCAAAGGATTTAGCAGTGGCAATCAAGGAATTAAGACAACACCAATTTTTGGGATTTGATACAGAAACCAAACCTGCGTTTCAAAAGGGGGTATATCATCAGGTTGCATTATTACAACTAGCTGTATCAGATTGTGTTTATTTGATACGATTGAACAAAATAGGGTTTTCACCGGTTCTACGCAGGTTGTTTTCCGACCAGGGAATAAAAAAGGTGGGGATCAGTATTAGGGACGATCTGGCTGAACTGAAGAAATTATCCAATTTTGAGCCACAGGGTGTGGTGGAGTTAAATGACGTAGCCAAGAACCTGGGAGTTGTAAGGGAGGGAGCAAGGAACCTCACCGCTACTTTCCTCCACTTCAGAATTTCCAAATCTCAGCAAACTTCAAATTGGGAAAGGGATCAACTTACCCTTAAACAGCAGCGATATGCAGCTACTGATGCCTGGGTCTGTTATCAAATTTATGAAAAACTGCTGGACCAAGATCAAATCGACACAACTGACCTTGATTTTTAAGGCAGGTATCAGAAATCAGAGATCAGAAATCAGAGATCAAAGATCAGAAATCAGAAATCAGAAATCAGAGATCAGAGATCTATAGCACCTTAGTCTTTCCCGGAACCGGTATCGGGTAAAGTCCGTTTGCGTCTGGCTTCACCGGCGGTTCGCTATCCCAGGTTAGGTTTTCAGGTACCAGACTCATTTCCGATTTAAGTGCTTCATCCCAACTAATAAGTTGACCAGAATAAGTAGCCATCCGTCCCAAAATAGCGGTTAAGGTGGCATAGGCTCCGTTGTCCGCATCATTAATTACTCCGCCATCGCGAATTGACGCAAATAATTTGTCGTGTTCTACCTGATAGGGGTTAGCGTCTTTGCGTGCATTGTGCTTTAATATCTCCTCACCATCCCAGCTGGCCACAGTATTTGTAGTCATATCTATGGTGCCTTTGGTACCCTGGAATATTTCCGTAACCCTGTTCATAGTATTTGGTTGATGGCGGCACTGGCTGGCAATTACTGCTCCCCCGGGATAAACAAATTCTACGAAATGATGATCGAAGATTTCCCCGTGTTCAGGACCCTTTCTTACTTCACGCCCGCCCATACCCTGAGCGGATACCGGATATTCTCCAATAAACCAATTGGCCACATCGATATTATGGATGTGCTGTTCCAGTATATGATCACCACAAAGCCAAACATAGTAGTACCAATTACGCATCTGATACTCCAATTCACTTTGCCCGGGTTGGCGTTCTTTAACCCATACTCCGGCGCTGTTCCAATAGACCTGGCCGGCAGTGATCTTACCTATCGCCCCGGCCTGTAATTTATCGTAAACCAGATTGTAGCTGGTTTGGTAGTGCCTTTGTAAACCAACCACCACGTTCAGTTGTTTTTCCTTAGCAATCTGTGCGGCCTTTAAAACCCTTCTAACACCCGGTGCATCGGTGGCTACCGGTTTTTCCATAAAGATGTGCTTGCCTGCGTTAACAGCGTATTCAAAGTGTAAGGGCCTGAAACCAGGAGGAGTGGTGAGTATTACTACGTCCGCCAAATCAATAGCAGCTTTGTAGCCCTCAAATCCAACAAAACGGTTTTTCTCAGGAACCTTGATCTTTTTCTTGTCGCTTTGAAATTCCTCGTTAATACTGCTCAGGCTTATGTCCAGCCGGTCTTGAAAGGCATCTGCCATAGCTACTAACTGAACGGGTATTTCCGTGCTCAATGCCTGAATGGCTGCGCCAGTTCCCCTGCCACCACAACCAACCAGGGCCACCGTAATGGTGTCGGAGCCTCCCACATGGGCACTGGCTGCTACTGGCAAAGTTGTTGCCAGTATTCCACCGCCGGCGATGGCTGAAGCTTTGCAAAATTCTCTTCGGGTAAAACTGGAAAGGTTATACTTTGATTTCATTTTTCTGGGATTAGAACAAATATTGGAACAGTATTTACTGCAACTTCGAACTTTAAATTTGGCGATTAATTCTCTATATGCAAAACCTCCGTTTCATATTTTTAGTTGCAATACCGATGAGGAGTATTATTGCGGATATGGAACCGGTGCCCCCGATTCAAGATAAGTCGGCATTTGAGCATCTACAGAAACCAGATAATTTGACAAAATTACCGCTAGTTCTTCCCTTTTTTCAGGTTCATCCGTTGACAGGTTGACGGCTTCACTAATGTCATTGTCAATGTTAAATAGCTCGTAACTTCCATCATGGTGATAATAAATCAGTTTCCACCCGTCCAACCTCACCGCGCTATATGCTCCTATTCCAGGGCCTGTTGGGCCCCATTCATTGGGGAAATGCCAGAACAGCGGACGACTGGGATTTGAAGGTGATTTTCCCTGAAGCACCGGCAAGAAACTTATTCCATCGATAATTTGAACAGGAAGGAAATTTTGGATTCCTGCGATTTCCAGGATTGTGGGGTAGAAATCCTCAATTATCAGATAGTTGTTGCTCTGTGATCCGGGTTCCACCACGCCAGGCCATTTCACCAGCATAGGTTCCCTGATCCCACCTTCATAAATTGATCCTTTTCCACTTGACAATGGTCGGTTGTGCGTATGCGGCTCACCACCGCGGGCAATAGCGCTGAGCCCTCCATTATCTGACATAAACAGTATTACAGTATTACTATCAAGCTGTCGCTGTTGTAGGTAATCCAGAAAACGGCCTACACTGTTATCCATGGTTTCAATCATGGTGGCATATCTTGCCTCAATTGAATCCAGACCTGTTTCTAAATATTTATTAAAATATTTATGGTTTGCCATAATTGGAGTGTGTACGGCATAATATGACATGTATAAAAAGAAGGGCTTATCCACATGCTCCAGGGCTTCCAGGGCTTCGTTGGTTAGGGCATCCGTGAGATAAATATCTTCCCCATGGTATTCTTCCAACCCGGGAACCGGCCAGGGTGTCCCTTCAAATTCAGGGGTATTCCCAAAATTTTCAGTTCCATAATAACTTTTAGGTGCACCGGCAGCATGCCCGGCAATATTAACATCGAAACCGAGATTGAGTGGGTTTGCTCCCGGAGTGTCAATGGCGCCAAAATGAGCTTTCCCCACATGAATAGTTGCATATCCATGACTTCTAAGAACCATCGGCAGCGGACTAGCGTAAACTGAGTGCGGCAGACTTGAATCCGGTGATATACCATTCACATTCCACATTGGAAATTCAAAAACATCGTGGTTGGTTTCCATTGGCTTTAACTGGTCAGGCTGTAAGGTCCAGTTAGTAACTCTGTGACGGGCGGCATTCATCCCCGTCAAAAGACTCACCCGGGTGGGAGAACAAACTGCGGTGGCATATGCCTGTGTAAACTTCATCCCTTCTAATGCCAGCCGTTCCATATTGAGAGTATGGTATCTTTTGTTAAATTCAGTGACTTGATTCCAGAACGGCACTGAGGTATCCTGCCAGCCCATGTCATCAACCATAAACAGAATGATGTTAGGGGATGAAATTTGTTCTTCTGGTATCGGTTTGGCGCAGGCAAGTAGAATAATCAGAGAAGCAAGGGGTATCAGGTGTTTCATTAACTCAGGGGTTTTATTTACAGCTGGTATTAATTAAGTCAATATTCAGCAAATACCAAACTGCGAGTTCTAAGAATGATGTTATGTGCTGCAAAACAGCCTCTCTCGAATAAAATTCTTTAAGGAAGAGGCAGGTCGATTTTAATGGCAAGCCAGATTAGCCCTAAGCCAAACTCCGGTGTATTGACCCATTTTTGGACTGACTAAAAGGAGCAAACAAACTTACATCCGGTTGCAATCCCTGAAAAATAATGTCAATTTTATGACAATTATTTTTTACATAACCTTAGAATCCCGTGTAGATGAGGTACTTTTTAGTCAGATTGTTAGCTCTTGGCGGTTTATATTTGTTTTGTGGCCAGATTACAGCACAACAGTCGCTGGCCAGGCAATGGAACGAGGTTTTGCTTGAGGCAATCCGAAACGATTTTGCACGCCCCACTGTACATGCACGTAACCTCTTTCATACATCGGTTCTGCTTTATGATGCATGGGCAATTTATAGTACTGAGGCTGCCACATATTTTATGGGAAATGAGATTGGCGGGTATCGCTGTAGTTGGGGACCAGTAGCGCCAGTCGCTGACATCAGGGAGGCACAGGAAGAGGCAATGAGTTATGCAGTCTACCGATTGTTGAAACATCGATTTCAACTGTCTCCTGGAGCTGACGAAACATTACAGCGATGTGATGACCTCATGGCTGCTCTTGGCTATGATACCAACGAGACTTCCACTGATTACATAAACGGGCCACCAGCTGCGGTAGGAAATTATCTGGCTCAGTGTATGATCCAGTTCGGTTTACAAGACGGATCTAACGAAGGTCTTCGCTACCAAAATCGTTTTTACCAGCCTGTAAACCCTCCGTTAGTGATACTGGACCCAGGCAACCCGGATATTACAGATATGAACAGGTGGCAGCCATTAACACTCGATGTTTTTATCGACCAGGCCGGCAATCAAATTCCCTTTAATACTCCGGAATTTTTAAGTCCGGAATGGGGTACCGTTACACCATTTGCTTTGACTACGGATGATTTAACTATCCATCAACGCGATGGGAATGAATACTACGCCTATCATGATCCCGGATCACCCCCTCAACTGGATACTACTGCCGGTATGGGAGAGAGTGATCAGTATCGCTGGGGTTTTGAACTGGTTTCAGTGTGGTCATCACAATTGGATCCGGGTGACGGTGTTATGTGGGATATATCTCCTGCCGCCATCGGGAATATTAGCGAACTACCAACAACTGATGCTGAAATACAAGCATTTTATAATTTGCTAGACGGTGGGGATGCCAGCACAGGCCATACCATGAATCCGATTACAGGCCAACCTTATGAATCGCAGATGGTACCACGAGGTGACTATGGACGTGTCTTGGCAGAATTCTGGGCCGATGGTCCGGATTCTGAAACGCCTCCGGGACACTGGTTTGTACTGCTAAATTATGTCAATGATCACCCACTGCTGGAAAAACGATTTAAAGGTGAAGGCGATATAGTGGATGATCTGGAATGGGATGTTAAATCCTATTTCATCCTTGGGGGTGCCATGCATGATGTAGCTATTACTGCCTGGGGTATTAAGGGTTGGTATGACTATATCAGACCCGTGTCAGCAATCAGAGGAATGGCTGAACTTGGACAAAGCACCAGTCCGGGATTACCGGGCTATCATCCCGGTGGAATTAGTTTGATCGACGGATATATTGAGTTGGTGGAAATGGGGGATCCGCTGGCTGGTTCTTCCAATGAAAATGTAGGTAAAGTCAAACTATACGCTTGGAAGGGGCCGGCATATATAAATGACCCGGATACAGACGTGGCAGGAGTAGACTGGATACTGGCAGAAAACTGGTGGCCTTATCAAAGGCCTTCTTTTGTAACCCCACCATTTGCTGGATATATTTCAGGACATAGTACTTACAGCCGGGCCGCTGCCGAAATACTGACCACCTTAACCGGAGATCCCTTTTTCCCGGGAGGTATGGGTGAATTCATCGCTCTCAAAAATGAATTTCTGGTTTTTGAAGAAGGACCCAGTGTAGATGTGAAATTACAATGGGCAACTTATCGCGATGCATCGGACCAGACCAGCCTCTCCCGCATCTGGGGTGGGATACATCCACCAGCGGATGATATACCGGGGAGAATTATCGGAGAGCAAATCGGGATTAGTGCTTTCGAGAAAGCTGAACAGTACTTCACCGAGGTTGTTACTGGTATTGAAGAAAATACAATCCCAACTGATGTCATAAAAGTTTATCCTAATCCTGGAAGTACCAGCGCGCTTTTAACTTTAGAGATTCCGGACCTGGACCAGACCAGCCGATTGCAGCTGGTATCTATGGATGGTAGATCAATTTGGGAAACCAAGGTAAATGAAGGACCAGGTCGAAGTTTGAATGTTTCCATAAACACAGTACAGGGGCTTTATCTTCTTCGACTCAGTAATTCAACATTGAGTATCACTCAAAAGCTGGTCATTAGATAACCGGAGGATTCATTAGCCCGGAAGCGATCCAGTAGTACCACGGTAACTCCAGCCAGAGAAAGTAGCAGTTTCAGCTAAGTAAGGATCTCCTTTACCACTTTTCCATGTACGTCGGTTAGTCTAAAGTCCCGTCCCTGGAATTGATAGGTTAATTTCTCATGATTCAGGCCCAATTGATGTAGTAATGTTGCCTGGAGGTCATGTATATGGATTTTTCCGCTGATCCCGTCATACCCTATTTCATCCGTTTCTCCATAGCTTATTCCTGTTTTTACTCCGGCCCCTGTCATCCACATGGTAAATGCATTACCGTGATGGTCCCTGCCCTTAAATGGGTTGGTTTTACCCTGGCGGTTTTCCTGCATAGGCGTGCGGCCGAATTCCCCACCCCACACCACCAGTGTATCTTCCAACATTCCTCTTTGTTTAAGGTCTTTAACCAGGGCGGTCATGGCCTGATCTATTTCGGTACACCTGGTTTTAAATCCTCCGTGCAAGTTTTCAAAATCATTGCTTCCATGAGAGTCCCACCCACGGTGGTACAACTGTATAAACCTGACTCCCCGTTCCGCCAGTCTTCGGGCCAGGAGACAGTTATTGGCAAAAGACACTTTGCCTGGTTCAGTGCCATACAATTGGTGAATGTAATCCGGTTCGTCGCCGATGTCAGTGGCCTGTGGGACAGACATTTGCATTTTAAAGGCCATCTCATATTGGGCCATACGGGTGAGGATCTCGGGGTCTCCAACTTCCTGGTATGCCGTTTCATTAATCTGATTTATGGCGTCGGTTACTGCCCTCCTTACGTTTCGAGGTACACCATCCGGGTTCGACACGAACAGCACCGGATCACCTTTGGATCGAAACTCCACTCCCTGGTGAATAGAAGGTAAAAACCCGCTACCCCATAGGCTTTTTCCTCCGCTGGGCGCGGATTGTCCGGACACCATTACCACAAAGCCCGGAAGGTTTTCGTTTTCAGAGCCCAGACCATAATTAACCCAGGATCCAAAAGAGGGCCTGCCCAGCCTGGGGCTTCCCGTATGCATGAATAATTGAGCGGGTGCGTGATTGAACTCTTCCGTGTGAAGCGATTTCATGAATAGCACGTCGTCCACCACCTCGGTAAAGTGAGGCAGCAATTCGGAGACCCATGAACCGGACTGTCCGTATTGATTGAAGCTGAATTGCGGACCCAGCATTTCAGGAACTCCGGTAATAAAAGCAAATCGTTTTCCTTCCAACAGCGACTGTGGACATTCTTTGCCATCCAGTTGATGCAACAACGGCTTGTAGTCGAATAAGTCCAGTTGTGAAGGAGCTCCTGCCATATGCAAAAAGATGATCCTTTTGGCTTTGGGAACCAAATTATGAGCACTGCCGGTATAACGGGTGACAGAGGACTGAGATAAGGGATTTTTACATCCCATGAGACTGGCTAGTGCAGCCACTCCCAGGCCCAAAGAACCCTGTCTTAAAAAGTGACGGCGGGTAAAGTACTCTGACTCTTTTTTTAGAAGCTCCTCAAATAATTTCATTTATCCTTTGGTAATGGTTTCATTAAGGTTCAGAATTACTGCTGCCAGGTTAATTATAGCGGCCATTTCAGGTGTTCGAATATCTACTCCATTAGTAATTTCTGTTACCTGCAAAGGTTGTTGCTGATAAACATTAAGCGTTTTTCCGAATAGTGCTGTCAATGATTGCAACTCACTTTCCGTCGGACGCCGATAAAGTGTTTGCTTAAATCCATATTCGATCTGCTTTTCTAAATTATCCGAAACCCTATGCATATTTACCGCAAGAACTTTAGTCGCGTTAAAGAATACCGGGTCATTCAAGGTAACAAATGCCTGTAACGGGGTATTGGTTCTGATTCTTCTCGATACGCAAAATTCGCGGCTGGTTGCATCAAAAGTCATCATTGAAGGATAGGGACTGACCCTTCTCCAGAAAGTGTAAAGCGCCCGTCTATTCTGATTTTCAGGATCTTTGGGAGTTTCCCAGCGTTCCACATGACGTATGACATTCCATACTCCTTCAGGTTGCAGTGGCATCACACTTGGTCCGTAAACACGTTGATTCAATAACCCACTTACCGCTAACGCCTGGTCTCTGATTTGTTCAGCAGACAGCCTGACCCTTGGGCCTCTGGCTAAAAATCTATTATAGGGGTCTAATTCCAATAGCTCAGGGCTTACCGAAGAAGACTGTTGATAAGTTTCGGAAAGTACAATCTGTTTAAGTAAAGGCTTGAACTTCCACTGATGTTGGTGGATGAATTGTATGGCCATCCAGTCCAGTAAACCCGGATATACAGGCATTGATCCCTGGCTGCCAAAATCTTCTAGCGTTTCAACCAGTCCTCGCCCAAACATCTGCTCCCAAAGCCGGTTTACCATAACCCTGGCAGTAAGAGGGTTTTGAGGGTCGACCAGCCATTGTGCCAGTTCCAATCGATTGGAAGGGTTTTCTGACAAAGGCTGACTAAGTGCTTCAGGCACGGAGGGCTGCACTTCATCACCATGAACCAGCCAGTTACCGCGGACGAATACATGTGACATGCGGGAGGAATCAGCCGGCATTTCTTTCATAACCGGAACTTTCAGCGGTTTAATAGAAAAGTACTTTTTAAGCGCTTCCTGGTAAGTATTATTAACCGTATCTCCGGATGCTCTGAATTTTTTTATTTCCTGTTCATATCGTGCTTTGAGATCTCTCTGTGGGGTTGAGAGCAGCATGGCATTGGGCACATCACTGGTTTTATCGCTGTCCTGGGTATTATTGAAAAAGGCATACACCTTGTAATACTCTTCATGTTTGATAGGGTCATAGGGATGAGTATGGCATTGAACGCAACCCATTGTAGTACCCTGCCAAACTTCAAATGTAGTATTTACCCGGTCCAGAACCGCCGCTACTCTGAATTCCTCATCGTCGGTTCCACCCTCATCGTTATTCATGGTGTTGCGGTGAAATGCCGTGGCTAACAGCTGATCCTCCGTAGGGTTAACCAACAAATCTCCGGCCAGCTGTTCGATAGTAAACTGATCGAATGGCATGTCTTGATTAAAAGCATTAATTACCCAGTCACGATATAACCACATGGTAGGCCTGAGATTATCCTTCTGATAACCCTGGGAGTCAGCGTACCTGGCCAAATCTAACCAGAACGCAGCCCATCGCTCACCGTAGTGCGGAGAAGCCAGCAGTTTATCCACCACTCTTTCATAGGCCTGTGATGAATTGTCGGCTAAAAATTCATCAGCCATCTCCTTTGAAGGAGGTAAACCTACCAGATCGAAACTAACCCGACGTAACAGGGTAGCTTTATCAGCTTTTGTTGATGGAGCTAATCCTTCCTTGTTTAACTTGTCTGCTACAAAACGGTCAATCGGATTCGAGAGCTCTGAGTGTTCTAATTCCGGAGCCTGTATTCCCGGGTCCGGAGGCTTATAAGCCCAATGGTTATCCCACCTGGCCCCTTGCTTTATCCAGTCGGCTAAAATACCTATCTCTTCTTCGGTCAGACCAGGTCCCTCGGGTGGCATTCTTAGTTCGGGATCCTGTTGCTGGATACGGTCGATTAAAACACTTTTCTTAGTTGATCCCGGCACAATAGCAAAGTTTCCGGAGTCCAGTGTGTCAACGGCCATTTCTGGAAAAAGGAAACTCAAACCCCCGTTTTGCCTAACGCCCCCGTGGCAGCTCATACAATTTTTATTCAGGATGGGGCGTACCTGTGTATTGAAATCGATAGTGTCACCACTATTGGAACAGCTTGAAAATTTTATTACCGCTATTACCGCTAAGATTAAAACACCACGATGACAGGGAAAATTCATCACTTTGCAGGGTTTAATTAGCTTACAAGTTACAGTTTTAATGGATAATTACCATTGAAACCGGGTTGGTTCTTAAGAGGAATTCACCCCAATCAAGATTATGACACTAGTCCTAAAATTGACTCCGGCTGCCCTTCCTGAGCCATTTTTTGACTAATTACCCGGGCGTTTTCCCGGTACTTCTTATTTTGCCATAGATCCAGCAGTAACGGGCTCAAGGTTTTTTCAGAAAGTTTATTTATGGGTACCCCCTGAGGCCCCAGCCCTAGCGACGCAATTCGCTTATTCCAGAAAAATTGATCTACAATATGCGGAATGATCAGGCTGGGGCAGCCATGTTTACATGCTTCATGGGTAGTGCCTGATCCGCCATGGTGCACAACCGCATATACCCTGGGGAAAACCCATTCATACGGTATGTTATCAACGAAAATAAGATGGTGGTTGCAGTTTTCCGTGGCGGTTAGCCCGCCCCAGGATGTATTGATGATTGCCGGTATTTTATGCTTCCTAAGTACATTTAGTATTGCATTGGTTTTTGCTTCCGGCTCCCGGTTAGTCATACTACCGAAAGACACAAAAAGTATCTTTTCATGATTGGAGAGGAAATGCAGAAGGTTTTCCTCAGGGTGCCAGTTTAAGGACCTTTTACGGGTAAGGAATCCTGTAACATAGAGATGGTTCGACCAGTACTGAGGTCTTGGGAATAGACTAGGGGAGATGGTGTAAAGTGTTTTGGTTTTATGTACCAGGGTTTGATAAAGATCTCTAAGACTGGGGTGACTGGTTAAATCTTTCCGTTGTTTTTTCGCCATTCTGAAAAATACTACGGTCCGGATCCAGTTTGTCGCCCAATAACTAAAGCTGTTTAACAGCATGCCATAGTTCCCGTTCCCTTTTATACCCATGGTAGTATATTCATTAACCTTATGAACAATACAGGGTATGGGACAGACCAGTATATTGGTTCCAGGATGAACCGTTTCCATGAGTATGGGGTATACGCATTTAGGATGAAAAAATACTTTGTCCGGTGCATACTTTTGGATAAGTACTTTTTGAGTTTCTATCAACGTACTCTGCAACTTCCAGCTATCCCGACCCAGTCGTAACAGTGCGTTAATCTTGTTTATAAAACCTCCTGAACCTCCCATCAAAGTTTTTCCGGTATTGCTCGCTAGCAATTCCAGGAACCTTTTGTCAAATCCATGGAAAGCGATGCCGGTTTCCTGCACCATACTCCTGAATTGTTCAGGAAAAACACAAATAACCTCCCATCCGTGGTCTTTCAGGAGTTCTGCCAAAGCAAGAAATGGTTCGGCATCTCCTCGTGTGCCAATGGAAAAAAGTAGTGCGCGCAATGTTTAAAAGGTAACGGATTATTAAGTTAAAATTTATAGGTGTTCAAAACTATAAACTAAAAACTAAAAACTAAACACTAAAAACTATTCAAAAAGTATACCCATATTTCTGCAAAACCTCCTGCCCTTCAGGGGAAAACAAAAAATCTAAAAACTGCCTGGATCTGGCACTGTTGGGGTTATCAATAATGACCACACCCTGGGCAATCGGAGTATACTGTGATTCGTCAATTTCAGTCCACCTTGAACGCTCTTTCATCGGGGGTGCCAGGGCTATTGATTTTGCGGTAAACCCAATCTGGGCCGCACCGGAGACAAGGAATTGATTGACCTGGGAGATGTTTTCACCAAATACCAATTTGTGCCGGATAGAATCTGTTAATCCATAATTTTGAAGTACTTCCATCGCTGCTTTTCCATATGGGGCGGTTTTAGGGTTAGCAATAGCAATGTGACGAATGGTTTGGGTAGTTAGATCTTCCATCACAGGCTGATAATTATTTACTGTGCTTAGTAAAACCAAACTCCCATAGGCATATACCACAGGATGCTCTGTGCTCAAACCGGAACGAAATAATTCTTCAGGATATTTCATATCCGCTGAAACTAAAAGGTCAAAAGGAGCACCTTCTTTAATCTGTGCGGTCAATTTGCCCGAAGAACTAGTAACCAAATCACATACCAGGCCGGTCTTATTCTCAAAAACCCGTACCATGTCATCCATGGCAAATTGCATGTTGGAGGCAACCGCAATAGTTAAGTCAGCCGCAGGCCGCTGGTGACAGGCCAGCAGCGAAAAAAGACAGAAAATACCAATTATGCTTTTCACTGTTGTTTGCTCTTAACAAGGTCCATTTTGTGCCTGACTCCCAGCCATAGAATGTGGTTGAAAGTGTATTCTGAAGGTAAATTCAGCGCCGAAAAGTTCCCGTTGTAGGTAAGTGTAAAAGTCAGGGATTCATTTAGTTGAAACGCAGGACCAACCAGCAGACGATTTTGATCAAATATATTGTAAATGATATCTTCACCGGCGTTTATAAAAATTTCATCTCCCACCTGAAGTTTCAAATTCCTGCTGGGGTGTTTTGAAGAACTGAGCAGTGGTATGGATATTCCCAGAAAATAGCGGAAACGCCAGTTGAAACGGTCAAACTGCTGGTCATGATTAACTGTTGCCTGAACAAAACGCTGCTCAACGCGAAATCTGTGGTTCAGCCCGAGGACCTCACCATGTGTAAAAACTATTTCCTGGTAAGGCCTGAATTCTTTGGATGTAATTTCTATGTCGGTGTAAGTGCCCAAATGAGCAAATCCTGCGGCAACACTTAACCTATCATTGAGGTTATATCTTCCGGACGCCCGCACCAGGTATTGCGATCGATGGATCAGGTCATCTTTCCAACGGTAACCCCCATCAACCAATAAGCTCCATTTCTCAGCGAGCTTGGTTTGATTATAGTATTGTACCCATTGCTGATTACCCCGGGTAATATTTTTATCCTGTGAACGGCCGGTAACTGGTATCAGAACAAGAAAGATCAGCAACGAGCAGCATATAGGGCCAACTTTCATTCCGGTGGAGGTGTTAAACCAGGCCATTTTCCGGCGTAACTTAAGTCCTGACCACTTGTATGTTGCAGAAACTGATACCTCAATCTGTTTATTTGCCTGAAATGAAGATAATCGTGCGCCAGCCAGTTAACCAGGAATTTTTTGGCAGACATTTTTCCTAATTCGGGGTGGTAAAGTTCGTTTTGCCATTCGGGTGACTTCAACGAGCGGAGCCATTCAACTGATGAGGATCTTTCTTTCAAAAATTTGTCCACCATTTCAGCATAATCCTGCGCCATATATTTTCGCTTGGTTACCCAGCCCTGCGGGTCAATTGGAACGGGCGGTTTATCAGGTTGCTTCAGAGCATGGTTGACTCTGGCCTTGAAATCCTCTCGTTCTTCATCGTATAGATGGCAGATAATTTCCAATAGGCACCACTTTTCAGGGGCTGGCTTCCACCTGATGAATTCGTGCTGTGAAATGCTGAACAGTTCTTTATAAATCCCGTGATTATGCTCCAGAGATCGGATGATCGATGCTGTCATGGGTTTTCAGGTTTAATTCCTCTCAATATGTCGATGTAGCTCATCAGATGTAGCTTATCACATTATATCAGGGTTGTGTGATGTGAATTTAACACATCTCACAAAATCTCAACCACAACATTCAGTATAGAATCCAATCGGCCTTGGATTTGGGTCTGTTTAGACTCTGGTACCTGCAATTTGATACTGCACTGTTCCAAAAAGTTCTGTTCAACCACGATCAGGTCCAGCTCTTTTACTAGTCGCATTACCTCATTAGTATCAGGGTAACCAAAAGTCAGCAACCAGATTTCAAATGGCTCTTTTTTAATTATGCTTGAAGCACTTAGCGTTTGTCTGGCGGTCTCTCTATAAGCATTTACCAGTCCACTTATACCCAACTTAGTGCCTCCGAAATACCTGACTACCACTACCAGCACATAGGTCAACCCGAAGGATCGAATTTGTCCAAGAATTGGATCGCCGGCACTGTGTTTGGGTTCTCCGGCGTCATTTGACCGGAAGTCATCTCCAAGGTTTCCAAGTACATAAGCGTAGCAGTGATGGCGTGCTTTGTGATGTAATTTCACTAACCTTGTAAGCCGTTGTTCAACCTGGAGGGTATTCTTTACCGGATAAGCAAAACCCAGAAACTTACTGCCTTTTTCTTTATATAGGCCCTGTGCGTGTGAGGCTAGAGTAAAATAGTGGCCGCTCATTAATGGTTCCGAAGGTATTCTTTTGCTTCATCTTTCACCTTATCATACTGGGCCAGTTTTAAGGCGTCGCGATAGTACCTGCGTGCGCCCTCATCATCTCCTTCAGCCCGTGCAATTCTGGCTAATCCTGCACAGGCGAGACTTTTTTTGTTATCGGCCCTGGGTCCCATGTTCTCTCCGGTAACCATTGATCTTTTATACCAGGATTTAGCCTCTTTGAGGTTGGCGAGATGTTTTTCGTAGTAAACTCCCTGGAATATTTCACCAGACATGCGATAGAAATCCTTCTGCTGTTCCAGTAATAATTCAACCAGGGGTAATGCCTGGTCAAATCGCTCCGCAGCCAGCAGGGATTCCGCGTGATTAACCTTGAAAAAAGTATTATTAGGATACATTTCTACCAGACGTCTGCTGTACTTAACTGCAATTTCGGGTTGGTCTTCGTATCTCAGGTAAATATGAGCCAGGTACATGGAGGCTTCGGCTTTGGTGAACAGCGCATAGTTACTGGCATAGTCTAGCTGCGACAAACCTAATTTCTTATCGCCATCCCTGAAAAACCAAACAAATGACTTGTACACCGGGTTTACCTCGGGATAAACCACCCGGTAATAGTTGTAGAGGCCTGTAGAAAAGTAGAATTCAGGACTTTCATTCAACAGTTCAAAGCCTGTTTTCATATAATGATAGGCGTTTTTTGCAGCCCCAAACGCTTTAAATGTCTGGCCGTCTTCATCGTAAAACTGTGCGAGCCAACCGTGAATGGCCATTGCGAAAAATACCGCTTCAATGTCTTCAGGATCCCGTTTCAGGTAGTTTTTGGTGCGCTCCAGTGATAGTTGCAAATAGTTCATCAATTGTTGGAATGCTTCGCTGTCGGTCTCCAGGGGGTTTGAACTCCAATTTGTGTTCAGAGCCCGCATCATCGGCGCTACGGGATGGTGAGGCATCAACTCTTCCACAGTTTGGATATACTGCTCCGCTTTTCGCTGATCTGTATTGTAAATATAAAACAGGCCTTTTTTGACTACTTCCAATGCAGCCTGCTCCTCAAGTAACTTTTTTTGAGCAAATCCTTTGAAGGAAATCAGTATGACGAAAAAAATAACCCAGTATTTCATCTTGGATAACGTCTGAAATAAAACGTAATGCAGGTAGATTATTGTTTAGTTTAAGTAGCTTTTTGCTTCATTTTTCAGGGCTTGGGTATAGGCTTTATCCCGGGATTCCTTAAAATAATCCCGAGCTTTAGGGTCGTTTTTTTGCTGATAGATTCGCCCCAGACCTAGATAAGCAAGCGCTTCAAGATGAAGCATATTCTTGTCACTCTCACTAATTTCAAGTGCTTTTCGATATAGTTTTTCCGCCAGTTTAGGGTTAGAATATTGTATTTCCTGAATGATACCCATAAAAACGTCTCCATGGATCCTGAAATACGGGTTGGAATTTCGTTGAAGCTTTCGCGCTATAGGTGCCGCCTGGATGTATAGCTTATTAATTATGAGGCTTTCCAGATAAATGGCGGTAAACAAATCATTATTCGGGTATTCCCGGTGGAGGTTTCGACCCTGTGTAAGGGCTTCCCCGGGCAGATACTCATACCGCATATAGATGTAGCTTAGGTAAAATTTAGCAATAACATGAGAGATTGAGGCCTCCCTGGAAGCAATAGCCAGTTGTTGTATACCTAATTCTCTATCTCCTTTCATGAAAAAGGACATAAAAGGCCTGTATATAGGATATGTATCTGGATAATACTCCCGGTAATAGTTATAAAGACCTGTGGAAACGTAGAACTCGGGGAACTGGTTGATGTTGTTGGAACCTTCTTTAACAAAGTTATAGGCTCTCTTGGCTGCACCTACCGCTTTGAAACTGCTTCCGGATTCAGCATAGCTCTCTGCCAACAATCCCTGGCTGGCCATTGCAAGAAACTGAGCTTCATAGTTATTCGGTTTTTGCTCAACCAGTTCCATCGATTTATTATAGGCCTTGATCAAATAATTTTGATAGATTTCAAACTCTTCCTCATGAAGATGTATTGGATAATTGCTCCAGAAAATTTGCAAGGCTTTCATAAGTTCTGGAATCGCACTCTGGTTCATGGAACCCCTCAATTGCTCTATTACCGCTTCAGAACGATCGAACTCAAAATTGTAAATGTAATTAATCCCTTGTTTCACCAATTCCATATTTGGCTCCTGGGACCAGCCCTGAGCGCTGGTCAGCATTCCAATAAGAATAGTATAAATAAATAGCCGGCTCATGTTGATTGGTGGTGACCGATATAGAATTGTAAAAGAATATCGGTGGTACCCGTTTTTATTATGTTTACAATAAAATGGATATTTAAACTCAAAATTAATCACTGAAACTCAATTTTTGATCTTTCTGTTGATAAGATTATGTCTAACCCAGTTAGTCCATTCCTAATCTCGTTGAAACATAATCAGGACTCTAAAGGAGTTTTGGGGGTAATTGATAATCGCAATATACCTTTTGACATAGCAAGAATATTTTGGATTCATCAGGTGCCGGATAACACGGAACGTGGTGGCCATGCTCACAAGACCTCGGAACAACTGGTTATTTGCGTAGAAGGAATTATTGATGTTACCATGGAAGAAATAACCGGGAAAACCCATCAGTTTAAGCTTTTACCGGGATCACACGGATTGTATCTGCCGTCGTTGTGTTGGGGATACTATAATTTTCAGGATAATGCCATTGCATTGTGCCTTGCATCTGATTATTTCAAAGAATCCGACTATATAAGAAGTTATCAGGAATTCGAAAAACTGAAGGCATGCCGGTAAAGACCTCTGGTTATATCTTTTTAACGGGAACCGTGGATAAATCCTACCAGTATCGGTACCACCAGTGTCTGTACCACCAGGAAGCGTATCGTAATTGTCAACCGGAGCGCGAAGACTTTTGTTTTTGGTGGGGACGTTCTGGGAGCAATGAAATACATGGAACCATGTATTTATACCGGGAAAGCAACAAAGCGATCAGTCAATTGTTTGCACCTTTCGGAGGATTTGACGGAGTAAAGCTGTCGGTGGAGAATGCCAATGAATTTATTCTGGCAGTGATTAGATCTCTTTGTGATCAGGGTATTGAACATATGGAAATAAGGCAACCACCTGCTTGCTATGGTACTCAGGTATGGGATGAAGTACTACTGAATTTAGGGTTTAAGGTAAAATACCTGGAAAATCATCACTTGTCGATAAGCAATGTCCCATTTAGTACCGGTTTGCATCCTATGGAAAGGCGAAAATTATCAAAAAGCGGCAAATTTAAGTTTGAGGTAAATTCAATCAAGTCACTACCCGATATTTATAATCATATAAAATCCTGCAGGGATGAGCGCCATCAACGTCTTTCTATGGACTATGAGCAACTGTCCAGGGTTGTCAAAGAACTCCCTAATCATTTTTTGTTGTGTTGCGTTAAATACCAAAATCAAATTGCCGCATCAGCAATTATAATTAAAGTAAATCCTTATTGCTGGTACCAGTTTTACCCAGCGCATAGTAGTGAGTTCAACAAAGAGAGCCCAATGGTTTTTTTACTCTCCCGACTATATGACTATGCTCAAAGCCAGGGGGTAAGAGTTTTGGATCTGGGAACTTCGGAGCTTAATGGGAAGCCTTTAGAAGGATTGATAAAGTTTAAAAGTCGCGTGGGAGGAAAGCCAGGCCGCAAGGCAATTTATACAAAAGCACTACCACCAGCCTAAAGATCAAGTGATCCATAGCAAGCAAAACCGCCCGGACACATCGCGTACGAAGATGTTATTACCACCTGGATCAGTCTACCTGATAAAGTGCCTTGCTGTCAATTGTAATTGTGAGGATTTGGGTACAACCTGCCGGCGAGGTTTTTTTTCTCTTTGGATACAGGCTGTCTATGGCAGACATTTTGCCAACAAATTTAAAAGCTCCAGCTATGTAGATTTTGGCGATAGAAACTATTTGTACACCGACCGGTGTAGATTCCCCGGTGAGGGCAATTTTTGGAATTATTTTTATATCCAACCAGCATGTGAGACAGGGGCAAGGCTGTCAAACCGGTTCATTGAAAATTACCCACTGAGAATTTGGCAGCGTTCCCATCTCAGAGCAGTTTATCAGGGTGCGGTTAGGGGTCTGCAACTTCAGCATGACGCCAGTCATTATATTGAAAACCTGATTAATCGATGTCAGAAGCACCGTACGCTTGGAGTTCATATCCGAAGAACAGATCATTCAGAGGAGGTGCCTGGGGTTAGTTTGAACAGATATTTCGAACTCCTTAGAAAGCATTCCAACTACGAAAAGTTCTTTATTGCCACCGATGACCACACTGTGCTGAATCATTTGATTGGGGAATTTGGTAAAGACAGGTTAATTTTCCAGGAGGCAATACGATCCCACGATCAGAAAGGTGTGCATACGGATGATACCATAAAAGACAGGTACAGGCTGGGACTGGAAGTACTGGCGGATTGCTATGCATTATCTGTTTGTAAAAAAGCACTGCTTGTACACAGTAATGTTAGTTATGGTGCTTTACTTTTAAATCCCGAACTTCCTTACCTGTTACTCGAAACCAGAATGTCCATGTTCAGCCGGTGGAAGACTAACCTGGTCTATCAACTGGATCGATTGGGTGTGCGTAAAATGTAGGTATATATTCCATGTGGTCAATAAAACCATATAAAAGTCCTCCTAGTGAATGCCCGGAATGCAAACATTGCAACGGGGGATTTAAACAGTATTCATTTGTGGGCGCTCAGATTTTGGGTAATGGGTCCTGTGAAGCTTGTGGTTGTACCTACTACCACAATTGGCCGATTGCCCACGGAGCGGACTACCCGGTGACCTATTCCAATAGAGGCAAGTGGAACTATAGCATTAAGGCCCGGTGGTTGGCAGAACCTATGATCCGCACCATAAAAAACGACGGCCGGATAAACGCAAAAATTAAAAGGACCATCAGAAAACCCATTACCAATGTCTTTTTGCTTAATTGCCTGGATGTTTGTTATGGTCATGTTTTGTGGAAGTTGTTCAACGCCGGTTTTTACCAGCACCTTGCCGGTTCCCAGGGGTTGGTAGTGCTAATTCCGGAAAACTGTGCCTGGCTGGTTCCTGATTATGCTGCAGAAATTTGGGCAGTAGAGATTGAGCTTCCGAAAATAAACTTACAGATTCAGTCGATAACCACTTTTATTAATAAGGTATCAGATCAATACCAAAGTATTGAGGTGTTACCGGTATTGACTCATATAGACCACCAAACCATTAAACTGGAGCAGTTTATCCGTCAGCCACCATTTCAGCTAAATGACTTCAGCCGCAGGCCTTTCTGCATAACATTTATTTGGAGAGAAGATCGATTCTGGCTGCGATCACAGCTGGAGCAATGGTTAAATCTGTTATCAATTAAATTTTCCATTGAGCTAATGCGCAGATGGTTCCGTTGGAGGCAGGTAAAAACCATGACACAGGTAGCCAGACTGATCCAGCGTGAAATCGATGAAGTTACCATTACAATTGTCGGAATCGGGACCAGTGGTAAATTTCCGTCCTTTATCAGGGACCTAAGGCAAAGAGATATCAATCCAAAGGTAGAGGCTCAATGGTGTGAACAATATTCAAACAGTCACCTAGTAATTGGAGTGCATGGTTCTAATATGTTAATTCCAACTGCTCTGGCGGCAGGATATATAGCGCTTTTACCAAAGTACAAGTTGCCGTTTATCACCGAAGATATTTTGATGAAACACCCATCCCGGTTTCAAACCTTCCTTGGCCGACATCTGGATTTGTTCTCATCCTCACAATCAATTGCCAGCCATGCTACCTCAATGCTGAATGACTTTGAGTACCTCTACCGGAATACCACCGCTACCCCATGACGCAACCTTTGGTTACCATATTAATCGTTAGCTATAATCAGGGTGATTATATCCGGGAGTCCATAGAGTCCGCAATAAGTCAAACCTATCCCAATACAGAAATACTACTGGTAGATGACGGCAGTACGGATCATACTTTATCTGTTGTTCGAAGTATGGAGGAACAGGGAATGAATTTTAAAAAGATACTAATTGAGAAAAGTATCGGGTACTGCAAAGCCTTTAACCGGGGGTTTTCAATGTCAAAGGGGCAGTATTTGATCGACCTGGCTGCAGATGATTTGCTGCTTCCCGAAAGAGTCGCAGCTGGTGTTGCCTCTCTGCTAACCAGCAACGCTGGTGTGGACTTTTGCGACGCCTATTATATTGACGAAAAGTCAAAAATACAGGGCACACATTACCAAAGAGATGCAAGAGGAAGAATTACTGAACCTGTTAAAGATGGGGACGTTTTCACCGAGGTACTAAGACGGTATTATATCTGCACACCGAGCATGTTTATAGACCGAAAAGTGTTAAACCGGTTAAGCGGGTATGATCAGTCGTTGTACTACGAGGATTTCGATTTTTGGGTAAGGTCATCCCGTTATTTCAATTACCATTTTACAGATAAGATATTGGTGAAAAAAAGGGTGCACAAGCATTCCATGTCCAAGTCTCAGTACCTTCCCAGTAGTAAAATGTTACCCACAACTCTTCGAGTATGCCAGAAAGCGTATGAACTGTGCAGGAACCCGGAGGAGTTCAGGGCACTGGCAGTTCGACTCCGGTATGAAATACGCCAGGCAGTGATATGTGGGAATAATCGGGTGGCAAATGACTTAAATGAAATATTAGCTGCGATTAACCATGACAGTATTGAGGCAAGACTCTGGGGTTGGCTGATCTCCCTAAACATAGACCTCTCCTTTTTGACGAAGTTTATCGGTAAAGCACGTTAACGGCGATTGTCGCTATTTTCCAACATACTTAAATAACTTAGATACCTGGATTCCGGAATAGATTGATGAATTGAATCAATCACGGCACATTTAGGTTCATGAACATGCATACAGTTGTGGTATTTACATTGACCCATTAATGCCCTCATTTCCGGAAAATAGTGACTTAATTCTTCCTCACCGATTTCCATCAGCCCCAATTCTTTAATTCCAGGGGTATCAATGATAAACGAGTTTAGGTTTAACTGAAACATTTCAGCGAAAGTGGTAGTATGTATTCCTTTTTGGGAAAATTCTGAAATCGGGTTCACTTTTTGTTCAGCCTGGTCGATCAGTAAATTCACCATGGTTGATTTACCTACTCCGGAATGGCCGGAAAGCAGGGAGGTTTTTCCGTTGAGTGCATCTTTAACTGCATCCAATCCGGTGCCTTCGATCAATGAAGTATTTAAAACCTCATAACCAACTTTTTGGTAGGTTTCCCGTAACCCCTGTAATTCTCTTAAATCTGATTGCTGATATAGGTCAATTTTATTGAAAACCAGCGTTACGGGTATTCTAAATGTTTCTGCAGACACCAGGTACCGGTCGATAAAGCCCAGGGAAGTTCTGGGGCTGGTTAAGGTCACTATTAGCATTGCCTGGTCAATATTGGCCGCAAGAATGTGGCCAATGTCCGGATGTTTAACTGAAGTCCGTATAAGGTAATTTCGACGGGGTTCAATGTGATAAATTACTCCGGTGTTCTTGTCGCTCTCAAAAGATACCAACACTTCATCTCCCACGGCGATCGGATTGGTTACCCTGATCCCTTTAAACTTGAACCTCCCCTTTAATTTGCATTGGTGAAAATTCCCTTCCCGGTCTCTGACTTCGTACCAGGAACCGGTTGTTTTTACAACGACACCCTTCATTCTATGATGATATCCGTGATTTCATGTATTGTATTATGCTGTCAGTAGCTCCGGTATTCTGCTTAATATATTGCAAACAGGCTTGATTGGCGTCATCCCATTTGGAAGGGTTCTGTTTCAAATTTTGATAGGCCTGATAAAGTTCATTACTATTGCTGATTGCGAAAGCACCTCCGGTAGCCACTAATGCTTCTGCTTCTGCAAATTTCCGGTACTTTCTGTCCCCGAAAAAAAGTGGAAGGCCAAAAGTTGCCGCCTCAAGAATATTATGCAGCCCCTTGCCAAAGGCACCACCAATGTAAGCGTATTTTCCATACCTATACAGGTGAGAAAGTATCCCAATGGTATCAACAATCAAAACTTCAGCCTCACCAGGGTCTCTATCAAACCTGGTATATCGTACCGCAGGGCGTTTGATCGAATATTCCAGCCGGCTAATTTGTGCTTCGTTAACTTCATGAGGAGCGATAATAAACTGCAGATCTGCTTCACCATTGATCAACTCCGTAAGTACTTCTATATCCTGAGGCCAACTGCTGCCAATTATAAACACTTCTCCTTTTTTGATAAATTGCTCAACTATATCATCGGATGCCGCTTCTCGGGTTATTGCCAATACGCGATCAACTCTGGTATCACCACTAACTGTTACCGCTGAAATTCCAATCTCTTTTAGAAGTTTAAATGACTGTACATCTTGAACAAATATATGGTCTAATTGCTTTAGCATAGTTCTAAAAAACCCACCATAACGCCGGAAGAAGATTTGTTTATTTCGAAAAATAGATGAACAAACCACCACTGGTATTGAGCGTTTATATCCTTCATGTATCAGATGGTACCAAAATTCATATTTAATTATAAATACAGCAACAGGTTGGACCAGCTGATATATGTATTTCGCATTCTTTGCAGTATCCCAGGGTAAATAATGCACAGCATGTGCCAGGGGATACGCCTTACGTACCTCATAACCTGATGGAGAATAAAAAGTTAACAGAATCTTATGATCAGGGAATGACTGATGATATAGTTCAATTAATGGTCGACCCTGTTCGAATTCCCCGAGGGAGGCACAATGAAACCAAACTGCCTTTTTATTCAGTCCATTAAAATCCTCTGCAAGCCTGGATTTCCATCTTTTCCTCCCTCGGACCATATGTGCGGCCTTGCGATGAAAAGGAGCAACTAACCATAAAACCAGCCTGAAACATCCAACTGCAAAATTATAAAGTATTAATGCCATGTGAGATATTGGAAGGTTTTGCTCACAAATATAACAAGCTAGTTCATTATATTGGACTTGTTTAAGTTTAGTGGTATGACCTACGAATTGGCAGTTAGATGGTTAAATGAATGGACCAAAAGTGAATCCTTACTGAATCATGCCTATACAGTTTCCCATGTTATGAAGATGTACGCCGGAAAATTGGGAGAGGACCAGGAATTATGGGCAGTGACAGGTTTACTTCATGATTGTGATTATGAAGCCTTTCCTGAACAACACCCAGGCCTTATTGTTAAGAAATTAAGGGATGCTGGTGAAGATGTAATTGCCTATGCAATATCCGCTCATTATACAAAATGGGGCAATCCAGCTAGAAGTTTGCTAGATAAAGCGTTGCTGGCATGTGATGAACTTACTGGCTTTATAGTGGCCTGTTCTCAAGTCAGACCGGATGGGTTCAACGGCATGAAAGCCAGATCTGTAGTGAAAAAGTTAAAACAAAAGAGCTTTGCAGCAAAGGTTGACCGGGATGAGATCCGCATTGGAGCGGAACTTCTGGAAGTTCCGCTGGACCAGCATATCAATTTTATTATCAATGCGTTGCAAGAGTATCAATCAGATCGACATTTAGTTAAGTAATATAATCGATGATCGACCGTTGCAAAAAAGGAGCCAACAGAGCAAGTATTTATGGGTGTGGTAACAAATAGAAGGATAATGTTGAAACCAGTATTCAAATGTGATGTTAAGCTTTTAATAG
>BQJT01000016.1 GCA_021604845.1 Cyclobacteriaceae bacterium
AAACAAATCCATGTCTCCATCGCCATCAAAATCGGCCGGCTTTACCCGGGACCCGCTGATTAATATTTTCGGCAGAGAACTTTCAGCTTTTATAAACATGCCATTACCCTGGTTCAAATACAAACGGTCTTGCAACACCCCAGAACCTTCGAGGGATTCATTCCCTCCACTTACTACATACAGGTCCTGGTCGCCATCCTGATCCGCATCGAAAAAAGCACCGCCCAGGTCTTCGCTGGCGGCATCTTCATGCCACGGTTGATTGTCGTTTAACGGAACAAAACTGCCATCCGCCTGCTGGATATACAGCCACCCGGGATATTCCGTGGCACCACCAACATAAAAGTCCTCCAACCCGTCCTGGTTTACATCTCCTACAGCCAATCCCGGCCCATTTCTTGAGTAAATATGAGGCAGTAATACTTCATATTGAAAATCATTAAAACTATTTTCCTGATGTTTGTAATCCAGCGCCAACATACTGGTTATATCCCTGAATATGGCAGTTGGCGGTTCATGGTGGTCTTTAGCTTCAACACTGTTTTTGTAGTTGAGTTCAATCAATTGATTAGCTTCCAGTCCCCTAATAACTTCCGTCTTCCCGTCAGGCCAGGCTATTGAAATCCTATCGATGGTGGCAGCTTCTCCTACACCAAAATGTATTATCGGCTCCACAGAAGATTGAAAACCACGGGTGAGCGTATGATGATGTCTTTGTTTCAAATTGTCGGATTCTATTTGTACCAATGCACCCAAACCCCCGGGGTTTTTGTCAGGGCCACGTAATTCAACTTTTAAAAAGTTTCCCATTTTACTATCGGCCACATGATTTTCAAAAATCATGGAGGGGTGATCAATATTGTTAATCACCACTTCAAGATCCCCGTCGTTATCCAGATCCGCATAGGCAGCTCCATTGGAATAACCTTTGAAGTTTAAGCCCCAATCGTCTATGACACTGGTGAAACTCAGATCTTTATTATTCTTATAGGCGTAGTTGTTTATTTCGTCTGATGGTATTCCCTTGCTGAGTTCAAGCCAATCATACCCCTCTTTCTCTTTTGGGGAGGCTTTGTCTATTTTGGCGAAATAGTCTTTGTTATTGATGTCTTTCCTGGTACCATTGGTTATAAACACATCCTCCCATCCGTCGTTATCCAGATCCGCAATTAACCCCGCCCAGCTCCAGTCTGTGGAAGATATGCCGGCAATTCGGGCAATGTCACTAAAGTGCGGATATCCTGATTCATTGACCCCTTGATTCAATTGCATACTATTCTGCATGTACTGGTAGTGGAGTCCATAGTTGACCATTTCGTAGAACGCCGAGGGGTTCATGCTGGCCATATTTGCTTTGTTCCGGAAATTGTCTTCAGGAGTCATATCCATCTGTACCAGGTCTACCAGCCCATCATTGTTTAAATCACCAGCATCGATTCCCATACCAAAATAAGATGTGTGCATGGTAGTTTCCCTGGCCTTCTCAATGAAGGTGCCATCACCATTATTGAAATAAAAATAATCGGGGGTAGCAAAATCGTTCGAAACGTAAATATCTTCCCATCCATCCTGATTAAAATCGTCAACCACAATTCCCAGGGCCAATCCGAAATTGAGCAGGTTTGCTTCTTCAGTTACGTCAATAAAAGTGCCATCACCCTGATTCTGATATAAGTGGTCAGATTTATCATGCTGCTTCCGGTCCATAAGAAATCGATAAGTTGAATTCTGGGTTTTGAAGCTGGTATACGGGTAATTTGCCACATACAGGTCCAGATCCCCATCTTTATCATAGTCGAAAAATGTCGCCTGCGTACTTTTTCCTTCGTCAGCAACACCAGCCTGTTCCGCACTTTCAACAAACGCGGGAATTCCCGACTCATCCACCCCTTGATTTAAGTAGAGTAAGTTCCTGGTTGACGTCCATTTTCCTGAGACGCTTACGTAGATATCCATCCATCCGTCGTGATTAACATCTGCCATAGTCACCCCGGTAACCCATCGGTCATCGCCTGTTACCCGGGCCTGGTGCGTAATGTCCAGAAAGGTTAGGTCTCCCTGATTCAGGTAAAGTTTATTTTCTACCTGATTTCCGGTAAAATAAATGTCCTGTAATCCGTCGTTGTTAACATCTCCGACGGCTACCCCTCCCCCCATATACAAATATGGATAGGTAAAGTAATTAACTACAGAGTCTTCTATTAAGTTATTGGTAAAAGTAATTCCACTTTCTTCTGGGGTTAATGCGGTAAATATTTTGGTGATTTTCCGGGAATCAGATACCGGTTGTTCAATCTGACTGTTACAGGAAACAATTAACAGCAATAGACCAGTTGTGATAAATAATCTAAAATTCATAGTCAATTCTTTTGGGCTGGTGCCCCTTTACCTGGTGTCTAAATTTACTAACAATCAATTGAAGAAAGTAATTGCACTTTTTTGGATTGAGGTAGATAATTAAAAAATGGCCCCGAAGTAAACACCTCAGGGCCATTTTATTAAACTAAATCTATTGTGGTCTAGTAACCGGGGTTCTGAGTTAATACATCAGTACCCAAAAGATCTATTTCATTCTGAGGAATAGGCAGGTACTCATTTTTATTTGCAGTAAATGTTGCACCCTGTAATCCTGGAATAAATTGGCTTTCATAAGCCAGGTAGTCATTAAGGGTTTGTGCAGCAATACCCCAACGAACCAGATCATACATCCTATGACCTTCGCCTGACAGTTCAAGCTTACGCTCGATACGCAAGGCCTCCATGGCTTCATCCTGTGAACCCAGAGACGCGTATTCGTTACAAATGTAAACCGCTGGTGAACCTGCGATGTTCGAAGTAGCTGCGCGTGCTCTTACCTGGTTTATCAATACCCGGCCTGCATCGATATTACCCAACATAATTTCGGCCTCTGCCGCCATTAGCAATACATCGGCAAATCGAATTATGTTATAGTTAACCGTGGTATAACCAGGAGTCCATCCGGAAACATCGTTTTCCACACCAATACCAGCTTCGTAGTAGATAAATTTCTTGGGTGAATAAGGTCCTCCATTGGGTTGGTTTCTGATCCAGTCAAAACCTGGATGTGGTCCCCAATCTAGATAAGGAATAGCCCTTCTTCCCACATTATGATCTACTCTTGGGTCAATGGGTTTAAGATCAACTACATACACATCCCCACTTTGCAAACCGAAATCGGAACCCACTTCTTCCAAAGCCGAATTCCAGGTTCCTTCAGGTAAAGGAAGTCCATCCACTCCAACCCGATAACTATTTACCAGTTCCTGGCTGGGTTGGTTGAAACCACAGCAGCCACCTGGTCTGGGAGGTCCGGCAGTACCGTGTGGGAAATTCAACACCATCCCGGCATTCGCATTATTAACGCTACCGGTTCCAGCTGCAGCCTGAGCTGCAAATACAGATTCCTCACTGTTATCATGAGTTGCTCTAAAGGCATTACCGTAATAAGGAAGTAAGCCATAAGGAGCACCACTGGCGGTAACGCCATTGCTCAGGACCTGGTCAAACATACCTTTGGCCTCGGAGTATTTCCCTTGAAACAGATAGGTTTTACCCAAATAGGAAGCAGCAGCCCACTTGTTGGCTCTTCCGCCATCCGACATGGTCTCAGGCAAATTATTGAAAGCAAACATGAAGTCAGCTTCAATCAGCGGCCACAGATCCTGATTGTTGGGTACAGGTTCAACCCCGTCCCAGTTTTCATCAACATAAGGAACATTATTGAAATTGACCTTCTGATCAAAATAATAGTGTCCTCTGAGGAATCTGGTTTCCGCGGTAATCCGGGTCTTATCATCATCAGAGACCTCTTCTGCTAAGGCTACCAATTTCAACGTATTGTTGGCCCTGGCGATGCCTTCAAAATTGACCCTGTACTTCTCCAGTACGGAACCGTTGTTGGTCTGAACTGCATACGCCTGGATCTCGTTCATCTGGGATTGGTCACCTGCATCGGTTCCTTTGTTGGCATCGCCTCCCATAACACTACCCCAGAACCAGTTTTCAGCACCGGAATAAAAACCACCCCTTCCAAGCAAGAAGCTATAGGTGGCAATTAGACTACCTTCCAATCCTGGCAAGGTCGACAACTCCGTTTCACTAAGTGAGCCGGTCGGCGCTACTTCCAGGAATTCATCGCTGCATGAAACAGTGGACATAATTACCACCGCAATGCTCATGAGCGTCAACTTGATTATTTTAAATCTTTTCATCATATCTATTTTTCTATCAATGATTTTTCTCTCTGTTTTGTTAGAATGCTACGTTAACACCAAATGTATACTGACGGGTAATCGGAATATTCCCTAGGTCAATTCCGAAATTGGTGTCAGCTTCTCCACCAACTGCAGGATCCAATCCATCATACCCGCTAATTGTAAACAGGTTGTTGGCAGTGGCAAATATCCTGAATTTGGTTAATCCCCAGCGATCCAAAGTAGGTGTGGGAATGTTATATCCTAAAGTCAGGTTTTGCAATCTAAAGTATGAACCGTCCTCTACGTAGAAGTCGTTTGACTGCGTATTGGTACTGAAGTTGGAAACATCTTCGAATATGGGTATTTCTCCGGTTGGGTTTTCAAACGACCAGGATTGCTTCACCCTGGCGCTGATAGCTGCACCGGGAAACAGTGGATAGAAATCAGTAAATAGTTTTGAAACATTATAGATTTCATTACCCAAAACAGCATAACCATAAAGCTCTAAATCCCAATTTCTGTAGGTGGTCTTGAATACAATTCCACCATTGAAATCAGGAATCGGATTCCCTATACTGGTCCGGTCATTAATATCGATAACACCGTTATTATCAATGTCTCTAAATCGGAACCTTCCGGGAGCCGCCCCTTCCTGGGTTGCATGCGCGTCAACTTCTCCCTGGTTGGCAAATAATCCATCGGTAACGTACCCATAAAAAGTACTTAATGGTTGACCTACCTGGTTTAGTATTGGAGTAATTCCACGATAGGAGGCACTAAAATTGGGAAGGTCGGTGATACCCTCTGCCAATGAACTAATCTCATTATCCAATAAACTGGCATTCACCGTTAGTTCGTATGATACCTCAGTGGATAGGTTACCCTGGGTTTTAATCTTAAGATCGATACCCTTATTACTCATTTCACCTACGTTAACTGATGGCGCTGCCGCTTGATAGCCGTTTTGTACGGTAACCGGCAATTGGAAGAGCAAGTCTTCCGTGTCTTTCTTCCATAAATCCAGCACGATGTCTACTTTGCCATCCCATAACAAGGCATCGATACCAATATTGGTAGTAACCGCTTTTTCCCATTTGGCTAGCGGGTTACCGATGCGATTTCTGTAAAATCCAGTAGCAGCAGAGCTGTTAGACCCACCGATATCATAAGTAGAATTGCCTATACTGGTGGCATATAAACTAAATTGATTATTGGGATCTACGTTATTAGAGTTACCGATTATTCCATATCCTCCTCGAATTTTCAGATCATCAATCCAGGTGGAGCCATTAAGGAATGCCTCCTCAGATAATCTCCAACCAGCGGAGAAAGAAGGGAAAGTACCTCTTCTGTTCTCTGCACCAAATCTTGAAGAACCATCATTACGAACAACTGCGGTAAACAGGTATTTATCCTGGAAGTCATAGGTTAGTCTTCCAAAATAAGAGGAGAAATTAACCCCGTTAAAGTTAAACCCATTGACTACCCGGTTTTCCACTGTACTCAGGTTAACGAAGTCAGTGGTCTCGGCAAAAGGATTAATACCAGAACCGTTCATGCCCCTGGCAGTACCTGTGTTCAATGCCTCCTGACCGACTAAAATTCCGAAACTGTGATCAGCACCTACATCAAACGAATAATTAAGGGTATTAGTCCAAACCCATTGCGTTTGATAATTGGAAAATTGGCTAAAACTGAAGGCCGCATTGTTTTCTGAGTTTTCATATTGCCTTCTGGTGTAATCCAAACCATTGGTGTTGGCATAGCTACCACCAAAACTGGTACGTGCTACTAAATTTTCAATGGGCTCAAATTCCAGGTATATATTACCAAAAACTGCTACCTGGAAGAAACGGTCGTTTTTGTCCCCTTCTATAGTGGCAATGGGGTTTCGAGCGTTGTTGAAACCAGGTGCAGCAGTACCGGCATATCCACCAAACTCATTAAAGATTGGAATAATGGGAGACATTCTGGATGCGGTAAGAATTAAGTTCTCGTCATCCGAAGAACCGGCTCCACCTCCGCCACCTTGTAGTTGTCTGATACCTCGATATGTGGCCTGAATATTTTCTCCCACTCGCAGTTTACCGGGAAGTATATCGAATTCAGTATTGACCCGCATGGTATACCTTTCGAACTTTTGCCTTTTAACAATCCCTTCCTGATCCTGCATGGACATTCCCACGTAAAAACGGTTTCCTTCACCACCGCCATATAACCCAATATTATGCCTGTTTAAAAGGGCATTTTGGGTAATAGCATCGTACCAGTCAACACCTTCCTTGTTGGCACGGATCACGTTGTATATAGGCGCATCGAAGCTAACGTTGTAGTTAGCAGCAGCTGCCTGCTCATCAATTGATCCCACAATACCTGATGTTCCTCCAACCAATAACCAATCTGGAATAACCGGTGTAGCACCGGTTCCGTACTGGGGATGATTAAAAACAGGAACTTCACCAGCTTGAGTGGCGGCATTCCGAACAGCATTCCAGGTCCATTCAGCTTGTTCGGTGGGGTTTAATTTCGGATCAGCACTGCCTGGACTAGTTACTCCTACCATCCCGTTATAGGTAACCTTCATGGCGCCGGAGTTTTTCTTACCCTGGCGGGTAGTATAAACAATAACTCCACCTGCTGCACGGGCGCCATAAATGGCCGCTGCAGTGGCGTCTTTCAATACGGTAGTAGTTTCAATATCGTCCGGAGACAGAAAATCAGTTGATTCCACCGGCACTCCATCTACAATATATAACGGCTGATTTCCGCCTAAAGCACCATATCCTCTGATACGTACCTGACTGGTAGTACCTGGCTGGCCGTTGGTAATTACCGTAACTCCGGCTACCCGGCCTTGTAACTGTTGTTCAACGTTTCCACTGGGAACCGCGGTTAAATCTGCGGGTTCCACCACCGAAACTGAACCAGTAGTTTCCCGTCTTTCATCAACGGAATATCCCGTTACCACCACCTCTGCCAGTGCCTGAATATCAGGAGAAAGGTTAATGTTGATGGTGTTCTGGTTACCCGCAAGATTCTGGTTGCCCACAATTATTTCCTGGGCTACATATCCAACGGACGAGTATACCAATACGTCGCCAGGATTGGCTTGTATTAAATACTCACCACTAATGTCAGTTACCGTACCCTGGGTAGTTCCTTTGATGAGAATATTTACTCCCGGGATGCCATCACCAGTCTCGTTGTCGAGAATGGTACCAGAAACTTGGCGTTCCTGAGCCATCACCAGCGTAAAACTCATCATCATTAGGCAGATTAGACCAACCTGCCTGCCTCGTTCTTGCAAACGATTTAAAATACGTAGAGTTTTTAACATGTGTTATAAGGTTTAGTTTAGTTAACATATATAGAATTAAAGTATATAATCTTTGAGTGCGATTGCAATGCGGGCGGAACAAGAAACGGAAGGGCGCAGGTGTATTGTGGTAGAGAAAAATTTCCACACACCTGTACGGTAGATTTAGTATGGTTTTATTCAAGCTGGTCATTTACCGCTCCACCGGCATTAACATTAATTACCAATTAAAGTTACATAAACTTACTTTAAAGTTAATCCAAAACCAAAATCGATTACCATGGAAAATAGCACAAAAAGGAAGGGTAATATGTACAAGATCCCCTAATATGCGGGATTTTGCGGGATTTCTAAATAGACTGATTCCTCTGGTCCAAAAACTTTGAGGGTGTTACATCGAAATGCTTCTTAAAACATTCCCTAAAGTATTGCAAATCATTAAAACCAACCTGGTAAGTAATTTCTGATATGGTGTAATTACTTCTTTCCAGCAATTGGGCGGCTCTTTTCAAACGAATAGTCCTTATAAATTCATTGGGTGATTGTCCGGTTACCGATTTTAACTTTCTATACAATTGCATTCTACTAAGTCCAACACCCTTTCCGAGCTCAATAACAGAAAATTCCGGGTTTGAAATATTCTCCTCAACGCAGGCCAGGGCATTTTGAATAAACCGCTCACTACCCGAACTCATCTTGACCTGGCTGGGTTCGATACTTGCTTTATCAGATCCGGTATAGTGATTTCGCAAGACCTCCCGCGATTGAAGTATGTTATTGACCGTAAGTTGGAGAAGCTTAGAATTAAACGGCTTGGTAAAATAATAATCTGCCCCATGTTCCAGGCTTCTCAGCTCGTTCTCCTGGTCTATTCGTCCGGTAAGTAACAGAACCGGAATATGACTGGTTCGGGAGTCCTGTTTTAACCTTTTACACAATTCAACTCCATCCATAACCGGCATATGAATATCGGAAATAATCAATTCAGGCAAGGCCTTGGTGGCAATGGTTAGTGCTTCCTGGCCGTTTCCAGCCTCTACTACCCGGTGATTAGTTTCCAGGTACTCTGAAATATAAGCCCTCATATCCTCATCATCTTCCACCACTAAAATCAATGGTAATTTTTCCAGCACCCGCTCTTTCTTGTCCTCTTTGATAGTTCCTATTCCCGTCAATTCCCCGTCGATGGTTACTTCCGGTGTTTTTGAGGCCACAATTTGTGATTGCCGGAGGTGCTCAGTGCCACAGGGAAGCTGTACAATTACTGTGGTACCTTTTCCCTCTTCGCTGATTACCCGTATTATCCCCTGATGTAATTCAACCAACTCCTTAGTAAGGGCAAGTCCGATCCCGGAACCATTATTCGAGGCAGTTTCACGATTACTTGCCTGGTAAAATCTGTCGAAAATATTTGGTACTTGCCCGGATGGGATTCCAATTCCGGAATCTGTAATTTTTACCTGTGCCCATTGCTGGTCATCCCGGGTAACCGTCCGTGCTTCCATTATCACACTTCCGTATTCCGGGGTAAACTTGAGCGCGTTGCTTAGCAGGTTATACATGACATCTTCCAGTTTCTCCTCGTCGTAAAAAAGCCTTTCCGGGCAGCCTTTATCGATAAACTTAAACTTGATTGATTGTCGTTCCGCCTGAGATTTGAATGATTCCGAAATGATCTTTAAAAACTTTGACAACTCATGCTCAGATGCCATTAGTTTCAAACTCCCTACGCCTAATTTGGACAGATCAAGTAACCGGTTGGTTAAAGTGAGGAGCTTCTGAGTGTTGCGTAGCATGACACGGAATTGTTGCCTGGTTTTACCTGTCAGATTGGAACTGTAGATATTTCTCAAAGGCTCCTGAATTAACGTAAGCGGTGTCCTGAATTCATGCGAAATGTTGGCGAAAAACCGGGATTTCATATCATCCATTTCCTGCAATTTCTGCAACTCCAAATGCTCCAGTTGCAATTGACTGTTAAGTCGTTCCCGGTAAACTACTAATTGTCTGGAACCCCATAACCCGCCGACGGCCAATACCAGGTAAACCAGAATCGCTGGAGTTGATTTCCACCACGGTGGGCTGATGTTAATTATCAGTGAAGCCGCCTGTTCATTCCAGATTCCATCGCTATTGGAACCTTTAACTTTGAATAGATATCTGCCGTGAGGTATTTTAGTATAGGTAGCCGTCCTGTTGCTACCAACCATCTGCCAATCATCATCATACCCCTCCAAAATGTATTTATACTGGTTATTCTCCCCATGTGTATAATCAGGTGTAACGTAGTCGATACTGAAAATTGACTGATCGTGTGACAGCGTTATTTCACTAGTTTTGTTAATGTGTTTATTTAATGGTGAACCTGGTTGCCCTGGTTTTATAACCTGTTGATTAATTCTGAATTCATTGAGGTAAACCGCCTCGACATGCAGGTTATCCCTGATAGCATCCGGATAAAATTCATTGAATCCGTTAATGCCACCAAACAACATTTTTCCGTCATTACAACTATTGTAAGACCCCCTGATAAATTCATCTGCCTGGATCCCGTCTGCGTTGTCGTAATTTCTAAAAGTTATTTTTATAGGGTCAAACTTCCAAATACCCCTGTTGGTACTAAACCATAAATACCCATTATCGTCTTCAAGAATGCCGTTAATCACCTGGTGGGACAACCTGGGTTCCTTCAAATAGGAAGTAAATGTTGATGTTTCTGGATCAAACTGGACAACTCCCGATCCCTCTGTGCCCAGCCAAAAGTTCCCCTTGCTATCCTGGAGCATACTAATCACGCTTCGGGGGTGATTTTCGAGATCATTGTAATGTTTAAAATCTGCTGCCAGGCTGCCAGTGGTATCAAGTCGACTTAAACCGAAACCATCGGATCCTATCCAAATATTTCCTTTCTGGTCTTCCAGTATTTTAAATATGCTGCAATGAGAGAACCGTCCAAAATGTCTAAAATCACCGCTCTCAGGATTGAACAGATCCAGTGCCCCCCCGGAGGCAGCGATCCAAAAATTTTCCCTGGAATCAATCATCATGGCGAAAATATTGTTGGACGCTATGGAAGCGGTATCTTCCGGGTTGTGAATGTACCTGGTAAAAGACTCCGTACGAGGATCATATAGATTCAATCCTCCTTCCCAGGTTCCCACCCATAGCCTTCCCTCCGGATCTTTTATCAATGAAAGCACCGCATCAGATCCCAGGCTGGTAGGATCTTGTGGGTCGTGTTTGAAGTGCCTGAACTGGCCAGACTGCCGGTCCAGGTAGTTCAATCCTCCACCATCGGTTCCTATCCATAAGTTTCCTTGCTTATCTTCCAAAAAACAGCTTACATAATTATGACTCAGCGAAGTGCTTGAAAAGGGGTTGTGCAGGTAATGAGAGAACCGTTTGCTTTGTGGGTTGTATTTATTCACACCGCTATTCAAAGATCCCAACCACATGATTCCGGTATTATCCTTGTAAATAGACCATATTGAATTACCACCTAAGCTTGCTGGTTGTTTAGGATCTGCAAAATAATAGCTGAATGCGTCTTCATGGGAGTTATAGACTGACAACCCCTCATTTTCCATTCCTATCCAAATATTGCCGTAATTGTCCTCTTCCAATGCAGAAATCACGCTGTAGGAAAGGCTGGTCTTGGCGTTGTCCTGATGAAACCTGCGAAATGCCACCCGGTTAAATGTATCCCGGTACATTAAATTTAATCCGTGGTGCGTTCCTATCCATAAATCTCCTTTTGAGGTGATCAGGATCTTCCTCACATCGTTATTACTTAAAGAAGATGGATTATCAGATTCATATTTGTATGAGTAGAAGCGGTTGGCTTTTTTGTCGAATAGGTTTAAGCCATGCCCCTGGGTTCCCACCCAGATATTTCCATTTGGGTCCTGTTTAATCATGCTCAAATTATTCCCGGACAGGCTGTTTGCGTCATACGAATGACTGCGGTAATTATAAATAGTACCATCTTGCCGGTTATAAAGAAAAAGCCCGTTACGCGCTGTAGCCACCCAAAAATCCTGGTCTTTATCTTCTAGAATGGAGGTCACGGATATTTGGGTAAGCCTGTTTTCCGGTTTGTCCTCATTCGGATAGATAAATACTTCCCTGTCAGGCAAGTAATAACTCAGGCCCCTGTCTCTGGTGCCTACCCATAGAACACCGTTCGAGTCCTGGTAGATACAGACGACGTGTCCTAAACCCAGGGATACACTATCATGCGATAACAGTTTATATTCCTTAAACTCTACCCCATCATAACGATTTAGCCCATTCCGGGTACCCATCCACATAAACCCATCCGTATCCTGCAAAATGCAAGTCACGGTATTTTGTGAAAGCCCTTTTGAAATATGTTCAAACTCAATCTTTGGCAAGGTTGGCACCTGAGCATTAATGCCAAAAAAATCAGGGCAAACAGCCAATAAAAGAATAAAACAAATGTTCCGATTGATGTTCATATTATTGTTCATCCCTGAACTTTAAACATTGAAACTAGCAAAAAAATCCATTCATTCAATCTGAAATCTTCCATTTGGTGGTTAAAACGAACAGCCGCGTTCTATCTTCTCATGGATATTTTAACTCTGATGTATTTTAATGAAGCATTGGTTATATTGTATTAATCAAATGTCGTGCTGGCCCCGGCAATTGATTTAATAGTAACAGTTCAAAACCCTAAATATGGATCGTTATCACAACCCTAATAAAAACCACGAAGATATTCCTGGCAACCCTTCCACTGCAACCAGTAGTAAAATCAAGCTCAATGACCGGTCTAACTGGGATTCTTTAAGCGTGCTCTCGGAAGCCGATTGGGAATTTTGGATTAACAACGGTTATATCGTAGTTAAAAAAGCCGTTTCCCGCGAACAAGCGGAGGCAACCGCAAATTTCTTGTGGGAATTTGAGGAAAAAGATCCCCAGGATCCCTCCACATGGTATACAGCGGAACGAGCAGAAATGCAGATGAAGGAACTGGCAGGAACCGGAATGGTTGAAGTTTATAATAATCAGTATCTGTGGAACAATCGCCAACACCCAAAAATATACCAGGCATTTGTGGATGTCTGGGGAACGGAAAAATTGTGGGTTACCATTGATCGGGCAAACCTCAATTTTCCAATCCGCCCTGGTTATCAGTACCAGGGATTTATCCATTGGGATTACGATCCGGAAACCCGACCTCAAAATGTTCAGGGAGTGCTGGCTTTGGCAGATCAAACCGATCCTGAAATGGGAGGCTTTCAATGTATCCCCGAACTTTACAGAACCTACCATACCTGGAAGCTCTCTCAGCCTGAAGACCGGGACCGCTTTAAACCAGACATTTCCAGATTCGAAGGTAAGATTGAAAAAGTAGCTTTAGAAGCAGGCGACCTGTTAATATTCAACAGCACCCAGCCGCACGGAATCCGTCCAAACCGCAGCAACGATAAGGTTAGAATTGCTCAGTATATCTCCATGATGCCTGCTGAGGAGGACAATCAAAAACTCCGGGATTGGCGGATCAATTCCTGGAAAAACCGGATCGCGCCGGAAGGTTATGCATTTCCAGGTGATCCCAGAAAATTAGAACAAACGCGCTATGGTACCGCAGAACTCACCGAGTTAGGGCAAAAACTTTTGGGATTGAAAAAATGGGATTAACTATTTCGAGTTTTGAGTTTTGAGTTTTTAGTTTTTAGTTGATTTGCCAAACTCAAAACTAAGGACTAAAAACTAAAAACTATCAATACCTGTAGGCTTGTCCTACAAGTATTGATTAATGATGTTCTCATAAAGCTCCTGTTGTCCGCTTATCATCTTAGGTTCGCCATTGGCCCCCGCAAGTTGTTTAAGGTCTTCCAGTATCAGGTCCCCGGATTCAAATTTCTGCCCGGTTGCTGAATCGAAAGTGCTATAGCGGTTTTTCTTCAGCTGGGAATAGTTACTATTTTCAAGGATATCATGAGCAACCAACAGCGCCCGCGCAAAGGCATCCATTCCTCCAATATGCGCATGGAAAATATCCTCCAGATCCGTGCTATTTCGCCTGGTTTTAGCGTCGAAGTTAATGCCGCCGCCTTTTAAACCACCTGACTCAATAACCACCAGCATCGATTCAACCAGTTCGTACACATTCACTGGAAACTGATCAGTATCCCATCCGTTTTGATAATCTCCACGGTTGGCATCCATACTTCCTAATAAACCTGCTCCAGCTGCCACCTGGAGTTCATGTTGAAAAGTATGCTGTGCCAGCGTAGCATGATTTACCTCAAGATTAAGTTTAAAATCATCCAACAAATCATACTCCCTTAAAAAACCAATCACGGTAGCAGCATCAAAGTCATACTGATGTTTGGTAGGCTCCATAGGCTTTGGCTCAATAAAGAAGGAGCCTTTAAATCCTTGTTTCCGGGCGTAATCTTTGGCCATATGTAAAAACCTCGCCATATGATCAAGTTCACGCTTCATGTCCGTATTTAATAGTGACATATAACCTTCCCGGCCACCCCAAAATACATAATTTTCCCCGCCCAGTTTGATAGTGATATCAAGAGCATTTTTAACCTGTGCCCCGGCATAGGCTACCACTTGAAAATCAGGATTTGTAGCAGCCCCGTTCATGTACCTGGGATGTGAAAACAAATTAGCAGTGCCCCAAAGCAATTTCACCCCGGAGGATTCCTGCTTCTGATATGCGTAATCTGAAATTACCTGTAGCCGATGCTCGGAATCTGATAAACTACTCCCCTCTGCTATAAGGTCAAAATCGTGGAAGCAATAATAGGGCATACCGGTTTTGGTGATGAATTCAAACGCGGCATCCATTTTATCCTTGGCCTGCTGAATTGGGTCGGTAGCAGTTAGCCAGGGAAATTGTTTGGTTGGAGAACCAAATGGGTCCAGGCCGGTACCACAGAAGGTGTGCCAGTAAGCAGTAGCAAAACGCAGATGATCCTTCATGGTTTTATCTCCAACCATTCGGCTTTCATCATAGTACTTAAAGGCCAAAGGATTATCTGATTCTTTACCTTCGAATAAAATTTTATTAACTCCCTTAAAATAGGTTCTTTCTCCCAGGGTAATACTGACGTCTGATTCTGGTATGGTGCTATTACTCATCTTTTTTGATTGATTTCTACAACAAAAATGTTATTAGACTCTGGTCTCAGTGTTCGTAATATTAAAATTACATGGTTCTAAATTAAGATTTACAAAGTACTTCAAAGAATCTGGAAAAAGCAGGAATTAACGGGACTTTTAAAAGTCAGCACCTACTCCTTCATCATTCGATCCAAATCTGCTTTCCAGATTTCGTAGCCCTGGAAGAAAGCCTCACCTTTCTCATCTGCAGTAAACGTCTCAACGGAACGTGGAGTGCCAATGGCCTCTTCAATATCCTTATAGAAACCGGCAGCAATTCCGGAAGCTTTGGCGGCTCCCACCGCTCCGTTAGTCTCCATAACATTTATTTCGCATCCTGCCAGGGTAGCCAGGGTGCTGGAGAATACTTTTGATTGGAATAAATTATCATTACCCACTTTCATTACCTGAACCAGGAGCCCCATTTCCTTTAATATGTCCATTCCGTAAGCAAAACTAAAGGCTATACCTTCCAAAGCCGCCCTGTACATATGGGAAGCAGTGTGCTTAGTGAGCTGCAGGCCAAGTATATGTGAGCCCAAATTTCGATTGCCCAGCATGCGCTCTGTGCCATTGCCAAAAGGTAAAATCCTAAGCCCTTCGGAACCTACAGGTATCTTTCCTGCCAGTTGTTCCATTTCTTGATAGCTGAGTGAGGATCCCGCGAGATTTTGTTTCATCCAGCCATACTGAATGCCCGCCCCATTAATACAAAGCAGCACACCTACTGAAGGCTTTTCGGGCTGATGATTAACGTGTGCAAATCCATTTACCCGGACATTCTTATCGAATACCGGACGGTCTACTACCCCAAAGACTACCCCGGAAGTACCTCCTGTGGCTGCTATCTCACCGGGCTTCAACACATTTAGTGACATGGCATTGTTGGGCTGGTCTCCTCCACGGTACCCAACGGGAATGCCCGCCTTCAATCCGAGGAGTCCGGCAATTTCATCCTGTAAAGCACCCTGATTTGAAAATGTTGAAACAATGTCAGGTACTAAGTCTCTGTTGATTTCATAGTGGTCAAGGAGTAATTCCGCTACTGCATTTTCTTCAAAATCCCACAGCATTCCTTCTGAGAGTCCCGAAACTGTAGTGCTTATTTCTCCAGTCAGTCGCATGGCTATATAGTCGCCGGGCAGCATGAATTTATAAGCTTTATGGTATAGGTCCGGTTCATTATCCTTTACCCATTTCAGCTTCGAAGCGGTAAAGTTTCCTGGACTGTTGAGCAAATGAGACAAGCATTTTTCAGTGCCTATACTATTAAAGGCCTGCTCGCCGATCTCTACTGCCCTGCTGTCACACCAGATAATCGAAGGCCTTAAAACCTTTTGATCCTTATCTACTATAACCAGGCCGTGCATCTGGTAAGAAATGCCTATTCCTTTAATATCGTGGGGGTTAACATCTGTTGATTGTAAAAGCATTCGGGTGGCCTGACACAAATTCTGCCACCACAACTCCGGTTCCTGTTCTGCCCATCCAGCCTGGTGGGCTATTATATCCATCTCTTTAGCTGGCGATTGCACCCGCTTGATGGTGGACCGGCTTTCCGCTTCCACCAGGGCGGCTTTTATCGATGAACTCCCTATATCGTAACCTAATAAGTACATGCAAGTGTTATGTTTGGTAATTGTTATTTACCTGAGTTTATTTTGCCCCAAATTTAAAAATCGTAGTAGTCCGGTAAGTCTCTCCGGGGTCCAGTCTCACTGAAGGATATTCAGGTTTATTGGGACTATCCGGGTAGTGATGGGTCTCCAGACACAACCCGGCATTCTTACCATAGCTTTTACCTTTTCCCTGCAGGCTGTTATTCAAAAAATTGGCAGAATAAAACTGAACTCCAGGTTCAGTAGTCTCTACTGTCATTTCACGTCCGGTTGCGGGGTCGTAGAGCACCGCTGCCAATTTAAGATTGTTTTCAGGTCCATTTAAAACCCAGGTGTGATCATATCCTCCTCCAATATTCAGCTGCGCATGATCCTCGTTAATGCGCTCTCCTACTAAATGCGGCTGCAGGAAATCAAAGGGAGTACCTGCCACACGCTCAGGTGACCCCAATGGTATCAGTCCTTCATCTACCGGCAGGTACTGATCTGCGTTTATTTTCAGTTGATGATCCAGTATGTCGTTTGACTGTGGATTTAAATTGAAATAAGAATGTTGTGTCATATTTACGATGGTAGGCCTGTCGGTAGTGGCACTATAATCTATTTTTAAGGCATCATCATTGGTCAGCAAGTAGGTCACCTTCACCTTTAGCTCACCTGGGTAACCCTCTTCCATATGTTCGCTGGTATATGTGAGTTCTAACATTGGTCCATCCGGAGTTTCACGGGCTTTTGAGTGCCATGCTTTTTTGTCGAACCCTTTAGTTCCCCCGTGCAGGTGATTGTCACCGTTGTTTTGTACCAGGTGGAATTCTTGGCCATCCAGAATAAATTTTCCACCTGCAATCCGGTTGCCATACCGTCCTACCAGCGCCCCAAAAAAAGGATGCCCATCGAGATATTGTTGCAGGTTATCAAACCCTAACACTACATCCTGATAATTGCCTTCCCGATCCGGTGCAGTTAATGATGTAATTATGCCTCCATAATCCATCACCTCCAGGGTCATACCGTTGGTGTTGGTGAACTTATACAGGGTCACGCTATCACCCTCGGCAGTAACTCCGAAGGAGGTTTCTTCAATCTCGATATTCATGGTTTCTTGAGCTTTTTCGATGATTGCCGATTTTTGGTCTGCTGAATTACAGGCAACCAGGGTCGCTAGCAGTAAAGAGTAAATAATTCTTTTCATATTGTTAATTTTATGCCAACCGGACAATGATCGGACCCACTAAACTCCGGATAAATCGTGGCTTCTGTTAGTAGGTGCTTAATTCTATCGCTGCAAAGGAAATAGTCAATTCTCCAACCTGTGTTGTTTTCGCGTGCGTTGAACATGTAACTCCAATAGCTGTACGCTCCCTCTTTTTCAGGGTAAAAACTCCGGAAAGTATCAAAAAATCCATCTTTTAGCAATTTTTCGAACCCATCAATCTCTTGTTGTGTGTACCCTGCAGTTTTATTATAGTTGGATTTTGGGTTAGCCAGGTCAATACTTTGATGCGCAACGTTGAAATCACCACAGGCAATCACCGGCTTCTTTTGATCCAATTCCCTCAGATATCGACGGAATGCCTTATCCCAGGTCACGCGGTATTCCAGCCGGGACAGACCTCTGCCGCTGTTTGGTACGTATACGGTTACCAAATAAAACTCCGGGTACTCCAGGGTCACTACTCGTCCTTCCTGATCATGCTTGGATATATTTATATCATACAAGATGGACGACGGCTCGGATCTTGTTAAGATTGCAGTTCCCGAATAGCCTTTTCTGGTTTTTGAGGCGTTCACATAAGACTTATACTCAGGCAGCAGGGAAAGCACTGTTTTTACTTCTTCCTTTTGCGCTTTGGTTTCCTGCAGGCAGAGAAAGTCCGGTTCCAGCTGCTTTACCTGTGAAACAAAATCCTTTTTCAATATAGCCCGGATCCCGTTTACATTCCAGGAAATAAAGTTCAATGGTGCACTCATTCGGCTAAATATAAAGCCTTAGGTATATATATCTCAACTCGAATTCTAATAATTGTGAATAAACCACGTACATTTGTTATCTCCCTCAATATGAATTGAACCAATACAGTAACAAATCCCTAAACTATGGACCGAAGAAAATTTTTACCCTTTATTGTGCTTGGAGGCATTGGTCTCTTTGCAGTTTTAATATTCGCCAACAGCATTTTCCTTACTATCCAGCCGGGAGAAAAAGGAATACTATTCAAACGATTTGGTGGCGGCCTCGACTTGGAAAATGTCTACAACCAGGGATTTCATATTATCTCGCCCTGGAATAAAATGTATATATATGACGTTCGAATACAGGAATCCCTGGCCACTATGGAGGTGCTGTCAAAAAACGGCCTTACCATCAAATGTGAACTTTCTTATCGCTTCCAGCCAGTGGCGGCAGAAATCGGACTGCTCCATGATAACATCGGTTTTGACTATCACCAACGAATTATTGTTCCTGAAATTCGTTCTGCTACTCGAGAGGTGATAGGAAGGTACCTGCCTGAAGAACTCTACTCCAGTAAACGCGAGGCGATCCAGGACGAAATCTTTATGCAAACAAGTACTGCAATCGGAGAGAAGCACCTGATCATGGATGCAGTATTGATTCGCGAAGTGGTACTGCCAACTTCGTTACAGGATGCAATTGAAAAGAAACTGAAACAAGAGCAGGAAAGCCTTGAATACGAGTTTAAGATCACTAAAGCAGAACAGGAAGCAGAAAGACAACGAATTGAGGCCGAGGGTAAAGCGGCCGCCAATCTGATAATATCAGCCAGTTTAACCGATAAAATTTTACAGGAAAAAGGTATAGATGCTACCAAGGAACTGGCTCAATCACAAAATGCCAAAGTGGTAGTAATTGGCGGTGGAGATGATGGACTTCCTTTGATATTAGGAAACAACTGATGTTAATTGTGAATTATGAATTATGAATTATGAGTTATGCCCTGGTGGAACTCCACTGAATTCCGTAATTCCTGATTCCTAATTCCTAATTTAATACCGCTTTACTGGCATGCATTTTTTGCTTAAATTCACAGCCCCTGACAATCGATGGTTGGGGTTATTGAATTAGAACTTAATCTAGATCTGAATATGTCCAAATCCGCCACGTTAAATTTAGATGGTAAAACATACGAGCTTCCCATTGTGGAAGGAACCGAGCAGGAACGCGCTATTGACATCAGCAAATTGCGGGGGCTAACCAAGGGTGTTACCACCATCGATCCCGGGTTTAAAAACACCGGTTCAACCAAAAGCGCTATTACTTTTCTGGACGGAGAAAAAGGGATCCTAAGATATCGTGGATATTCCATTGAGGAACTGGCGGAGCGGTCAACATTTCTTGAGGTTGCATACTTATTGATCTATGGGGAATTGCCCAGTGAACAGCAGTTTGGCGAATGGAATTCAGCCATCACTTTACATACACTGGTACACGAAGAAATTAAAAATATTTTAGACGGGTTTCCCAGCAATGCCCACCCAATGGGAGTATTGTCATCACTGGTGTCAGCGCTTACTGCATTCTATCCAAAGTCACTGGATCCAAATCGGTCTTCCAAAGAGGTTGACCTCAGTATCATCAGGATTATCGCCAAGATGCCTACCATGGCAGCCTGGACCTTTAAAAATGAAATTGGGCACCCGGTAAATTATCCGGACAACCGACTCAATTACTGTGAAAACTTTATCAAGATGATGTTTGCCACACCGGCTGAGGACTATGAGGTTGACCCGGTTCTGTCGCAAGCACTGGACAAATTATTAATACTTCACGCTGATCACGAACAGAATTGCTCCACATCCACGGTAAGAATTGTAGGCAGTTCCCAGGCCAGCTTATATTCCTCAATCTCAGCAGGTATCAGTGCATTGTGGGGGCCGCTCCATGGAGGAGCCAATCAGGCTGTAATCGAAATGCTGGAGGGTATTAAAGCCAGTGGAGGAGATACCAAGAAATATCTGGACAAGGCTAAAGATAAGAATGACCCGTTCAGATTGATGGGATTTGGTCACCGGGTCTACAAAAATTTTGATCCGCGAGCCACTATCATTAAAAAAGCTGCTGATGAGGTTCTGGCAAAGTTAGGGGTAAATGACCCGGTTTTGGATATCGCCAAAGGACTGGAACAAGCAGCACTTAACGATGAATATTTCGTGTCACGAAAGTTGTACCCCAACGTTGACTTCTACAGCGGGATCATTTACCGGGCAATGGGTATACCCACTGAAATGTTTACCGTAATGTTTACTCTTGGCCGGCTGCCCGGCTGGATAGCCCAATGGAAGGAGATGCGGGAAAATAATGAGCCCATCGGAAGACCCAGACAGGTCTATACCGGATATAACTCCCGCCCCTACATCGAGGCAGGCGAACGGTAAGTGCAACTATTTTATCAACCCGATATCCCCGGGGGAGTTTATACCCTTGACCCTGAAGAATCCAGGCACTGTATCAAAGTACTTCGAAAAAAAGTAAACGACACCATCGACATTGTTGACGGCCAGGGTACTTTTTACAAAGGACTAATCACGCAATCCAATCCCAGTCAAACCGGATTTGAAATCATTGAAAAACGGAAAGAGCCCACCAGCAACTACACCATTCATCTCGCTGTAACCCCTACCAAACGTTCAGAACGGATGGAGTGGCTGGTAGAGAAAATCACCGAACTGGGCATAGACCGTATCAGCTTCATCCAGAGTCAACATTCGGAACGCCGTAAACTGAGATTGGACCGGATTCGCCGAAAGGCGGTAAGTGCGATGAAGCAAAGCCTTAGGGCAACAGTGCCGCAAATCGACGGCATGATACCCTTTGGTGATCTTTTTTCTTTGTTGGCACCTGAAACCAACAAGTACATGGCCCATCTCAGCGAATCCGCTAAACCCCTGTCAAAAGCAGCAACTCCCGGTTCTTCTTATTGTATACTAATTGGGCCGGAAGGAGATTTCAGTAAACAGGAACTGCAACAAGCAACAGCAAGCGGATTTGAAACCGTTACCCTGGGAACCAGCAGACTGCGGACAGAGACAGCGGCTATCGCTGCGGTAATCGGATTGCAGATGGTGAATTGGTGAATTGTTGAGTTAGTGAGTTAGTGAATTGGTGAGTTGGTGAATTAGTGAATTAGTGAGTTGGTGATTTGGTGATTTGATGAGTTGGTGAGTTGGTGATTTGGTACCTGCCAAGTCAACTCACACGCTACACTCAATCTCACACTCGAACTCAATTTTGCTACAATCCCGATATCATTTGACACAATCCTTATATCCCGAAGAATCAGGAAATCTCATCTTATAAGAACCCTCTATTTTTGACCTAAGGAGGTATTTCTTAACTAAATTCAAAAAAGTCATGAAGAACATTTTAAAAGTTATTACCGCGGTCGTGGTACTATTTATGGTGTACAGTTGCGAGCCTGAAGATGAAACCATGCCATTAGTCCAGGACGAATCTATTACAGAAAGTGAGCTACTGGACCTGGTGGACCAGTCCTACTTTTCAAATCTAAATGAGCGAAATCAACGTCCAGGAATATCCTTCGAATCTGTGCTGGACATGGTGAGTGGAAACTTTGATGAGGTGGGCAAGTCCTTATTATTAAGGAAACCGGGAAAGGGTCTGGCAATGGTGCTTAAAGCCAAGGGTGAACCACTAACAGCCAATACCGCCTGGTGGATTATTTTCAACAATCCGGAAAACTGTACCGATGGAATTTGCGGCGATGATCCAGACTTTGCCGACTTAATTAATGGCGAAGAAACCGGCCTGGCCATGCTATATGCTTCAGGAAGTGTTAGTAAGAAAAACGGAGAGTCGGTATTTGTCGCATACCTGAAAGAAGGACAATTAACAGAGGGTGTTAATGGCAAATTGCTAGGCCAGCCAGAGCGTGTATTGGCAGAAGGTAATGCGGGCCATGCTCAGGTAAACCTAGTAGTAAGGAGCCATGGCCCTGCTATTCCAGGACAGATTATGGAGCAGATTGGTTCACACGGCGGCGGTTGTGTAACCGATTTTCCACCGTTCAGTCAGATACCGGTAAATGAAGGTGAATGTGCCGACATTCAAGCATCGGTGCATATTGCTGGTTAGTATGTAACAGGAAATTTTCCCGGTAGAAAACCATTCTCTCAAACCTGCTCTTGGCACCAATATGCGTGGGGTTTGAGAGAGTTGTGGAGGGGTTCAGACTGTTTTACCAGGCCGTACCCTCATTTTGGAATGACATCAAATATTTGATATCTTATCTATACTAACCCACTAACACACTTGCCAACTGCCAGATTATTCGTCCTGCTTATATTGATGGCACAATTATCCTTTGCCCAGGACCAGCCTATATTGCAGACTTATACTATAGAACAGGGCTTGCCCAACAGCTGGGTGCGGGTAGCAGTACAGGATGATGTCGGATTTATGTGGTTTGCCACTTTAGATGGCCTGGCACGGTTTGATGGATATAACTTTAAACTATTTCCTTATCAGAATAACAATCGCAATGCCATAGATTCAGATCGGGTCCAATCCCTGGCAATGGACAATAATGGACACTTGTGGGTATCGCGATACTTCTGGCCACTAGAATGGTATAATCCTAAAACCGAAGAATCTAAGAGTTATTTCAGCTCGGATGAAAATATGGTTACAGATATCTATTCAGATCCGCCTCACCACATATGGTTAGGTTATGGAGATGGAGGGGTGCTTAAGAGAGTCAATACCACAAACCATATCACCGTTGATTACCGGGTAGAACCTGACAGTGTGGAGGGAGCTGGCATTAATGACATTCATCGAGACCTGGGTGGGAATTTATGGATAGCAACCAATTATGGTTTGTATCTATTCGACTCTCTTAACCTGTCATTTACGCGATACCGGTATTTAAACCATTCCTCAAATGTCAATACTGAGTACTATGAGAATATCGATGACTTGGTTCCGGGAAAACTAATACTGGAAACCGGGCAAGGGCCAATGACCTTTGATATTTCTTCAAAGCAATTTGAATCAATCCTCGAGTTTGACTACCACTTGCCTGTAAGTTTAGGCAACTTCACCATTAGAAAAGGTAGATACGTTTGGATTGGTTATCAGCCCTCTCAGTCAAATCAAGCGACTACCACTCCAACTGGAGGATTAATTAAATACAATCTAAACACCGGATCAACCACTTTATACCCATTAGAGGCACAGATCCCCCTGTTACTTGATAGATCCGGAAATATTTGGGTGCACTCCAAAACTAACGGGATCAGATCATTCAAACCCGAACAGAGAAAATTCCGGGGTTATCAATGGCCTTCAATTGATAATAAGATCAAGGGAGACCTATCGGCCTCATTACAAGACCTTGACAAATTTCTCTGGATCGGAACCAATATGGGGCTATATAAATTGGATTTTGACAGGGAGAATCGACTAGGTGTTTTAGAGGATTATAGCACCATGATCAAGGGAAAAGTCAACTGCTTATTTCAAAGCAGTGATCGGTTGATCTGGATTGGTACCTCTCGGGGTGTTTACCTGTATTCCCCGGATAGCCAGGTCCTAAAGAAATATTCTTTCAACCCAGGACACCTGGCAGTTCTGCCCAATGGATTTGAAGCGGAAGTTTTTGATATACTCGAGGACCAATCCGGAACGATCTGGTTTACTGGTCCGGGCCTGGCGCAATTGAACCGAAAAACCGGAAGTCTCAAGTTCTACGATAACCCAACTGACCGCCATCTGCATGGAGTACAGGAAGACTCTTACGGAAATCTATGGTTTCCGGATTCACCTGGCAACCTGGTGGTATTCGATCGGACTAAAGAACAATACCACATTTTTAAAATCGCTTATAGCGAATTACTTCGAGATCTGTTCATTGACGACTCCGGTACCATATGGATCGGTGCGGCTACTGGATTATATAGTTTCAAAACAAAACCACTGGATTCTTTAGTTTCATCAGGGCTTGAGGTTAAGAACCATAACCAACTGCTAAAAAACGATTATGTTGCAGAAATACAAGGACATAGCAATAGTATATGGGTGCGGCACGTCAGGGGGTTAACCAAGATTAATCCCCTGACTCAGGAGGTTGAATACTTTGATAAATACGATGGCATCCAGGAGTCCGTATGGTCGGCATGGAGTAATTCTTTTAAAAATGATGATAATGAACTGTTTTTTTTCTGGGGCAATAGCTTAAACATCTTTCATCCCGACAGCATTTTATACAATGAATACATCCCTCCAATAGTATTGACCGATTTTCAAATTTTTAACAAATCCTTTGAAATCGGTGATAGTCTGGAAGGGAAACCAATATTGACCCAGGCTATTTACCATACCCAATCCATCACACTACCACCGGGTCAAACATTCAGCTTCGAATTTGCAGCGTTGGATTATACCAATCCCAAAGAGAACTTGTACTCTTACAAAATGGAAGGATTGGACGAAGACTGGAGCCCCCCAGGGCACCAACGAACAACCACCTACACCAACCTATGGGAGGGCGTATACACCTTCAGGGTTAAAGGGTCCAACAACGACGGGTACTGGAATGAAGCAGAAATTTCCATCGAAATTACAATAATGCCCCCCTGGTACCGCAGCAAGTTGGCTTATGGAATTTATGGTGGTTTATTAATAATGGGTTTGGTTTTAGGTCGCAGGTTGATCATACAAAAAGAACGGGTAAAAGCGCAAACACAGCTTAAACTTTTGGAACTGGAAAAAGCCAAAGAAATTGACCAGGCGAAAACTCAATTTTTTGCTAATATCTCCCATGAGTTCAGGACTCCATTAACCTTAATTTTAGGTCCAATCAAACAAATGTATGATGGTACTTTTACAGGTGATAAGCATACTGTTTTAGGTGTAGTGATCCGAAACAGTAAACGGCTGCTGCATTTGGTCAACCAACTGCTTGACTTCAGTAAACTTGAAGCCGGTGGAGTTACTTTGCAGGCTTCAATCGGAGACCTGGTTGAGTTTATGAAAAGCATGTTTTCCACTTTTGAGTCTACCGCTCAACAACGAAACATTACTTATATGTTTCAAAGTAATGTCAGTAATTTACCAGCATATTTCGACCGTGATAAACTGGAGAAGGTGATCATCAATCTGCTTAGCAATGCTTTTAAATTCACCAAAAGTAATGACACCATTAATCTAAAAATGATCAAAAAAGACAGCCACTCACCAGCGGACTATGGTGATGGTGTGGCAGAGATCATCATTGAAGACACTGGGAAGGGAATTCCTTCCGAGAAGCTACCTTACGTCTTTGATCGTTTCTACCAGGCAGACCATAGTTACACCAGGCAACAGGAAGGCACCGGCATAGGTTTGGCCCTGGCCAAGGAACTGGTAGAGTTACATCATGGTTCCATATCCGCCGCCAGTAAAAAGGGTAAAGGAGCCACTTTTATCATTCAGTTGCCTTTAGGCAAGTCTCATTTAAAAGCGCACGAAATGGTGATCCAAACACCTTTCAAGCCGATTGACATTACTGTCCAAGAATCTCTAATAGAGGATTCAGTATTACAGTCAAATCCTGAGATTTTAAATGGTGACCTGCCCATATTATTAATCGTAGAGGACAATGCCGATATGCGCTTGTATTTGAAGGAGATATTGTCAGATACCTATCAAATAGCTGAAACTGCTGATGGCCTGGCTGGTTTTGATTATGCGCAGGAGCATACCCCGGACCTGATCATTAGTGACGTAATGATGCCTGGTATGGATGGTCATGAATTGTGCAGCAGGCTGAAAACCGATGAAAGAACCAGCCACATCCCGATAGTACTATTAACCGCACGAGCCGGAGAGGAAGCCAAGATTGAAGGACTTGAAACCGGGGCGGATGACTACATAACCAAACCCTTCAGTCCGGTAGAGTTAAAGGCAAGAGTTCAAAACCTAATTGAACTACGTCAGAAACTAAGAGAGCGGTTTGGCAATATTGTGACGTTAAAGCCAGCAGATATTTCGGTTAAATCCGTGGACGAGCGATTTATCAAAAGAGCCCTGGAGATCCTTGAAATACACAGAACTGATACTGAATTTGACTCGGATAAATACGCCAGGGAAATGGGCATGAGCCGGTCTCAACTTCACAGGAAATTAAAAGCCCTAACCAATCAATCCATCGGAGTATTCATTCGGTTGTACCGTTTGAATTATGCCCGTACACTGATTGAACAGAATTTTGGTGATATTGCCCAGGTCTCCTATGAGTGTGGTTTTAGCAGCCCTTCCTACTTCACCGAGTGCTTTAAAAAGGAGTTCGGTCTTCTTCCCTCAAAAGTAGCCAAAGCAAATTGACACAGGTACCTTCTATAAATTAGTTTAAAATTTGCTTTTCAAAGACTAGCTGTTATTGGCTAATTGCTGCTGGTTATTTACCAGAGCTTCTCTGGTAAATTCTCCATTCACCATCCTCATTATCCCAAGTTCATTCTCATCCTTTAGCTGTACCGGCAACAAGCTCTGCGGATAGTCCTGAAAACAAAGCGGCCTCACGAATCTTTTGATGGCGTTGGAACCTACTGAAGTTGAGTGGGGAGCAGTGGTAGCGGGATAAGGTCCTCCATGCACCATAGCATGACATACCTCAACGCCGGTGGGGTAACCATTAATTACTACCCGGCCGACCTTACGTTCCAAAACCCTGATCAAATCCTGATGCTCCTCGAAATCCGCTGTAGTACCATGAACTGTGGCGGTCAGATGGCCTTCTAACTCCGAAGCTGCCTGTAGTAAATCCTGCTCCCCCCGGGTTTTGACCAATAAACTGGTAGGCCCAAAGATCTCCTGTGACCACTCTGGCCTTTGGCTAAACTCTTCAAATCCTACTGCAAATACCTGCGGATCTACCGAAAATTTTTCCTGTGTGTTCGTCCCTAACGCAATTCTTTCAACAGCCGGATCTTGTGCCAGTTCATTGGTTCCTTGCTGGAAAGCAGTCCTTATACCTTCGGTAAGCATCGGGCCCATCGATAACTCTTCAATTTTCTCCGCCAGCATACTACCAAAAGCCATCTGATCGCTCCCTTCCGGAACAAAAGCCAAGCCCGGGTTGGTACAAAACTGACCTACACCGAGGGTAATAGATCCAGCCAATCCTCCGGCGATGGCTGCCCCTTGTGATTTCAGGGCCTCAGGCAAGATAAACACCGGATTGGTGCTGCCCATTTCCGCAAAAACCGGAATGGGTACCCCCCTCCTATTAGCTATGTCGAACAATGCTTTACCACCTTTAAACGATCCGGTAAATCCAACCGCCTGGATCAGCGGGTGCTTGACCAACCAGGAACCTACCTGATGAGACTGACCCTGAACCAAACTAAAAACACCATTGGGCATCCCGGTTTTCTCAGCAGCTGCCAATATAGCTTTTGCCACCATTTCGGAAGTACCGGGGTGGGCAGGATGCCCTTTTACTACCACCGGACAGCCAGAAGCCAGAGCGGAGGCGGTGTCTCCCCCAGCCACGGAAAATGCTAGCGGGAAATTACTTGCCCCAAAGACCGCTACCGGACCCAAGGGTACTTGCATATGCCTAATATCAGATCTTGGGATGGGCTGTCTATCAGGTAAGGCAGTGTCAATCCTTGCATCAACCCAGGAGCCTTCCCTCACCACCTGGGCGAATAGCTTAAGTTGATTCATGGTTCGGCCGCACTCCCCCTGAAGTCTGGGAAATGGCAGACTGGTCTCACTTTCTGCTCTCTGAAGTAACGCATGACCAAGTGCACCAATTTCTTCGGCAATAGCCTCCAGAAATTCTGCCCGCTTCTCCACCGAAATCCGGGTATATGCCTTAAACGCAGTTTCAGCCAATTCAATGGCCTGATTAATTTCATCTTCGGTAGCCTCGTGAAAAGCGGTACCCAGTGCCTCGCCAGTTCTGGGATTAATTCCGTAAAAAACTTCCTTTCCTTCCGCGGTAGATTTGTTACCAATATATTGTTTTCCTAATAATTCCATTTTATGAATTATGGTAATTGTTAATTGTTAATTGTTAATTGTTTAATATCCTGATGGCGTTTTGGTAGTATACTTTACGTAACACACTATCTGGTAGTCCCAATCCCCGGGTTGGGATGGATGGATCACGTAATATCTTAACCGAATCAAACGTACTCAAATATTCCCAGTGTGCATACATTCGCTGTGCCAGTCTTTTCTTCTCATTAATCTTATCTTCTTCTGTCATATCCAGTTCACTTCCGCTGGTCCCGAAATCAGTACCATATAGGATCCTGTCCTGATACCGTATATAATAGGCCCGAACAGAATCAGAATTCTGCAGCGCCAGATCACCGAATCGAGCAGCAGGTTCAACATGAAAATTAGGATATCTATCAAGAGTTTCCCCTATCAATCCTACGTCATGTGACATAGAACCGTGATGTGCACCCACCACAACCAAGTCAGGGTTTTTTGCCAGCCAATTGTTCCTGGCTTGCTGAATGGTTTCCCAACTGGGTATTTCAGGGTGTTGATAAGCATGATATTGAGGATTTCTACGATAGTACCCGGCATGTGGATTATCATCTTCCAATGGCCTCCACGCTTGCAGTGGTTCACCGATATGAGCCAATACCGGAATCCCCTGTTCAGTAAGAAAATCCCATACAGGTTGAATGCGCGGATCATCGATATGCACGAAAGCGCCGGAATTATCCTTGGAAACCATACCGAAATTTTTCCACACCTTTACCATTGCAGCGCCCTGGGACAGATCGGTCTTTAAATGCTCAATAACCTTTTCTGCATAATCCGGGTCATCGATACCATTGGCGGTAAATGCAGAACAGAAAAAATACCGGTTCGGGTGCTTCTTATAGTTTTCGATCATACCTGCCCTTGCCTGATTCCAACGCTCCGTGTCTACCCTGCCCACATCGACTAAAACCGGTTGCAAGTTAAAACTATCTAATAAAGGGATCAGATAGTCGCGTTCTGCCCGGTAGTGCGCATGAAAATCTATTTTTGGCATATTAAAATCCGGAGTTTCGACCACCTCGGTTTGATCCACCGGATCAGCACTGCAGTTGATCAGCAATCCAGCAATCAGCATCAGGGTAAAAAAGTTATACCAAATAATGCTTCGATCGGTTAAGTTTAGGGGATTCATCATGATACCAGGTTGGTCAAACAAAATTAGTGGTTAAAATTGGTGAATTAACAGATAAATTCACTACTTCTGTGAAAAAAGTATTGGTTGACCCCAAGAATCAGTCAGTACTGCGTGCTTATAGCATCATCGAATGAAATACTCGATAAAAATTCTGTGGTTCGTTTTTGCCTTTTTTGCCATTGGCGTTGGACTATATCCGTTACTTTATTTCGTAATGGATGAATCACAGGGGTTGTTATCTCATAAAACCCCTGAAGTTCTGGAAAGTATGGTCTGGAATACAGCTTTCCGGCTGCATATCTTTCTTGGAGGCTTATCACTGCTCACCGGCTGGTCACAATTTAGTAAGAAGATTAGGACCCGAAGGCTCAGTCTTCATCGAACCCTGGGAAAAATCTATGTGGCCGCTGTATTCATTAGCGGCTCCGCCGCCTTGTACATTGCGTTTTATGCTACCGGAGGGATAATTGCCCAATGGGGATTTGGAATGTTAGCAGTCTCATGGCTATTCACTACCTACATGGCGTTCAGTAAAATCAGGAGTATGCAAATTGATGCGCACCAGGAATGGATGATCAGAAGTTATTCCCTGGCATTTGCCGCGGTTACTTTGCGTATCTATTTACCCTTCACGCAAGCGGTAATGGGCATGACTTTTATCGATGCCTATGTAATAATTGCGTGGTTATGTTGGGTACCTAATTTAGTAGTAGCTGAAATGATCATTAGTAGGAGGAGAAAATTAATTGCTGCTTAAGGTTTAGGTCTTTTGCCGGAGGTAACCCGATTTTTTCTTAACAGTTCCTGGAATCGTGGTACTACAAAGTGACTTGCTTAAAAGTTTGATCCTTCTCGGACCGCGGTAGAATCCGGCAGGGTAGTGTTAATAACCACGGATAAGGGCATCATTACCCAAACGGCGAATTTTGATAAATCACTGGCTATTGGTTTAGACCAGGCTGATAAGTCCATACAGGGCCACCCATCCTATGGTAAGGATACTGATCCATAAAATAATGTCATATCCTTTGCTCGGCGTGAAAGCTGGCAGCGTTCTTTGGTAGCGAAATTGGAGTGTTGCAAATACCACCAGTAATAATAGAATCGAGCCAACAATGCCGCCGCTGATTACCATTAACACCGGCAATTTTATAAAAACAAACAGTGTGGCCCATAGCATAGGCATTACCCAGGCCAAAATGGAAATGCTCTTCAGTCGCTGTGGTAAATTAAAGAAATCTATCCAACCCATCTGGCCGAATAGATCGGCATATTGCCGGGTCCAGGCGGCTAATGCGGCGAATAATGTACTGAACAGTACCATGAAAGACCCCAGCAAAAATACCGGTTTGGCTTCCGGTCCAATCGAATCGGTATACATTGAAGATAAAGACTCTATCATTTGGTATCCTTCCGGAATTCGATCCTGGGCATAAAGAACCGCCGCCCCAAGTAAGTAAAACGCGGCGGTTACCACGGTATAAATCAGCATGGCTACCAGTGCATCCAGTTGCATTACCTTAATCCAACCCAAGGCACGATCTTTCCATTCTGGGGTATCTTCATAAGGGCCCGTATAGGTTGCATACCCTTTTTCCAGGCACCAATAGTTGTAATGAATTATTTCGTCGGCCCCAACACCGGTTATACCGAATGCTCCGATGGCAACTGCTACCGCAGCGGTTGGCAGTTGCAAACTCAAACCACTTAAAACATCGGACCAAAGCAAGGTATACTCGGTAAACTTCAGAAAATACAGGGCCAGAAAGGTGAAAGTGGTAAACAGGGCAATCAGCACAATAGAGAACCTTTCAATGAATTTGTAATACCCTTTGAAGGTCATCAGGGCCACCACAATGGCTACCATAAATGCCGCTACCGCTACCGACAATTGAGGAAAGACCATGTTCAGGATTAGCGCCACCCCGCCGACAATGCCACCCAATTGCAGCAGCTTGATTAGCATGATCACCAAAACCAGCCACACCGACCACCGGGCTTTCCCAAATTTGGGACCTGGTAATTTATTAAATGCCTGCATGGCGGTTTCGCCGGTTAGAATGGTATGCTTGCCCATTTCCATTTGTACGGCAACCTTTACCAGGCAGCTAATCAGTATTACCCAGAAGGTTACAAATCCTGCCTTGGCACCCAGGGTGGTGGTGGCAATGAGCTCTCCTGAGCCGACAATCGATGCTGACAGAATAAAACTAGGGCCCAGAAATTTAAGCTTCTTGAAAAACCCCTTGGGAGGACTAATGGTGTTTTCCTTCTTGAGAATGTAGGGGTCTGTAGGCATTAATTACGAATTACGAATTACGAATTACGAATTACGAAAAATTGCTGCCACCTCCAATTCGTGACTCCTAATTCCTAATTTTTAAACGACTAATACCATGGGTCTTTTCTTTTAACCAGCTGCAATGGAACTCCCCAGGGATCTCGTAGCATTATCAATCTGGTTCCATTGGGTAAATTAATATCCTCCACGAAGCTGGCGCCGGCATCCAGTAGTTTGTCCCTGGTACCTTCCTGATCTTCTACGGCAAATGCATTATGATAAACCAGTTGATGTTGATTTGAGTAATCAGGAATCTCTGCGGCTGGATTTTGGTAGATTTCAAGACAGGTGTATCCCCGCTGATCTGCTAAGAACCTGGTATAAGGTGGCTCTTCAACCTTAATAACGATCTTCAAACCACAGTGTTTTTCGTACCATTCTGCCATACCCTTGGAATCCGGCACGTTGATGGCTACATGTTCAAAAAGCATACTCATTTTTTAGATGGTTCTTTGTTGTTTCTTTGACGAATCCCCAAATTAAAAATTATAATCAAACTACCGGCAATTTCTTAATTCTTAGTGCTTAATGGTAAACTCCGGCAGCCTGATGATCTCCCCTCCTTTAAGCGCTGACTCATGGGCCAGAATCCCCACACAAGTGATGTTCGCCGATTCCACCGCATTGGGATAGGGCTGTTGCTGTTTCAACAGTGCATCTACGAATGCATGTACCAGATGGGGATGTGACCCTCCATGGCCCGCGCCCTGAGTAAATGATAAATGCTGGTTCTCGTCAAGATCGTAAACCCCTCCGGTAGTAAAGGGCTGAATTTCTTCCGGCAATAAATGAGCAAAATCCGGGCAGGAAACTTCCTCAGGAATTTCAGCTTCCGGCTTTTTGGCGGTATGAACTACCAATGGACGATGTTCTATCAATGGCCACTCCACAGATTTCTTTGAACCATATACTTCAAAACTTTCCCGGTATTGCCGTGCCACATCGAATAGTGAGCGGTATACATAAGCGCTGAGATCGGAATTCTTAAACTTAATGTGGGTCGATTCAACTGCATATGGGCTGTTATAATGTTGATGCAGCTCATTCCTTATGGTTCCTGAAGCAAAACAGGAGACATATTCGGCCTGGTCCCTGGTCAGGCCAAGCACCGGTCCAACACAGTGTGTGGCATAGTGCATCGGCGGTAATCCGGGCCAGTAATCCGGCCAGCCATCCATATCCTGCTGGTGACTTGCCTTAAGAAACTGAATCTTTCCAAGTTCCCCCTTTTCATAAAGCTCCTTCATAAAGAGGAACTCCCTTGAGTAAACTACCGTCTCCATCATCATGTAAGTGAGCTTTCGCTCCGCACATAAAGCCACAATCTCTTCACATTCTTCAACTGTGGTTGCCATGGGCACGGTACACGCTACATGTTTACCCGCTTTTAATGCGGCAATGGATTGCCATCCGTGGTCCGGAATTGGTGTGTTAATGTGGATTGCATCTATTTGCGGATCCTGGATCATTTCATCGAATGAAGTGTATCTTTTATCAATGCCAAAGGCATCACCTATGGAGTCCAGCTTGGACTGTGTTCTTTGACATATTGCTACCAGTTCTGCCTGTTGGTATTTCTGGTAAATGGGGATGAATTCTGCTCCAAAGCCTAACCCGGCCAATGCAATGCTAATTTTATTTTTTTCCATTATTTAAAGTCAATTACAATTAGAAATTAATATATATCGAAAATTTGCAATTTGATTATCTAACTAACCAAAGGATTCAGTTCCGGATGCTCTGTAAACCGTTTTCTGAGTGCCTTAATTCCATCCACAAAACGCTTGCTGGATTCATAAGGGTCTCCACCAATAGCCCAGCCTTGCGAAGAGATTGGCCCCTGATAGCCAAATTCATACAATTTGGCCAAAACCCATGCCATATCAATCTGCCCCTGGTTAAACCTGATGGCATTGAAACTTGAACTGGTAAATATTCCGTTAGTAAGCACTACGTAGTTCAATCTTTTGCTGGTAGGATTGGCCAGAAATTCGTCCAATTCTATCGATGCCGGGTTAGCATACCAGTGATGGGAACAGAACGCAGGCCCAATAAATTCTGCGCCGGCTCCTGCTAATATTTTAAAGGCTGATTGGGGTGTATCGCATATCCAGTTAATGTGTGGATAAAGGGAACCACTAACACCATTTTCGTTACAAGCTTTATCATAGGCTGCTATTATTTTATAAGCACGCTCCCAGTGCCGCTTCTGCGCCTTAGCAGATCCCCTTTGATCAAATGTGGGGCCACCCAGTTCATCGGTTCCACTTAATGAAAGTGTGTAGTAGGGCTTTAATGGCGACTTGCTACAAATCTCAACATTCTCAATAATCTTTTCTATTTCCGAGTCCAGCTTATCGGCGTGTTTATCAACCACTGCCCTGGTGGTCCAATGAAATCCCCATAGTTTGAAATTAGTGTCTGAAACCAGGTCCATTGCTTCTTTCCAGCTGTCTGATTGTGGGTCAACACCGGCAAACTCGAAGCCATCAAATCCAGCGCTTTGAGCCTGAGAAAATTTTGATTTCCACGAATATGAACGACGGTTTCCTACGTGAAAATTATCAAACAACACCAGCGGGTTGTCAGGAAACTTCCGGTCCACTGATGAGGATTCTGCAGGCAGGGCTTCCCTATTGTCTGTGATGCAGGCTGTAGCGTTTGCGGCCACTCCAATACCAGCTGCCAGAAATGAAGCCTGCTTAACAAATTTCCGGCGGTCACTATACTTGCTGTTCATAACCCTTTCTTAGTTTTTAGTGCTTAATTTTTAGTTTTTAGTTCTGCATGAATTCTTGATTTTGCAAACAAACCACTATTTCAAAGAAACCAGATACGCTACCAAATCACTGAACTCTTCAGGTGTCATGTTATTCTGTAAACCTGCTGGCATCACTGATTCGGTTAACACCCCATAACTTTGGGGCTCAGGGAAATTGTCAAAGTCACCCCTGATGTTCATAAGTTCAACCCGCTTCATATGTACGTCTATCTGTCTGCCGGTATGGCGTTTCCCCTCTTTATCAATCACATACCAACCCTGCCATTCAGGGGCCATCTCCAAGGATGGATAAAGCACAGCATTTATCAGCTGCTGCTGATTTTTACTACTTCCAACCTGTGTTAGAGCAGGTCCAAAAGTCCCTCCCCACCCATCTACTTTATGACAGGTCAGGCACATAGAAGTATTAGACTTGAATACCAATTCCCCAATATTTGGGTTACCCGTTCCATCAACTGCCCCAGCCCACTGGTTCATTTGAAATTCTTCGGTTCCTGCTTTCATTTGGTTCCACACCGCTTCTGCAGAAGCAGACAACCTGATATTATTGGATTTCATCCATTTATCAACCGCGTTTCTTTCACTTTCTGTTGCATACTGCGCGATATATTTTGTCACTGCATACTGTAATGCGGCAGATTTGGAATTTAATAACTCCTTTACCTGTTCCAGGTTTTCTGCTGAGCTTTCTGATATGGATGCGATGGCATTTGACCTGACCCGGTCCGAGTTGTGCTGATCACTTGCCAGAGATATCAAAACCTGCTTAACCTTTTGTTTATTAAGGAGATGCCCATTGGTGTGCACTGCGGCTAGTAATGATAGTTGAAATGACTCCGTTCTCGCGCTACTTAATAAGTCAATCAACTGTTGGCCGTGTTGCTCAATGTCGTTTAAGTAAGGTAACGCAAGTGCTCGAATTGACTCACTTATATGTTGGTTGGTTATAATATCAAGAATAAAACGCTCCGGCAGTTTTCTTTCCAACTGGTTCGACCTGACCTTTTTTTCCTGAAAGCCCTGTATGAAATCTGGCTGTAAGTTTTGAATGGTGGCCAGGTAGGTTTCAAACAACTCAGCACTTATAAGCCCTTTTTGCAATGATCTTACAACACTTTCCAGCATACCATAGAGCCTTCTACTACCTATGTACATCATAACTGCCTGTCGCACCTGTTGATCATTATCTTCCAGCAGAGATTGCAGCTGGATTTCCGCAAGATTCTCTGATTTTAAGTTATAAATTAATATCGCTTGTAATCGCAGTTCGGGGTCTGAACTGTGCAGCAGTTCCTCCAATCCATTCTCTTCCACACGCGACAGATGATAACGCACGCTGGCTTTTTGAAAAGCATCCCCAGTTGCCAGTAATTCAAGATTGTTTTCCAGTGTTGTATCAACACTGTCGAATTTATAATGAAGTGGAGTATTCTCTGATTCAACCGTGGATGATTGCTGGCTTCTAAGTCTCCAAACCTTACCTTCACCATGGTTCGGGTATTCCCTCACTACCCAATCTGTTATATATACTTCACCTTTACTATTAGCGGCCAGAGCAACCGGGTGAAATGTACCGTCACCCTGCACTAATATTTCCG
>BQJT01000017.1 GCA_021604845.1 Cyclobacteriaceae bacterium
TTTCGTCCTTCGCCCATTGAAATTGAAAACATCTCTCTGACTATTCCCCTGGTTCCAACCCGATCGCTGTGTCTGACCTGTATCCCGATATCCCTGTCCAGAGTAAACCAGGAATTGACCAGACTGCGATCAACAAACTGCAAACTCTGAGATGATATCACCCGTTCCCTGTTTCCCGGAAGCTTCGTCTGACCCACCCAAAACCACCACGATTGGTAAAAATTCCATTTCAAAACAGCATCCAGTATAACCCTTGAAGTGAATCCTGTTTGCTGATTATTTCCTCCTGCCAGGTCACGATTAGATAAACCCAGCTCGATTTTGTAAACCAGTTTAGGGCTAAATGCAAATCCATCAAACTTTAACCTGGCCCGGCGAATTAGCAGTTGATCATCCCATTGATCCGTTTCCAGGTTTTTAGTTCCACTATAAAGTGTTTGGAACCTAAACCCCATTTTCAGGCTAAAACTGGAATCCTTGGCCATAACTCTTAGACCATCACCAAGTGTTTTGTAGGTAACTTCCTGAGAGTGCCCGGTATTTACTGCCAGAATTAAAGCCGCAGTGAGGGTTACCAGGAAAGCAAGAAAATTTGCACCGAATTTTGAGCAGAAGTATTTGTCCAGCATTGACCGCGTAATCTAAACCAGCGCAAATGTAGGAGCTGAAAACCCACAAGTCCTAATTGTTTACTTACTGTTTGCGCAATGTTCCCAAATGATAACAATGTCTTAACAATTTAGTAATGTAAAATTTGTTAACATTCTGGTAACATTAAAGTTACGATCTTTCCATACCTTTGAAATCATTTTGCTTCCGCTATCGTAAATAACCTATTTTAGTCAACACCAAATGAAATTCGGATTATTTGATATACTCACTCTGATGGGTGCCTTAGGGTTCTTCATATACGGAATGAAGATCATGAGTGAAGGAATTCAAAAGATAGCGGGAGAGCGTTTGCGTCAGATTCTGGGGGCCATGACCCACAACCGTTTTCTTGGAGTACTTACTGGTTTTTTAATAACCGGATTGGTACAATCATCCTCTGCCACCACGGTAATGACGGTTAGCTTTGTTAATGCAGGACTACTTTCTTTGATGCAGTCCGCCGGGGTAATGATGGGTGCCAATATTGGGACCACGGTAACTGCCTGGTTCTTATCAATATTGGGATTTAAAGTTAAAATTTCGGCGATCGCCCTGCCGTTAATTGCTTTTGGAATACCCTTGATGTTTTTCAAAAGGCAAACCCTAAAAAATTACGGGGAATTCCTGGTTGGATTTGCGCTACTTTTTCTAGGGTTGGATGAATTAAAGAATTCAGTCCCTGATCTAAAGGCCAATCCTGAGGCGTTAAACTTTGTGGCCCAATACGTAGATTCTGGATGGTTCACATCCCGGTTAGTATTTATTGGTATTGGTACCCTATTGACTATCATAGTTCAGTCATCCAGTGCTGCTATGGCCCTGACCCTGGTTATGTGCAATGAGGGCTGGATACCATTTGAGATGGGGGCAGCTATGGTACTTGGGGAAAATATTGGGACTACCATTACTGCCGAACTGGCTTCTTTAGTGGGAAATGTACATGCGAAACGATCAGCCAGGATCCATTCTATGTTTAACATTATCGGTGTATCATGGATGTTCTTCATGCTACCGGTATACTTGACATTCATTGAAAAAATTATGATAAACAGCGGTTTTGGGGATCCGTTTATTAATCCTGAATCCGTTCCCATTGCGCTTTCCTACTTTCATACCGCATTCAATCTTTCTAATGTTCTTTTACTGATTGGTTTTGTGCCCTTGTTGGTAAAGCTCGCCATTAAACTGGTTCCAGCAAAAAGTGACGAAGATGAGGTTTTTCATTTGGAATATATTGGAACAGAGATCATGCGTACCGCTGACCTGTCCCTGGAAGAGGCCAGAAAAGAGGTCGCGAAATTCGGCCGAACCACCAGTAAAATGGCCAAAATTCTGCAGCTCCAGTTAACTGAAACACGGGAAGATAAGCAAATACGCCAGTATGAAAGGGTGAAAAAGTTCGAAGAAATTACTGATCGCATGGAAGAGGAAATTTCATATTACCTGGTTAAGGTGGGCGAAGGTCGTTTAAGCGAAAGTGCTTCAATTAGAATGAGGAGTATTCTGAGCATCAGCAATGATTTGGAAACTGCAGCGGATCGATTTTATCAAATTTCCGAGCAAATCAGCCGTAAGGCACGCAAGAACATTGAATTTAGCTCTGAACAGAATAACCGGTTGCGGAATATGTTTAAGCTGGTTGAAGAGGCGCTGGAAATCATGATGGAGAACCTCAACATGGAATACAGCAAAGTTACTCTGGATGAGGCTTTTGAAAAAGAAATGGAGATCAACAAGCTCCGCAATAAAATGCGTAAATCCCATCTGAAAAGTATTGAAAAGAAAGAGTATGATCTGAAAAGCGGCATTACCTATAACGAAATATTCCTGCTGCTTGAGCGGGCTGCCAATCATATACTGAATGTAACTCGCGCCATCACCGGAGAAGTAGGAAAGGACGAAGAAGATGAAGTTATGTCCCAGGCCGCAATGAATCGGTAAATACTTCCCCGATCATCACCAAAGAGGGTATATCCCGGGATTAATTTCAAAAGATCCTGTATGAAACGTCCGGTTGTTTCACAATACATTAATCGGTATATTAACTACCTTCCACCTAATTAGATCCAATTTGGAATGGCCGGCTCTGGCGGTAATCGCCATCATCATAGTAATGATCTTCTGCTTTATCACAGAGGTCATACCTATTGATACTACAGCCTTGCTGGTAATGACAACCTTGATTGCCAGCGGCCTGGTAACCCCCCTGGAGGGAATTTCAGGGTTTGCCAATGAAGCAACCATCACCATTCTTGCTCTTTTTATCATTGGGGCGGGTTTAGACAATTCAGGTACTATAAACTACCTAGGCAAAAAGCTGCAAAGATTTTTCCTAAACGATGAATGGGTAGTTATATCAATGGTTATGCTGATGGTTGGCTTCTTTTCGGCATTTATGAACAACACCGCAATCGTGGTGGTTTTCATGCCCATTCTGTTAAGAATATCCAGAGTAACCGATCTGAGTTCGAATCGATTGCTTATGGCGCTTTCGTTTGCTTCCATGATGGGCGGCGCATCTACGGTAATCGGTACCTCTACTAATCTACTGGTCAGCAGCCTGGCGGTTCAAAACGGTCTGGAAGGATTTAAGATCTTCGAATTTACCCCACTGGGAGTGATACTTTTCCTGGGATTCTTTGTGTTTATGCTAACCGTTGGGCGGTTCCTGATCCCAAAACGCAAACTAGCCAACCTTGCCAGTTCTTACCAGCTAAAAGACTTTGTTACGGAGTTTATTGTACCCTCGGCTTCACCGTTGGTAGGAAAAACCCTTCGAAGTCTCCCTTTCTTTAATGATCCTGACGTTACAGTAATCGAAGTGATCAGGGAAGGAAAAACTTTGTGGTTGCCCAGAGGTAATGAAATAATGAAGGCTCATGACACTATTCTGATTAAAGGCGGGGTTGATGATATTGTGAACATCAAATCATTGGCAGGCCTGACATTCCCAAAGGATTTTAGTGAAATTGACAGAGACCTTGACAGTGGGGAGCTGGCGCTGGCGGAAGTAATGGTTTTGCCCAGTTCTCAGATTGTTGGACGGAAAATGAAACGTATTGCCTTCAATGAAGTGTATAATGCCGTGCCCCTGGCGGTAAAGAAAAAAGGCGGTGTGTATTCCGGAAAGCAAGCTAATTACCGCCCTCAGATTGGGGATACCATTTTATTAGAAACCCAGAAAAACAACTTGATGTTCCTCAATAATCACAAGGATCTTGGGGTGCTATACGAACATAGCCGGCAAATATTCGACTGGCGTAAAATTGCCTTCTCTTTCTTCGTGGTCTGTCTGGTGGTATTGCTTGCGGCCTTCGACATTGTGCCCATACTGACCAGTAGCTTGATCGGTTGTACCCTAATGCTGGTATCAAAAAGTGTTAGTCTGCAAAAGGCTTATCAATTCGTTGAGTGGAAAGTAATCTTTTTGCTTGCCGGACTTTTACCTCTGGGAATAGCCATTCATAATACCGGACTGGATCAAATTGTGGGAGATGCAATCTACAACCTTACCAGCGACTGGCCTGTACAACTAACCGTCTCACTGTTATTTCTGATCACTGTAGTTTTAACCAGCGTTATTTCGAATCAGGCAACGGCAATTCTGCTGGTTCCGGTAGCAATTTCCCTGGCTACGGATATGGGGCTGCCAGCCAAACCCTTCCTGCTTACCGTACTTTTTGCGGCAAGCACCTCTTTCATCACTCCAATCGGTTATCAGACCAATACGCTGATCTATGGGGTGGGAATTTTTAAATTTATGGATTTCGTAAAAGTCGGTGGTATACTTACCCTGATTATCTGGCTGATGGCTTCATTCCTGATCCCGTTATTCTACTTTTAATGGGAGCACACAGATATGCCTGCTGGCAGGTGGGCACCATGGGGAGCATTCAGGGACTTCCAAGTCTACTACTCAGCTAATTCCTGTACTGCCAACCAGGCCATTAAACCCGCTCCAACTTTCAGCGATTCCTCATCAACGTTGAAAGTAGGTGTATGTACTGATGAGGTAATCCCTTTTTCCTCATTCCTAACCCCCAGCCGGTAGAAACAGGCGCTTACCTGCTGTGAATAAAAGGCAAAGTCCTCCGCGGCCATCCATAAATCGAGGTCCAGTACATTTTCTTTCCCGAGATACTCCTCTGCATGAGCCTTTGTCCGGTTGGTTAACTCGGGGTCGTTTTCCAGGTATGGGAACCCATGCATAATATTCACTTCACAGGACCCTCCCATTGCTTCGGCTGTACCGGTGGCGATTTTGGCAATTAAGGTTTTGGCTTTGGCCCGCCATTGCTCATCCAGCGTCCTGAATGTACCCTCCAGACTTACCTGCTCGGGGATTACATTAGTGGCGCCGTCTGCCCTCACCTTACCAAAGGATAAAACTGATGGGATTTTGGGGTTAGCATTTCTGCTCACTACCTGCTGCAATGCTACCACGATATGGCTCGCTATTAGCACCGGATCAATTGCCTGATCCGGCATGGCACCATGTCCCCCTCTTCCCTTTACCGTAAGATAAATCTCATCGGAACTCGCCATATACATACCAGGTCGAAACCCAACTTTACCCGCATCAATAAAAGGCATTACGTGCTGTCCCAATATACTTTCCACCTTGGGGTTCTGCAGCACGCCTTCTTTGATCATTATCGAAGCGCCACCGGGAATTCTTTCTTCACCAGGTTGGAATATCAACTTGACAGTACCTTCAAATGATGATCTGATCCGGGTCAAAATTCCGGCGGCTCCCAACAGGCTGGCGGTATGAACATCGTGACCACAAGCATGCATTACCCCGGGATTAGTAGACTTATACGGCACTTCATTTTGTTCTTGAATTGGCAGCGCATCCATATCCGCTCTTAGCGCTATAGTCCTTTTATCCGGGTTAGTCCCTTTTACATATGCCACCAGGCCGGTATCCGCCATAGACTCAGGGGTTAGCCCAAAATCTTTCAGAATACCCGCCACATAGGCAGATGTCTCTCTTTCTTCGAACGACAATTCCGGATTGGCATGCAAATGTCTTCTGTAACTGATTACCTCACCTGCTGATTCTATTGCAAGGTTTTTAATAGTATCTTTTAATGTTGTCAAACTAGTTGATCTTTATTCTGGAGGGTATTACTATAGCCTGCGGGAATTCCTTTTGCAATTGCGCATAGGTGTTCTGAGCTTCCAGCCTATCACCAAACGCACCAACCCTGACCCGATAAATTGGTTGCTCGTATTTCGTTTCCGGCCTTGAATCCGGTAATATGCGGTATACCTGAGTTTTCGCTTGTGAAGCCTGCTCCCTGCTGGTTCCTGAATAAACCTGGATGGTGAATCCCGGTGCTGTTCTGGAAGTCTTATTAAATCTGGATATTTCCTCCAACTTTTGCTCCACCTCATTAGTTTGGTGATTCTCCGGATTTACTTCCGAAAGAGTTTGCTCTTCGCTGGTCTCTGGTACCACTTCCTGATCCAACTCAACCTTTGGCCGGTAGGCAGACAGATCTTCGCTGTGGGTAGTGCTTGAGGTAGATGGCCCCAGCATGGTACATCCTGTCAATCCAACAAATACCAGCAGTGGTATATTGCTGATTGGCTTCAGTTGTGCTATTATTCCTCTAGTAATACGCATCTGTTGTTGTTAATATCGTCCTCGACGGTTTTAAACTTAACGTCCTTTTTAATATTTCCATCTGCATATTGGACAGTGACTCTTTCATTTCTACCAGCGACCTTATTGGATTTTACCGGCATGGTTTTCTCTGCAGGGGGCCTGTTTCTGGTATCAGGACCTCTGCCGCTTAAAAGCGAATCACTGGCCGCCTTGGATTCCTGTAATCGCTGCCTCGACCTTGGCGTTCTTGCTTCCTGGACTTCATTAGGTTCCTGTACCGGCAAATCAGCGTGCATCAGGAAGCTGTTGGTATCTTCATTTACCTTGGCCAGAAAGGCCTTAAAAAGTTCAAATGCTTCGAATTTATAGATCAACAAGGGGTCTTTCTGCTCATAAACAGCGTTTTGAACCGATTGCTTCAAATCGTCCATTTCTCTAAGGTGCTCTTTCCATGCCTGGTCAATAAAGGCCAGGGTGACCATCTTTTCCATGGAAATAATTAGTTCATTGCACTTGTCTTGAATGTTTTTTTCCAGGTTGGTTACTACTCCAATCTGCTTTTTCCGATCGGTGAAGGGCACCACTATATTCTCTATGGTTGCTCCTCGTTCCTTTTGAATGTTTTGGAAGATGGGGTAAGCCTTTTCACTTATGCTTTTATTTTTGGACCGGTAGCGATCATAAGCAGCCTGGTAAAGCTGTTCCGATAATACAGGGGGATCAATTTTTAAGAACTCATCCTTACTGATCTGATGGTCCATGGCAAGTACACTAAGCACGCTTAACTTGAAACCATCATAATCTTCAGAAGTGGTGGTGTTTAACACAATATCCTCGCAGGTGTCATAGATCATGTTCATTATATCCAGTTGCAGCCGATCTCCAAAAAGAGCATTCCTCCTTCGCTTGTAGATTACCTCTCTTTGTGAGTTCATCACATCGTCATACTCTAACAGTCGTTTACGTATGGCAAAGTTATTCTCTTCAACCTTTTTCTGGGCTCTTTCGATGGATTTGGTAATCATACTATGCTGAATCACTTCACCCTCTTCAAGGCCCATTCGATCCATCAGTTTGGCTATCCTGTCCGAACCGAACAAACGCATCAGATTATCTTCCAGTGATACAAAAAACTGAGAACTACCCGGGTCACCTTGTCTACCCGATCGACCCCTGAGTTGCCTATCCACCCTGCGACTCTCATGACGCTCGGTTCCTATGATTGCCAATCCTCCAGCTCCTTTGGACTCTTTAGTCAGTTTTATATCGGTACCCCGGCCTGCCATATTTGTGGCAATCGTTACATTGCCCGGCTTACCTGCACTGGCTACTACTTCGGCTTCCCGTTGGTGCTGTTTTGCGTTAAGGACCTGGTGCTCTATGTTTCGCAGGCTAAGCATCCGGCTAAGTAGCTCGGATATTTCAACTGAAGTAGTTCCCACTAACACCGGCCGTCCCTGTTTTGTGAGTTCATCGATCTCGGCAGCTACCGCATTAAACTTCTCCCGCACAGTTTTAAAAACCTTATCCTGGCGATCATCCCGGACGATTGGCTCATTGGTAGGAATTACCACTACATCCAACTTATAGATCTCCCAGAATTCTCCTGCCTCGGTTTCCGCAGTTCCGGTCATTCCAGCCAGTTTATGGTACATTCTAAAATAATTCTGCAAGGTGATGGTTGCGTAAGTCTGGGTTGCATCCTCAACCTTCACATTCTCTTTGGCCTCAATAGCCTGATGAAGACCATCGGAATAGCGACGCCCTTCCATTACCCGGCCGGTTTGTTCGTCAACAATCTTAATCTTGCCATCTACCAGGATGTATTCCACATCCTTTTCGAACAATGTATAGGCCTTTAACAGCTGATTGGTGGAATGTATCCTCTGCGCTTTTTCGGAATAGTCTCTGATCAAATCTTCTTTTCGTACCAACAAATCCTTCTCTTCCAGGCTTTCATCATTCTCAAGAGCAGCAATCTCCTCCCCGATATCCGGCATAATAAAGAACTTAGGATCCTCACCTTCACCGGTGATAAGATCAATTCCCCTCTCAGTTAGCTCAATATTGTTGTTTTTTTCATCGATGGTGAAATAAAGTGGCTCATCTGCCTCGGGCATCATCTTCTGATTGTCCTGCAGATAGAAGTTTTCCGTTTTTTGTAAGACCTGACGAATACCGGTTTCACTCAAATATTTGATTAACGGCTTATGTTTCGGCAGTCCGCGATAAGACCTGAACAGTGCCAGCCCCCCATCTTTCTCGTCATTGCTGGCAATCTTCTTTTTAGCATCGATCAGGTATTGTGAAACCAGTTTTTTCTGGGCATCCACCAGTTTGGCGATTCGCGGTTTAAGGTCGTAGAACTCATGCTCGTCACCTCTTGGGATAGGTCCGGAGATAATCAGTGGGGTTCTTGCGTCATCAATTAGCACGGAATCCACTTCATCAACCATAGTGAAATGATGCTTGCGCTGCACCAGCTCCTTGGGGTCACGTGCCATATTGTCCCTTAGGTAGTCAAATCCAAACTCGTTGTTGGTACCATAGGTAATATGGGCCTGGTAGGCACGTCTGCGTTCCTCAGAGTTGGGTTGATGTTTATCGATGCAATCTACTGTGAGGCCGTGAAATTGGAAGATTGGGGCCATCCACTCACAATCTCTTTTGGCCAGGTAATCATTTACTGTAACGATATGAACCCCCCGGTCAGCCAGGGCGTTTAAAAATGCCGGTAAGGTTGCAACCAATGTTTTACCTTCACCGGTGGCCATTTCAGCAATTTTCCCCTGATGTAGAACAATACCACCAATTAACTGAACATCGTAATGCAACATATCCCAGGTGATTTCATTGCCACCTGCGATCCATTTGTTGTGCCATATTGCATAATCTCCCTGAATTTCCACATTATCGCACTTCGAGGCCATCGCTTTATCTTCCAGGGTTGCGGTAACCTTCATCTGATGATTTTCCTTAAATCTTCGGGCTGTTTCCTTTACCACGGCAAAGGACTGAGGAAGTACTTCCATCAATACTTCTTCCAGGGTCTCATTCCGGTTTTCCTCTAAAGCATCGATGTCCTTGAAAACCTGCTCCTTCTCGTGTATGTCCAGATCAGGGTTGTCAGCCACTTTCTGGTTCAAAGCAGCGATTTCAGCGTCAATAGAGGCCAAGCCGTTGGCAATTTGTTCCCGGATCTTGGCAGTCTCAGCTCTTAACTCATCATCACTTATAGAAGAATATGTTTGATATACCTGATTGATTTCCCCTACATAGGGGAAAACTTTCTTTATATCTTTATCTGATTTGGTTCCAAAGACCTTAGCTATACTTTTGCTAACAAAATCTAACATGGTCAAAAATGTTAATTTCTTAAATTTAAGCGGAAATTAAGTAATACTGAAGGTAGGGAACAAAAAGTGTACTAGGTTCCTCTGTATGACAAATTGGCCGGAGATCACTTTCTGAGCGCTAATATTGAATTATTCCTTCAAATACTTTCTCTGCCGGCCCGCTTAAGTATACCTCCGTGTAACCTTTATCAGGGGTTTTTATGAATGATACCTGCAAATCACCCCCTGCTGCGCTGATATTTACCGGACTCTCAAAACCTTGAGCGGCCATTACCAGCGCCACTGCAGTAACACCGGTACCACAGGATAAAGTCTCATCTTCCACACCTCGCTCATAGGTCCTAACCAAAACCTGCCCGTTTTTGGGTTGTACAAAGTTGACATTAGTCCCCCCTGGCAGAAACCTGGGGTTATTGCGGATTGTTCTTCCCTCTTTGACCACATCAACATTAGCCAGTTCTTTGACCAATGTAACATAGTGTGGCGACCCGGTATCAACAAAGTAGTCTTCCTCTGTTTTCAACAAAGTATCTACATTATGCATCTTTATTCGAATCTGTTCTCCCTGTATTTGCCCTTCATGTAACCCGTCCACTGCCATAAATTTGCAGGATGCACTAACAATACCCAGAGACTCGGCAAATCGAACCGCACACCTGCTGCCATTGCCACACAAGCTTTGGGTGCCATCAGGGTTGAAATACACCATTTCAAAATCATAATCGGGATGGTCGCGGATTAAAATAACCCCATCAGCGCCAATACCAAATTTTCGGTCGCACCACCTACTGATCAAATCGATCCGCGACAGATCAAACCCGTTCATACGATCGTCGATCATAATGAAGTCGTTTCCGGTTCCCTGGTACTTATGAAAATTTATTTCTGGCATACATTTACAAAGATAGACTACCTCCAGCTCAATAGATGAAATTAGCGCTGATTTCTAATCGGTCCGCGAATAGTCATATACCTGAACCTTTTCCCATAATGACCCGCACTCCTCTACAAACTTCAGATGTACTGGATGTGTCTGATAAATTTCATGATCCTTCACAGAATCGAATGTAGTATAGTAGGCAAATGTAAAGCTGTGGTCAACCACATCCCGGGCAGCGGTGACTGCAGGGGTTCCAATATGGCCTGAGCTTATATTTTCGATGGTCAACAGGGAATGTAGTCCTTTTAACAATTTTGTACGGGCCTCGCTGCTTTTAGGATCTTTCAGCCAGAAGTATACTTGGTGTGTTAACATTTGTTTATTAATAATTAAAAATGAACAGTAGGCAATTTAAAGCAATCCGTAGTTTTTTTATGCACCCGGTTATAACACTTTCACTGCTTTCCTTTAAATAGTTTCTCTGTTCAATTGTTCGGCTCTTCTGTGGTGGTACCGGGATCAAAAAAAAGGCCTGCTTTTATCAAACAGGCCCATGATCTATAATAATTATCTAACTTAGATTTTCTCCTTAATACGTGCAGCTTTACCTTGTTTTCCACGTAGATAATAGAGTCTGGCCCTTCTGACTTTTCCCTTTCTGATCACTTCTATCTTATCCAGATTGGGGCTTAAAATGGGGAAAATTCGTTCAATCCCGATTCCATTGGAAACCTTTCTTACAGTGAAGGTCTCTCCGTTGGTGTTGGTATTTTTCCGCTGGATTACCGTTCCGCGAAATTGCTGTACCCGCTCTTTATTTCCTTCACGGATTCTAACGTGTACGTTTACGGTGTCGCCTGCTTTAAAATCAGCATACTTACTTCGCGCTTCAGCGTATGTAGCTTCTACCAGTTTAATAAGATCACTCATGTCACTTGCTTGAAAAATTGGACTGCAAATATAGGAAGATAATTGTTAATTTGAAATTATGAATTTGAAATTATGAATTACTGAGCATGGAGCATGGAGCATGGAGCATGGAGCATGGAGCATGGAGCATGGAGCATGGAGCTTGGAGCTTGGAGCTTGGAGCTTGGAGCTTGGAGCAGGGAGCAGGGAGCAGGGAGCAAGGCTCCATGATCTGAGATTCTACATCTGTGATCCACTTTCGGGTCTTCGTTCCTTGGTTCGCTTTAAAGACTGTTCAAACCTCCACTTTTCGATTTGATCCTGATGACCACTCAATAGTATCGATGGCACGGTCATTCCCCTGAAATCAGCGGGACGGGTATAAACAGGAGGTGCCACCAGTCCATCCTGAAAAGAATCGGATAAAGCGCTACTCTCATCAGAAAGTACGCCCGGTATAAGTCGAATAATGGCATCGCTTAAAACCGCTGCCGGAAGTTCCCCTCCTGATAGTACATAGTCCCCAATACTTACTTCCCTGGTAATGAAATGCTGTCTTAGTCTTTCATCTATTCCTTTATAGTGGCCACAAAGGATAATTATATTAGTCAGTAAACTAAGTTCATTAGCGGTGGATTGTTGTAAAGGATCTCCATCAGGGCTCATATAAATCACTTCCTGATATTCACAGGTTTCTTTTAATTGCTCCAGACAATTCACTATAGGCTCAATCATCAATACCATACCCGCACCTCCTCCGTAAGCATAGTCATCTACGGTACGGTGCCTGGTAACGGAATAATCCCGAAGATTATGAATATTGAGTGTCACCAGCCCCTTATCCTGGGCTCGCTGTACTATAGAATGGTTGAGAAAACTTTCAAGCAGCTCTGGTAGAACAGTGATAATATCTATTCGCATACTGTCTGGAATATATAATTCTTCTAATTGGGCAATTTACAAAGGAAATCATGGTAATGCCTGGGCCAACTCAACAACTCATCAAATCACCAACTCAACAACTCACTAACTCACTAACTCATCAACTCAACAACTCATCAAATCAACAACTCAACAACTCATAATGCTATTGGTTCAGGTATACGTCCAATAATCCATCTGGCAAGCTTACATTAACATCCTGCTGATCCCTGCTAATCTTTAATACAATTTCATCTGTAAATGGAATTAACACTTCATAGCCCTGGTATTCCATCACCAGTAATATCTGGGGAGATTGTAAGTTCACCGAAGCAACTGTGCCAAGTAACCCCAACTTGGTGTCTGTAACTGACCAACCCACCAGCTCATGATAATAAAACTCATCACCGTGTAACTGTGGCAGCTGTTCCAGGGGAAGATATAACGCAGCGCCAACCAGTTTTCTGGCCTGATCCTTTGAAGTTATTTCTTCGAATCGGACCACTGCTTTGAGCCCATTCAACTTAATTTCCTGTATAAAAAAAGGAATCAGTGTCTTCCCTCCCTTTGGAAGTAAAAATACTGATTCCAAATCTCTGTAATGTGTTGGCCGGTCAGAATCAAGTAGGATATGCACTGCCCCTGAAATTCCGTAGGTACCGGTAACATAGCCCAACTCAAAACAAGCATCAATCTTCACGATGCCACTGATTGCTATTCCTCTTCGTCCGTGGAAGCCTGCTCTTCTTCAGCAGCATCAGCAGTTTCAGTTTCTGACGATGCCTCTTCAGAGGCTGCTTCCGGTACTTTTGCCGCTGCGGAAGCAGTAACCTGTTCTTTATCCTCAGTTGCCTGGTTTTCGCTAGTTTCTTCTGCCACTGGTGCTGGAGTTTTATCAGCAGAGGTTTGTTCCGGAGCAGTTGCCGTTTCGGCCGGCGCTTCCTTCTGGGCTTCTGCCGGGGCTTCCTGCTTAACTTCGGCTACTGTTTCCTCTTCAACTTCGGCAGGCGCTTCCTGCTTGGCTTCTGCTGGTGCTTCTTCCTTGGCTTCGGCTGGCGCTTCCTGCTTGGCTTCGGCTACTGCTTGTTCTTCCGCTGGCTTTTCAGCGGCTGTTTCTTCATCTGCGGGTTTTTCATCGGCCTGGTCAGCGTTTTTTGCAGGCTCGGCCACTGCTGGTGGTGCCTCTTCTGATGCAACCGTCTCCCCTTCCTTAACAGCGGCGTCTTGAACGCTCTCCGGCTCATCAGCCTGCGCGGCGGCAACAGCGGCTGCAGCTTTACTCTTAATCGCTTCGACTCTGGCTTCTTTAACCTTGCGTTCGGCCTCCAGTCTTTCTTTTGCCTTATTAACCTGGTGCTGTTCTAACTTTTCTACTTTTGCAGTTATCTTAGCTTCCTTCTCTTTCATCCAGGCTTCCAGTTTCTTGTCCGCTTCTTCCTGGGTGATAGCTCCCTTGTTGACTCCTATTTGAAGGTGCTTCTTTAGCATTACTCCCCGGTACGATAGAATCGCCCGTACTGTATCGGTTGGCTGGGCTCCTTTCATAACCCAATCAAATGCCCTGTCATCCTTCAATTCAATGGACGCTGGGTTTGTGTTGGGATTATAAGTCCCGATTTTTTCAATGAACCGACCATCTCGTGGTGCTCTGGCGTCTGTTACGACCACGTCGTAGAGTGCCAATTTCTTGCGTCCTCGACGCGTTAATCTGATTTTTACAGCCATTTTTTTGTTTTACTTTGTGGATCTCGTCCGTTTTTTAGGATTGCAAAGGTAGTGTTTATATCGGTTATATGAAAGTATCGGTATTAATATAAAATATACCTTGGAGCAGGGCCCCACAGGATGCTTAATTTTCAAGAAACCTCATGAATTCGGGTAACCTCAGATTCTGGTACTCCATACCATCGCGGGTTCGAAAATAATGATTTAATGGGAGATGATAATCGTAGTCAGAAACCAGAGTGGGTTGTTTGGCTAGCCTGAATAAAACTCATGGCTGAAAAATTTCCACAGAGTGAGGAAGGTATTCCCCAGTAAGATCAAATCCAATTATTCGGAGTTACCCTGAAAATGTACTGGAAACCGCCCTTCCTGAGCAACAAAGGGCCTATTAACTTTTTATCAACCAGCCGTAAAGTTTGGACAGGTTTTTGGAACCAACAACATCATTACTTTACACATGCTCATCAATGGAATCACTTAGAGGGTTAATACAAAATTGGACCAAGTCCCGAGAGGCGAACAACTCTTCTCCTCTATCGGAAACTGAAGAATCCCAACATCCCCACATTTCATACGACCTGGCGGACTTAAAACAGCTAGCTAACCAGGATACTGCCTGCGTCATTCAATTGCTGCAACTATTTCTAAACCATGCCGAAAATGACTTCAATATTTTAGGCAAAGCAGCTGATCAAAAAAATTGGAACGCTGTTGCAGCCAAGGCTCATAAACTTATTCCAGGATGCCAATATTTGCACCTTAACCATTTAGTGGAAATACTACAACAGCTTGAAAGTACCCTGAAAGATCAACCAGCTTCCGGTAACACCAGAGAGCAGTTGGCTAGCAATGCACAAGAAACTTTTGCTCGGGTCAAGCCTTTGATCAAAGCTGAACTGGCAGCTTTAATCAAATCCCAGCCTGGTAATGATAACCCTGGTAATACCAGCAGCAAAAAATTATTAAATACACTAATCGATTCGCATAATTTTTAATTCATGAAATAATGGAAACAAATGAGATTAAGATAGTAATTGTTGAAGATGACCACTTCTATGGTGAACTTCTGAGAAAGTACGTCACCCAGGTAGTTGAAGGCATCTTTCCGCATTACAGCGGAATCGTCAGGCACCACATTTCCGCACCGGAATGTGTGGAGAATCTTGACCGCGATACCCGGCTCTTTATTTTGGACTATAATTTAACTGGAGAGGGGGACTCCGGGCAGACCACAGGAGTAGATCTTTTAGAAATTGTAAAAGAAGAATGCCCCACAGCCCAGGTAATTGTAGTAACCCAACATAGTGATTTTGCCACAATTAATAAATTTGCCCGTCTGGGAGCGGATCGATACATCTTGAAAGACCAGGATACTCCATTGAAGATCACTGCGGCATTGCGGCAGCTATTGGAACAAAAACCAGTGTCAACTCTTTGACCCTAAGCAGCCTGTATATGAATGTCCCAGGCGGAGCCTGGGGCAATTATGCCTTTACCGTCAAACGGTAAAGTCACTTTACTACATGGCTTACGGAGATGATCTTTCGGAATTTCGAACCCGGTCCGGCGTTGTACAAATTCGTGAAGGCCTATCACTTGCGTCATTTTATTTTTCCTGCTGGCTCTAAGATCCCCGCCAAACTTTTCATTTATATATTCGCTATTCCGCATATACGATTTTTCATTGTAGCTCCCGTTTCCTACCTTTGACTTAGTCTACATTTTCCCAGCCATGAGCAATTACTCATACCTGTCTAATGCACACAGTTCCTATATTGATGAACTGTATAAGTCATATCAGCAAGACCCTCAGTCTGTGGACAACAGTTGGCGGCAGTTCTTTGAAGGTTATGATTATGCAGATGGCAGCATCCCTGCTGACCCGGATTCCAATGCCTACAAAGAGGTTCAGGTTCGTTACCTCATTCATGCCTATCGAAGCCGTGGTCACCTGAAATCAAAAACTAATCCCGTCCGCGAACGATTGGATCGTAAGCCACGTATCAGTCTTTCCGATGTCGGGCTAAGCGAAGAAGACCTGGATCTGGAGTTTGATGCGGGCATCGCTATAGGTATTGGTCGGTCGAAACTGAGAGATATCATAGCAGCGCTTGAATCCATTTACCTGGGACCAATCGGGTTTGAGTACATGTACATGCGAGAACCGGAAATTTTTGAATGGTTTGAAAAGAAGTGCGAATACGAAGCGCTTAATTTTAAACTGTCTGAGGATGAGAAAAGTAGGATTTTGTTTAAGCTCAACGAAGCTGTAGTTTTCGAGAATTTTCTGCACACCAAGTACGTTGGTCAGAAGCGATTTTCTCTGGAAGGTGGTGAAACCACCATCCCGGCTCTTGATTTTATTATTAACAATGCTGCGGACCTGGGAGTTGAAGAAGTCGTTATTGGTATGGCACACCGCGGACGGCTAAACGTACTGGCGAATATCATGGGCAAGACTTACGAGCAGATATTCAATGAATTTGAAGGAACGCAACCGGATCTTACCATGGGCGATGGTGATGTCAAATACCATATGGGGTTTTCCAGTCAAATCAAAACGCCCTCCGGAAAATCTGTGAATCTTAAATTGAGTCCGAATCCGTCTCACCTGGAAGCGGTGGATCCCGTGGTTCAGGGGTTTTCACGAGCAAAAATAGTCAAACAGTATAATAATGATGAGGATAAAGTATTACCTATTCTTATTCATGGCGATGCTGCCATAGCTGGTCAGGGAGTAGTCTACGAGGTAGCCCAAATGTCGAAATTGGATGGGTATACCACTGGCGGAACCATTCATTTCGTGATCAACAACCAGGTGGGTTTTACCACGGACTTTGGAGAAGCCCGGTCGAGTATCTACTGCACAGATGTGGCCAAAACCATAGACGCCCCGGTGCTACATGTCAATGGAGATCAACCGGAAGCAGTAATATTCTGTACCAAATTGGCAGTAGAGTTCCGGACAAAGTTCAACAGGGATATCTTTATTGATATGGTGTGTTACCGGCGTCATGGTCATAATGAAAGTGACGAACCAAAGTTCACCCAGCCTTCTCTCTATAATATTATTTCGAAGCACCCGAACCCCCGGGAGGTTTACAACAAGAAACTCATTGAGCGTGGCGAAGTAGATGCCAAACTGGCAAAAGGAATGGATAAAGAATTTCGTTCGTTACTTCAGGACCGGCTCAATATGGTAAAACAGCAAAAACTCGCCTACCAATATCAACCGATGGAAGAAGAATGGCGGAGTTTACGAAAGTCGGAACCGAAAGATTTTGAACAATCGCCTGCCACAGGCATCAAAATTTCGGTGGTAAACCAGGTTGGAGAAGCGCTGATTAAACTTCCAAAAGGGTTTAAACCCCTGAGGCAAATTGAGAAGCAGCTTAAGCAACGACAGGAGATGTTCTTCGAGAAAAAAGAACTCAACTGGGCCTGTGCAGAATTATTGGCATACGGTTCATTGTTAGCGGAGAGTAAGGTGGTACGTCTTTCAGGACAGGACAGTAGAAGAGGTACATTTTCCCATCGTCATGCGGTGCTCCGCGATGCTCAGACCAACGAGCCCTATTCCAGTCTGGATTTTATTGCTGAAGGGCAGGAGAAATTCGACATTCATAATTCATTGCTTTCCGAATTTGCCGTACTTGGTTTTGAGTTTGGTTATGCTATGGCCAACCCCAATGCACTGGTAATCTGGGAAGCTCAGTTCGGTGATTTCGCTAATGGTGCCCAGGTAATAATCGATCAGTTTATTACCGCCAGCTATACCAAATGGCACCGTATGAATGGGCTTACGCTCCTTTTGCCGCATGGATACGAAGGCCAGGGACCAGAGCACAGCAATGCCAGACCAGAACGATTTCTGCAAATGGCTGCTGGCTGGAACATGTTCGTATGCAACATTACTACTCCTGCTAACCTATTTCACGCGATGCGTCGTCAACTGGCCCTGCCGTTCCGGATGCCTTTGATAATTATGTCACCCAAGTCGCTATTGAGACATCCAAAAGTAATGAGCCCATTGTCAGATTTTACCGGTGGTCGCTTTAGGGAAATAATTGCTGATAGCTACGCCACAGCGAATAAAGTAAAGAAAGTACTAATGTGTTCAGGTAAGATCTTTTATGAACTACAGGAGGAGCAACAGAAGAAAAAAAGAAAAGACATTGCCATTATCAGGGTCGAACAACTTCATCCTTTTCCAAAAAATCAGGTTATGAAGGAACTTAAAAAATACCCGGTAGAAGAAGTATTCTGGGTACAGGAGGAACCCGAAAACATGGGAGCCTGGGCCTTTATCCTCAGATCGTTCAGGGAAGTTAAAAAGGATATTATCAGCAGACGTGCTACCGCATCAACAGCCACCGGCTACCATAAAGTGCATCAACAGGAACAACAAGACATTATTGACAGAGCGTTTTCACAGCCTTAATCATAAACCGCATGAGTGTAGAGATAAAAGTCCCCCAGGTGGGCGAATCAATTACAGAAGTGACCATCAGCGAATGGTTCAAAAAGGATGGTGATTATGTGGAATTGGATGAGATCATCTGTGAACTGGAGTCTGATAAAGCCTCATTCGAACTAAACGCCGAAGCAGCTGGTGTACTTAAGATAAAGGCCCAGGAAGGTGAGACCGTGGAAATAGGAGCAGTAATATGCGAAATTGACACTGCCGAAGGGGTCGACAGCAAGAGTGAAGAGCATACGGAAACCAGTAAGAGTTCGGAGGAACAACAAGAGAAAGAAAAGGCCGTGCCCGGAGCCGATGTTGCTGCTGCTCCATCTGTTGCTGAAGCCGGAGGCGTCATAGAAATGCGGGTACCGGAGGTGGGTGAATCCATTACCGAAGTGACCCTGGCCTCCTGGATCAAGCAGGATGGTGACTATGTTGAACTGGATGAGAATATAGCAGATATAGATTCCGATAAGGCATCTTTTGAGCTGCCTGCAGAAGCGAATGGTATACTTCGCCCGGTTGCTCAAGAAGGAGATGTATTGGAAATCGGGGCGCTGATCTGTAAGATCGAAGTCACGGATAAGGCTGTTGAAGCCCCTAAAGATAAGCCTGCTCCGGAGACAACTGCCAAGCAATCTTCTACTGATGAAAATTATGCCAAAGGGCATCCTTCGCCAGCTGCTGCCAAAATACTATCTGAAAAAGGTATTTTACCTGATAGTGTGGCCGGTTCCGGAGTAGGTGGCCGTATCACAAAACAGGATGCTGCCGCTGCGAAAGCACCGGAAGCCGATGAAATGCCCCAGGTTGCCAGTACCCCGGCCGGCAGTCGTCAGCAGCGGCGTGAAAAGATGAGCAGTCTGCGAAAAACCATAGCCCGTAGACTGGTTGCTGCCAAGAATGAAACGGCCATGCTCACCACTTTCAATGAAGTGGACATGAAACCCATCATGGACATCAGAAGCAAGTATAAGGAGAAATTCAAAGATAAGAAGGAGGTTGGTCTAGGCTTTATGTCGTTCTTTACCAAAGCAGTTTGCATGGCTTTGCAGGAATGGCCTGCAGTAAATGCCACCCTTGATGAGCAGGAAATAGTCTATAATGACTTCTGCGATATTTCGATTGCCGTCAGTTCACCCAGAGGCCTGGTGGTACCAGTGATACGTAATGCAGAATCATTGAGCTTTGAAGGGATTGAAAAAGAGGTGGTACGGTTGGCTACTAAAGCCCGGGACGGCAAACTCACTATTGAAGAAATGACCGGTGGTACTTTTACTATCACTAATGGCGGAATTTTTGGCAGCATGCTGTCCACTCCAATCATTAATCAGCCTCAATCGGCCATTCTTGGTATGCACAACATAGTAGAAAGACCGGTGGCGGTTAACGGTGAAATTGTAATACGCCCTATTATGTATGTTGCGGTGTCCTACGACCACCGGATTATTGACGGCAGGGAATCGGTCAGCTTTCTCTACCGGGTAAAGGAATTCCTGGAAGACCCTACCAGAATGTTGGTAGGAATATAATTAAGTTATATGCAATACGATGTAATAGTAATTGGCTCCGGCCCCGGTGGTTATATTGCCGCCATCAGATGTGCCCAGCTTGGTATGAAAACTGCCATTGTAGAAAAATACAATACCCTTGGCGGCACCTGTCTTAATGTTGGCTGTATTCCTTCCAAAGCCCTGTTGGATTCCAGCGAGCATTATTACAAAGCGGTAAAGGAGTTTGAAGAGCACGGTATCACTGCCGGAGATTACCGGGTTGATCTTGAAAGAATGGTGAAGCGGAAACAAACTGTGGTTGACCAGACCACCGGGGGAATTACCTATCTGATGAAGAAAAACAAGATTGATACCTTTACCGGAGTGGGCTCCTTTAAAGACAAGCACAATCTCACAGTGCACTCTGCGAAAGGCGATGATACTATACTGACGGCCAAAAATCTTATAATTGCTACCGGATCGAAACCAGCCAGTCTGCCCTTTATTGAAATAGATAAGAAAAGAGTCATTACCAGCACAGAAGCGCTGACGATCACCAAACTCCCTAAGCATATGATCATCATGGGTGGAGGGGTGGTAGGGCTGGAGCTTGGTTCGGTGTTTGCCAGGCTAGGCACTAAAATTACCGTGGTTGAACTAATGAAGCGTATCATCCCTACCATGGACAGTACTATGGGAAAAGAGCTGCAGAAAGTCCTGAAGAAGCTGGGATTCGAATTCTTGTTAGAACATAAGGTAACAGAGGTCAAATCTACCGCCCGGCAAGTTACAGTTATCGCAGAAGATAAATCTGGGGCTACCAAGGAACTAAAAGGTGACTACTGCCTGGTTTCCATAGGCCGCCGTCCGTATACGCAAGGATTGGGCCTGGAAAATGTAGGCATTGTTACAGATAAAGCTGGCAGAATACCAGTAGATGATCATCTTAAAACTACAGTTGATAATATTTACGCCATTGGCGATGTAATCCGGGGTGCCATGCTGGCTCATAAGGCGGAGGAAGAAGGAGTCCTGGTGGCGGAACAGTTGGCTGGTCAAAAGCCTCATATAAACTATCTGTTGATCCCTGGAGTTGTTTACACCTGGCCGGAAGTAGCCAGCGTAGGCCATACCGAAGAGGAGTTGAAGGAGCAAAATATTCCCTATAAGAGCGGCTCATTCCCTTTCAAAGCCTCCGCCAGAGCAAGGGCAAGTATGGACATTGACGGACAGGTAAAGGTATTGGCCCATGAACAAACTGATGAGATTTTAGGTGTACACATCATCGGTCCGCGGGCGGCAGATTTGATTGGCGAAGCAGTGGTGGCCATGGAATACCGGGCTTCCGCGGAAGACATATCCAGGATGTCGCATGCACACCCGACTTTTTCTGAAGCTTTAAAAGAAGCTTGTTTAGACGCTACAGGTGGACGGGCACTGAATATTTAGCCAGCTTTATTGCTTATACCGCGCTCAATTAGCGATCTTGTAACTGGAGGCAATGGATCAGTTTAGTACTTACATACTCATCATTGGTGCCACTTCGGCAATTTTGCTGGCATTTGTATTCAGCTCAATTGCCAACCGCACCAACGTCCCAGCTGTTTTGCTATTGCTGGGTTTGGGTGTAGGCTTGCAATTTCTTTTAAAATACTGGGGTCGGGAAGATCTTGATTTTTCCTCATTTCTGGAAATTCTGGGCATTGTGGGGCTTTTTGTGATTGTATTAGAGGCCGCACTCAACTTAAAATTAAGTTCTGGGAAAACCAGAATAATCCTAAAATCTTTTATAGTGGCATTGCTGGGTCTGGGTGCCTCTGTGGGGCTAACCTCGGCCATTCTTCACTATATGATCATCGACCTCAGCTGGCCGCAGGCACTTCTTTATGCCACTCCGTTATCCATCATGTCAAGCGCTATTATTATACCCGGAGTGAGGAATTTTAGCGAATCGAAGAAGGACTTTCAAACTTATGAAAGTACATTTTCTGACATTTTAGGCATTATGGCCTTCTTCTTCCTGGTTTGGATGTTTGATCCTTCTATCGACCATGGTCTTTCAGGTGAGGGTGTTGCCGGAAAGTTTTTTACTAATTCAGCTGAAACAGTTGCCATTGCGCTGGTAACTAGCTACATAGTGCTTTTCATCTTCCAACGGATTCAGGTAAAAGCAGAATTATTTGTACTGATGTCGGTGCTGTTGCTGATATATGCTGTCAGTAAGGAGCTCCAGCTTTCCACTCTGGTGGTCATCCTGGTTTTTGGTATTGTAATGAGTAACCTGAAACTATTTTTCATTGGACCTTTAAGGAAAATGCTAAAGCCAGAAACTTTCGAGGAAATGGAAGAGGGCTTACATGCTTTAACTATTGAGACCTCTTTTATAGTTCGCATTTTCGTGTTTATAATTTTTGGCGCCAGTATCGTTCTAGTGAGCCTTTTGAACCTGAAATTCCTGGTAATAAGCGGCATAATATTGGTCTCCATATATGTTACCCGATGGATCATACTCAGGATATTTATTGGAAAAAATCTCAGCCCTCAGCTCTGGATGGCGCCAAGAGGTCTGATCACAATTTTACTTTTTTACGCCATCCCGGTGGCGTATCAAACCACTGCATTTAATCCGGGGATACTACTGCTGGTAATCATAATTTCCGGATTGGTAATGACCGCTGGGAAGATAGGTTATCGAATGAGACGCGCTGATGAAGAGGCAGCACAACAAAAAGGAGAGGCTGGAACTGCCATAGAGGATATTACCACTGAAACCAGTTACATACCAACAGGTAGAACCGATGGCCATAAACTGGAAAGAGGGCTTGTATGGTTTCATCTTTTAAAAAGAAGGCTGAAAAATAAGATCGTACATCATCCTTTGTATATCGTGGAGAAAAAACGACTTAACCGGCTGATCGATGTGTCACTCCAGACTTTAGGGGTTCAGTTGATTTTTACTCCGGAGGCAAAAAAGTTTAAGGAACGTTTGAAAAATGTGATCTCTATAATAAGCAACCCTGCCCAACGGGTAAATCTTAAGCATAGTCAGGATTATCAAACAATAAAAAAGTACATACATCGCATCATTTTCGAAACCGATACCCTGGAGGGGCTGTTGTTTGATATCATGTTATTCATATTGATCATCCTGTCAGTCATTATCGTTATGCTGGGAAGCATCAATGATATACAGCCAGCCTGGGGCCAGACGCTAAGAGTCTTTGATTGGATCATCACTATAATGTTCACCATTGAGTACGCCCTGCGTATTTGGACCACACGCCAACCGAGGAAATACATCTTTAGTTTTTTTGGTATGGTGGACCTGCTATCTATCCTTCCATTATATCTAGAAATCATATTTACCGGACTTTACTCCCTGGAAATAATAAGAATCCTCAGGCTGGTACGAATATTTCGGGTGTTGAAATTGATCCGTTTTATGTCAGAAGCGGATCTTATTCTACGGTCACTACGATCTAGTGCCAATAAAATATTTGTATTTCTTTTTTTCGTGCTCATCGTTTGTACCATTTTGGGTTCTGTGATGTTCCTGGTTGAAGGCCCCGAAAGTGGATTCGTTAATATTCCACAGGGTATTTACTGGGCTGTGGTAACGCTCACCACCGTCGGCTATGGGGACATATACCCTGTGACCGGACTTGGAAAGTTCATTGCCATGATTCTTATGGTAATGGGGTATGGGGTAATTGCGGTACCCACCGGGCTGGTTGCAGCGGGTGTAATGAGTGGAGCCAGGAAGCAAGCTCATGATAAGCCCGTAGCAAAAGTTATTAACTGCCCAAAATGCAATAATCCGGCGCAGGAAGGTGCTGCTTATTGTAACCTTTGTGGTGCCAGGATGGATGGAAGTACTACTGTGATAAACGATCCGGGTGATCCGTAAGTTGAGTTTTAGCCAGGAGGAGGATGACGCTTACGTACTTACACTTATTTCATCTCATTCACTGTTGGGGCTTTCCAGCTCATGGTTCCAACTTTTCGTTCGTTGGCAACGTTAAGGGCCTTTAGTGATCTACGTTTATCAAATATTAAGGCAGAAGTCATTATCAGGCTAGTTACTATAATTACAAAGAGCAAAATTCCCGGTTCGAAACTTTCCAAGATTGCCTCCTCAGGGATTGCGTAGAATAACAGTACTGTAATCAATCCTCTTGGAGCTATAAACAGCTGCGGAAGGATGTCTTTCCCAACGAAAATTCTTAGTAGTACAAATCGGATCAGGTAAATTGAAATAATTATTAATGAACTGATCCCGGCTACTGTAGCATCAAACAGAGAAGCCACTGCAATGGTTACCCCGAAAATAACAAAAAAGAAAGTCCTTACCACGAAGGCTGTCTCGGCGGTTATGGTGTGCAGTTCATGGTAGATTTGGTGCGTCTTTTCATAGTGAAGGAACCTGGATAGTTTTCCCCGGAAAAACAACCGCATGTTGGCTATTACCAAACCGAAAATTAGGATAATAATAAGAGAGGACAGATGCATTTGCTTTCCTACAGCATATAGCAGTAGCAAGATCGCGATAAGCAAAAAAAGCTTTACCTGACTTTTAATCCGTTGAAATACCAGGATTATTCCGTAACTGGCGATCAGTGAAACCAGGATGGTCAAGACCAGTGTTCCACTGAATTCGAATACACCCGTATCATTAGCTGTATTCAGTTTTCCGGTCAGGAAATAGAACATTATAATCCCAAGTATATCTGAGAAGGTGCTTTCATAAATGTGAAATTCCTTTTTAGTGCCGCCTAGCCCGGATACACTGGGGATAATTATTGCACTTGACAGAATTGAGAGTGGAGTTGCATATAACCAAGCCGACTGCATGGACATATTGGGAACAAAATTAAACAGAATAATTGCCGCTACCCATGCTGAAGCCACCAAACCAATTAACGCGATTACAAAAGACTTAAGAATTGGTATTAGCTTGTCTCTTTTTAGTTCCAGTTCCAGAGCCGCCTCCAACACAATCATAATCAACCCTACGATTCCAAGGACTTCAAGAATAGGGAAAAAGTTGATATTGCCCACATTAAAAAACTCGAATACATACTGTAGAAGAATGCCTAAAACAATTAGCATAAGAACAGAAGGCACATTGGTCTTTTTGGATATCTCGTTAAACAGGAATGAAAGTATGATGATCAGCGAGACCCCTGCGATTAGGTTGTATGAAGTTAGAATTTCCATTTATCCAGTCATGGTTTGTAAGCTTGTTTCAATTTGATTCTTTTTTAAGAATGTCATAAAATCTTGATTCGTGCTCCCTTTTTCCAGTGTGTATTGAAGTTTCAACTGGCCGGGCTGCTCGCCTGGACCAACGGTAGGTTGTTTTTTGAGATCAAGGATAGGGTTATCGAATAATATATCCAGCACGTCGTCGGTAGTCAGGGAGGTATTGAGAAAAATTGTTTTCCGTAGTACGCTGTCTTTACCAGATTTTATAGTGAATCCAGATTTTTCGATTTGGTAATAATTTATATAATGCTCACCCGACTCGGTGCTGATTGACATTCCAAATATCATTAAGCGTTCGACCACTCCCTCCAGTGGACCAATCACAATTGAGGCACCTTTTTTTAGTGAATTGTTCATGTTCAGCACAACTCCTGCCAGGTAATTCTTAATATGATGGTATCCGAAAACCCCAATAAACAGCAGTAAAAGGCTATGGGTAATATAATTAATGGAGATAAATCCCATTATCAGTAAAGTAATTGCGAAAAACTTATAAAGAATAATGCCGGATTTCAGATAGTCGATTATTTTCCTTTTACTTAAATCTCTCCTCCCAAAGTTTTCCAGCAAAATGAGCAGCAGCCAAATAATCAGATATATTCCGACCAGTAAAATTAGTAAGTACAACAGACCAGACCAGGTGTAAAAAGTTGGTTTCATGGCTGATTCAAGTTAAAATTCCTCTGTATTTTAAAATATCAATAACATCATGGTAGATTACCGTATTAAGTCGCAATTCTCCGTCTTCACCCCGAAGTAGTACTTTGGTGTTCACCAATCGCTTTAAACCGGATAAATAAGCTTCATTTTTGCTTCCCAAAAAGTTTTTTAAATCTATCTCATTGATGTGTTTGTAAAGAGCCACATATTTCAGCACAATGATCTCTTCATTTGTAAAGAAATCCCTGAAGGTATAATCCTTTTCTTCGAATAAAACATTCTGATCATCAACCACCGTACTACTGTATGTCCAGGCTTGAAGGACCTTGCCCATATTATGATTCAGAAACCGGCAAAGCTCTTTGACCTTGCGTTCAATTTGCTTTGGTGACAGGGTCTGTTGATCCGGAGTAATCAAATTTTTATGTGACGCTCCATGCCTCAACAATACCGCTTCAAGAATCTCCTCCGAGGTAGATTTATTCAAATAGATTACCGTACTAAATGAATTACTTAACGAAAGTCTGTTGTCCAGATGGTCTTGCATTGGCTTAGAGATTGATACCATTACATAGGCATTATCGGACTCAGATTCTATGTATTTGATTACTGCTCTCACATTGTCCAGTAAGCTGTGTTCTTCACTTCGCCAGATTTCAATGTCATCGATGATGATCAATGGTTTTGACTGGTACAAATTGTTTTTGATAAATTTCAGTGCTTCCCCCAGGTTATAGTTGGTCTGGAACTTCCTGCCTTCAACAGAAAATGTACTGGCAACTTCAAGTTTAATTACCTGTCTGCCAAAATGTTTCTTAGCAATATATTCGATAAAGGTTGTCTTACCTGAAAGGTGATTCCCAACCAATAGTGCCGACTGATTGAAACCGGCTTCCCATAACTTAAGACTTTGAGTTAACATCCCTTCTTCCTCTTCACGCACCACCAGAAACAGGTCTCCAATAAAAATTTTATTTCGGAACAGCGAATCGTAACTAGTATTAGATTCTTTAAACATTCTGTAGCCAATACATTCTATGGAGGTTTCTAATTTTTTTTGACTGTTGAACAGATTGGCTTCTTCATATTTTGAACCTAAATCGATAAACAGGTTATTCAATTTTTTTTTGAGCCGAACTAAAAGCGTATTTTTTACTGTAGTGTATTGAGCGAAGGATGATTGCAGAGAAACCTCCAGAAAATCCTCTTCCTGATAAATCCTTGTTGCAATCAATGACTCATTAGCCAGTTCCTCAATCCTTTTGGTTGCCTCCCTTTGTTTTTCAATGTTCTCTTCCACATTGGTGGCAACATTTTGTAAAAATTTAATTTGGGATTTAATAGAATCCAAACTCTGGTTATTGTTGGCAAGCATCAAACCGCTTTTCAGATTGATCAAATTGTGATCCAAATACGATTCGAGTGATTCCTTACTTTCCCACAAATCAATCAGTAATGGCAGCAACACATACTCCAGCCATTTGCTGGTTACCTTGCCTAATTCTACTTTCCTTTTTACCAGATTTCCATCATGGGTGGATATTGGTATGTCCAGGTTTTCCAAATTTTTGGTTTTGCTCTCAACCTGGCTAACAAAGTTTTTCTGATCATCACCATTTGACTGGCGATCCTCTAGTATCTTTTCAATCCAGGTTATCTGCTGGTTTACATCTTTTATTTCCTCAATATTTTTCAGTCTGTCAATTCCTTGCTCAATTAACCATTTTGAATCTACCAGATTGTCAATGACCTGTTTATTCAATGAACTTATGTAAGTTCTTAATGACTGGAAAGAGTCAACCAACTGATTCACCGTAACACCAGATCGATCAATTTCCTCCATTTGATCCAGGATAGTATGGAACTGCTTCCGGTACACTTCCCAGGGGTTTTGCTGATGTTTTATCTGGTTTAGAGATTTCCGGTAGTTTGGCCGCCCGGTTTGGGAAAGAAGTTTTTGCTCCTCAATGGCGAGTTGGACAAATGAGCCAATGGCTGCAGATAATACCTCCTTAGACTTAAGAAAATGTTTGTTGGCAATATCCGGGTTGAGTTGACTTTCGAATTGTTTGCATCTGGATATAATAAGTTGTAGCAGGACATCCCGGTGCAACAGCGATATGCTTTTCAGATGTTCTGGTAGCCGATAGTGAAGTAAATACGATTCCGGAATCTCCTTGTTCTGACCAACCGGCCGGTCCTTTATTTTATCAAATTCCAAATCTGCTATCGAAATACAATTTCTGATCAGGTCTGCGAACTCACTGAGAATTAGTTGTATCAGACCGTCTTGAGTGGATACCTGATCGATCGAACCGGAATACCGGTCGAATCCTTCAATTAGACCGGTGATGGATGATCGTTCTGTCAACTCACTAGATGGAGGTGTATTGCTAACCATTGTGAGTAATTTAAATAAATTTGTACAACGTTTTACTACGAAATAACTATATCAGCAGACAGACCGGCCATCAGATTGATCGAATTGACTACAAAAATTACCGCAAGTGGCCAGGAATTAAGCAACCCATAAATAGATAAAGTGCATGACCACAAAATTCAAAGTTGAACCGTTAAAATTCGCTAAAATACAGGAGTTGCCAAATTCCTGGACACAGCAGAATTACATCGATTTATTGGAAATTATGGATTATGGTGACATTTCAGATATTGCCCCCGAAGAACTGAAAGAAATGTGTCTGATGTCATTAACGGATTATGAACCTGAAGAAGCCGCTAAAATCGTATTGGAATACATATTTAAAGACAGGTTATCCAAAGGTCAGACCGCCAATTTATCCAATGAGATGTTAGACGAAAAGATGTGGGAAGAATATGCCGATTTATCCATGCATGAAGATTTCTTTAATGTGCATCAGTTGTTGTATCTGGCTTTTGGTGGCAAGTTTCCTTATCCCGAAGCAGTGAGTTTCGAAGTTAGAATAACCGCAAATGAAAGTAAGGGGCTTTCCATTTTTAAGGATCACCCTGAAACCTCACTAATTAGACTACTGGTGGCGGGAATGCCAGAAAACACGCTTATCAACAGGTTGTTTGACGAGCAAATAGAAAGTGGAGAATTTAAGGAGGCAAAAGATATTATTTGGCAGTTTAAGTTAGAACAGAATACCGGCCCGGAATTGGTTGTGAAAATTATCTCGTCAATGTATTGGTTCCACGACTTTAAATCTGTGTCAACCTACGAGACACAACTTGAGATAGATGAAATTTAGCAGTCTGCCTTTGTGGCAGTTGTGACTATTTTTTGGCTTTCACAAAGCTTTCCACTACCCTCTTACTGCTTTCCAGCGCTGCGATGTCAAGCATACCAGCGATCTTCGCCCTACCATCTTCTTCTAACTCAGTTATGTGGAACTTCAGTTGCTTATCTTTTAAGCCACCATGCCCAACATTTGTTTTCCAGATTCTGGTGAGGTCCTCTTGTCTTATAATGCGGACCTCCACTGCCAGGTTCAACCAATAGGTACGCCATTTAGTCGGGGAGTAACTGGCCTGCCACCCCATCAAAGGCACTATAACCTCCACTATATAATCAGCTTCAACATCTGCATATTTTGATAAGTCTTTTAAATCTGCCGGCATGCTAAATTCGAATGCTTCATCCATAACCTCAACATTGGTTGCAAGACCTTCATTTCTGAATAAACTATCAATATTTTCCTGGACAAGTTTGGACGGTAGAAACCGATGGGCTTCCTGGGAATCTGCCAGATCAGATTTGGTTACCCGTGCTACCAACCCTTCACCGGCAACATCTTTAGGACTCATGAAGTTTAATGGTGGGGCTTCATAACGTACAATCCTAACCTTGGCGGTTTTAATGTTTTCTTTCTCTGTTGGTGTGAGTTTACCCTTTTTTTGCGCGGACAATGGTAATTGTATGCACAATACTGCCAGTAGCACTCCAAAAGATATGAGTCTTTTCATTGGATTCAGTAAATTGATATGCTGGTGAAATTAAGCTACAGGGCCATATCTAAAAACAGACTAACAGGCTCATTACAACCTGTGTAATAAAGCATCGAAGAATCAATCAATAGGAAATGTGGATCCCGAGTGGGTCAAATTTTATGGTTGCCTTCTATTCGATTTTTAATAATATTAAGCTTCTAAATTTCTGAATATGAATAATCTCATTCCGGTATTACTATTCTTCCTCGCCTTCTCTGTAAATGCCCAAACCAAATCGGTTAAAAAATCTCCCCCGCTCAGCACCGCCTCTGCCGAAAGCGTTGGTATGTCCTCCGAACGACTGGATCGAATTGATGCAATGTGCAAGGAGGCAGTAAATTCCGGTGACCTCCCCGGGATAGTGGCACTGGTAGCCAGAAATGGGAAAATCGTATTTCATGAGGCTTACGGAATGGCTGACAACAGGGGTAAAATAAAAATGGAAAAGGACGCAATTTTCCGGATAGCTTCCCAAACCAAAGCCATTACTTCCACTGCAGTAATGATGTTATGGGAGGAAGGTAAATTTCAATTGGACGATCCGATCTCCAAGTACATTCCGGAATTCAAGAATCCTCAGGTTATCGATACTTATAGGTATCGCGACACCACCTATACTACCCGGGCTGCTGACCAGGAAATTACCATTCGTCATCTGCTAACCCATACCTCCGGCATTGGTTACGGAGTCATAGACGGAGACGAACGATTCAAAATGATCTACCACAAGGCTGGTGTTACAGATCTGTTTACTACTAAACCAATTACTATTGAACAAAGCGTTAAAAAACTAGCCTCACTACCCTTGCATCACAATCCCGGGGAAAAGTTTACCTACAGTGAGGGCCTGGACGTACTTGGTTATTTTATCGAAGTGGTTTCCGGGATGCCTTTTGATGAGTTCCTCAGAAAACGACTGTTTGACCCTCTTGGTATGGATGACACCTGGTTTTACCTGCCCAATTCTAAGGCCGATCGGCTGGTTACTGTCCAGCAGGAAGAAAATGGTCAATGGGTAAAGTATCCGGTCACCTTTTATGATACAGAATATCCGAGAACCGGTGCAAAATCCTTCTTTTCAGGAGGGGCCGGACTCTCCAGTACCGCGGAGGATTACGCTACCTTCCTGCAAATGTATTTGAATGGTGGTGAATTAAACGGAGTACGCATTTTAAGCCGAACCACTGTACAATCCATCATGGGAAATCAAACTGGTGACCTGTTTGGAGGAGGAGAAAATAGTTACTACGGACTGGCCTTCGGAGTGGTAACGCTAAAGGGCCAAGCGCATGGAGGTAGTGGCAGCGTTGGTACCTTTGACTGGGGCGGTTATTTCAATACTCAGTATTTCGCAGATCCTGTGGAGCAAACCATTGGGGTACTTATGAAGCAAACCCAGGGGCCGGTAAGCGATGAAACCGGCTGGAAATTCAGACTGTTGGTAGGTCAAGCTGTGGATGATTAGTAAGAATTTTCCGTAAACCAGCATCGGAGGTGACCCTCTGGCCGGTGCAAACTTTTTGGGTTTGGGTACATTTATCAATAAATTGTTTTTCAATGCAATTGATTGACTATGGAGCACCAAGAAACTTTTCCTCCCGAAAATACCACCGCACTGTGCCATTATTACCGGGCGGAAATGGACCGGGCCAATACCTGGAGAACCAGGCTGGATGTAACCACGAACTGGGCCATCGTAACTACTGCTGCCTTTCTGTCGGTTTCATTTGGAAATGCAAAATTCCCGCATTTTGTAATTATTCTGGCCACCATCTTTGTCTTGTTTTTCCTGATAATTGAGTCCAGGCGCTACAAGTATTTCGACTTGTGGCGTTGGCGTATTGCGCTGTTAAATGAGAACTTCTTTACCCAGATTGTATCACCAGACTCTAAGCCACTACGGCCAAACTGGAGGGAAATGCTCAGTTCTGAGCTGAAATACTCACGTTTTAAAATATCATTTATGGAAGCCTTTGGCAGGAGATTGCGTAGAAATTACAGTTGGATCTTTATCCTGTTGGGAATCTGTTGGATTGCGAAAATCGTTATCCATCCTGTACCGATTACTGAATTCTCGGAAATTCTGTCCAGAGCAACAATTTTTAATCTGATTCCAGGGATTGTAGTATTGATAATTGGCATTTTATTTAACTTATCCTTAATGGCCATTGCGATCATTACCTATAAAAAAAGAGATGTGGAAGTACAAATCAGTTCCATTAAACAGTTCGGCAGAGAATCTAAAGGATAGTGCCTATGAGTCTTGAGACTGCCCAAACCGAATAACTCACAACCTGCCATACCTGGAGCAGTCATCAAAAAATAAAAGTATGTAAGTATTTTATGAGTATCGATTGAGAATCAACTGCCGGTAACTCAGGCATATAGTGGGTTCTATTGGTATTCATGCCAGTATTGAGAACTACCCATAGATCCTGACCTTCCCTGAAGTTATAGCGGAATCGGATATTTGCAGAAAAAAGATCTATTGAACTATTGTATTGCACCAGGGCATTGGTCGATATCTTGCGATTCACTGCGGTGCCAATACGAAGCCGGGTAATGTGGAACCGGAATAGCTCATCTCGATCCTTAAAATCCGCATCGCTGTAAACGTATTCCAAATTGAGCTGAAAATGTTTGGACAAATACCAGCGTGGAGTGAAAGAGATGCTATTAAGCCATCCATCGTAAAAAGGACCCGTCTCAACTTCCAGGCCGGCACTTAACGTATTATCACCGGCAATACTGTATGATCCGTTCACCCGGTAGAAATTGTAGGTGCCAATTGGTATTGCAGCTTCATCTGACAGTCGGAACGGTTCCAGTAAATTTTCATGAACCCACTTTATACCAACACCTCCACTGTCCAGATTTCTTCTGGAAAATGTCCATAGTGGTCCCACTTCTGCAGATAATACCTCATGATCCGAGTTATTGACGTAGGTATTGCCGACTGCCTCAATTTTGTGCCAGATAAATGCTCCATCTGTCTTTAACCAGGTATAAGATGGGGCCACGGTTACGAACTTAAAATCGTTGCGATCTACGAATCCAACGCCCGGATTATAGTTTGCACCGGACAAAATAGTACCTATGTTATATCCAAACCCACGGCGGCGGCGGCGATTCAAATCCAGTGCCAGGCGACCACTGCTAAAATTACTGCCTTCGCTGTTTTCCGTCAGGCTGTCGAAGGTCTGTGCCCACTGGACTGTCAGGTAGTCATCGCCGAATAATCTGATCAGTCCATCAATTCCGTAGGCAAGGTTTTTGTTTCCCTGGTTATCTATGCGGCTGGTAAACATGCCCCCTACAAAACTGTTTTGATTAAACACTCTTTTACGTACCCTGAGCACACCGAAGTTTTCTGTAGGAATGGAATCTAGCGATTGTGTCTGCATATTCATGAATCCTAAATCCCAGGTTTTCATTCGCCCAATCATCCGGACACCGCCATAAATTGGAACCTGCTGTCCATCGTTGGTTAGTCCAATCCGGCGGCTAAAGAACAAGCGGCTTAATCCACCGGTACGGAAATCGAACACAGATGCCCTTTCCTGAAAGAACTGCCTTTTTTCAGGAAAAAATAATGAAAATCTGGTGAGGTTCACCAGTTGGTCATCTGCTTCGGCCTGCGCAAAATCAGTGTTTATAGTAAAATCAGCGGTGAGGTTATTGGTGATGGAAAATTTGATGTCTCCCCCAATTTCCTTTTGGAAATTATCCTGCGCTTCATATCGGCTTTCAGACTGATTCAAGCGATTACTACGTTCATAACCCCCGAGTACATAGGGTGTCACATATAATTTCTTACTTGGCTTAACCCCGCTAAATTCGATCTTCTGGATCAATGAAGGCCTTAAAAAGGCCCAATTTGTTTTTGGAGGAATGGCGGGATATACTAATCGTTCCAGTTTCCTGGCAATCTTTCGCTGGACCGACAACCCCATGATTACCTTTCCACCGGTATCTTGAAAGCGAAGGCTGCTGAATGGAATTCGAATTTCAGCAAACCATCCATCTGGGGTAACGGTGCTTTCCGCATCCCAGAAAGTATTAAAGTCCCTGTTTAGCCAACCACCTGAAGAAATTGTACCACCGGTGGCATCGTTTGAAATAGCTGCATCATTTCTTAACCCGGTCGGTGTTGTAGTAAATACGTAGGCATTTTCGTTATCGTTGTAGGTATCAAGTACAATTTCAAAATGGTCTGATCCGCGTATCTGGTCCCGGTATAGCGAGGTTGCCCGTATTCCATCAGGGTCCCGGTCATAAGCCCTGAGCGACCCGTAAAAATACTGATCGTCATATCCAAATCGAATTTCGGTTTTTTCAGTAGGAAGCGCTCCCGCATTCGGTTCGTATTGGACCATAGGTACCGGCGGGATCAAATCCCAGACTGGTTCATCTACTCTTCCATCAAAGATGATCCCCTCCACCCTGCGAATAACAAAAACACTATCAGATTGGGCGTGAGAATTAAGACTTAATCCATAGGCAAGTGCTCCAATTATACATATCCTGGTAACCATGAACCGGTAAGATCGCAAAAATTTTCCTGTAAAATTGCCTGATGATTACAATTTAAACACTTGCCCTATTAGGGTTTGATTATTGCATCAGAAAAAACACTCCTGCCGAGTAAGCAGGCCTGGCAAAAATCAGATTCCCATGCATAGCTGTGGCATAGGACAGGCTAACTCCCCATTTATCGTTAAACCGAAAGCCGATTTCCGGTGTAATCGATACGAATTCCGCATTATTAGAATAAAGTCCGGTTCCTTCACTATTAAAATTAGCATCCCCGTTTTTAAGCGATTTAACACCATCTACCAGTAGTTGCATTGAAAACCTTTCAATAGACACTCCTATTTTAGCCCCATACCTAAACTCATCAGAAAACCCCTTGGTTCGGTTGTTAAAACCGGTATATATAGAGGCAAAAGGATAGACGTTCCCAACTTTGAACGACTTACTGGCGTCCAGACGTAACATTTGACTCCATGCACCGGTACCTGTCTGCAGCGAACCATCCCGTCCCCCATCATTCTTGCCGAAGGGTAACCCAATACTGATGCTACCACTTAGGGCTATCTGGTCATTTTGAATAAGTCCATACTTGAGGGTAAGTTGTGTATCGCCAAGTGAATTAACCGCATCGCCTGGTAAAATCAGTTCTCCGGTAGTGGCACTTACTTGCTCGTACTGTAATGCCCGTACAAAGAAGGGAAAGTACAACACGCCGGTAATACGATCCGTAAAACCATATTCAGCATATAAACTTGTCACAAAAGTTGCCCGGGTAGCATTGGGGTCAATGCCTCCGGTATTAGTATAATGCTGATCTGCAATTACCCAATACTGGGATAACTTGAAGTATCCGGTGTTCTTTTTTTGAATCCATCCATCTCCGGCGAATAAACCTGCTGTTGGAAATAATATTACCACTGCTATAATCCAGACGTTTTTCATAGTTCTTTGATTAAGGCATAAATTCACCTACACCTACCGGTACCCTGAATGGTTTACAGTAAAACAAAACATGCGAATAATCAGATAATTCAACACTACCCTCGATCTGATAAACCTGTGCCCCGGAAAACTGCTCCACCGCACCTATTTCCAAGGCATTGTTTATTGAATTTGTATTGTTTGTGAGGTATAAATACAACCCGGGCAGAGCATCTGTGGTGGCAAAATCATCGGAAAGGGAAAGTTTTAAACCCCCTTCTTCCTTAAGCGTTGCAGTACCCTGTAATGCGTATGAACTGACTGTCTTAAGCATTGCCGTTCTCGTTCCTTGTTGTTCCTGGGCTTTTCTTAATGAATCTTCATCTACCAGCGCCGGATCAAAAACTGATATTGGGAACGACCCGGTGATATTATTAGCCGAAAATGACACCAAAGTTTCACCGGGTGATACAGCGGACGCCAGGCCGGTTGCATCGATCTCCAGTACCATTGTATTAGTTGAAGCCCATTCGAAACTAGCCG
>BQJT01000018.1 GCA_021604845.1 Cyclobacteriaceae bacterium
TGCCATGGTGTGCGGGACATATAAGAAAAACGGTTTTGCTTGATTTCTACGAATAAAATCTACTGCTTTTTCGGTATACCGTGTGGTCAATTGATCCTGTTGATCCATGGTGGTAATCAGCTCCAGCGTTTCGTTTCCTTCAATTAATGGCAAAGGTGGGTGGCGCGATTTTCTATGGGTGGAATCAGTTGCCTTCGTGCCATTGTAATGAACCGGCCACATGTCATTGGAATACGGCAACCCGAAATATTCATCGAATCCATGCTGTAGCGGTAGAAACTGCTTATGATGTCCCAGATGCCACTTACCAAAAACGCCGGTGGCATAGCCAACCGACTTCATCAGTTCGGCCAAAGTAAGTTCTTCATCTGCCAGTCCGTGGTCAGCCCAAGGCATTAACGCTCCGGTAATGCCAATCCGGTTTGGGTAACATCCCGTCATCAAACCGGCTCTGGAAGCGCTGCAAACTGCCTGGGCAGCATAAAAATGAGTGAATCGCATGCCGTTTGCGGCCATTTTGTCCAGATGTGGGGTTGAAAAACCGGTAGCGCCAAAACTTCCCAGATCTCCATAACCCTGATCATCGGTAAAAATTACCACTACATTGGGCTTGTCTGCCGGTAGCTTAGCTTGTTGACCACAGGAGATTAAACAGAAAAAGAATCCCAGATAGAAAGGGAGAACGCTCATTTTAAAGTCGATTGGCATTAAAATTCCATTCATCAATTTGTGAATCCGACCGGCTGTTCATGATCAATCGCATCTCTTCCACTAAATCCGGGTGTTCATCAGCCACATCTTTCATTGGTTTGCTGGACCTCGGCAGTTATTCCAATTTGCCGCACCGATTTACGCCGGGTAAGTTTGCATGAAATTACTCCATAGTCACATTTATTATCTCAACGGCACATTTTTGTCGCTGAACAACTTTCTCTACAGATTGTGGTATAAAAGCATAAGAACATGACTGTTCGGCTAAAATTTTTTGCGGCTGCTCGTCTTTGGTTTAAATTCGAAGCGAAACCAAGTAAGAATGTATCTCGGAATTGACATAGGAGGGACCACCACCAAGTTGGGCCTGGCAGATTCGTCTGGCAGATTCATATCGGAAAATTCGTTTTCAACTGCCTCCTACTCTAGTGTCAGTCAGTTCCTTTCAGCGCTGGATGGAGAGATAATCAGAATGGTATCTTTGGTTGGTGATCAACTGGAAGGTATAGGAGTTGGAGCGCCCAGTGCTAACTACAGGACAGGAGTAATAGAAAATGCTGCGAATCTTGGATGGAAAGGACAGCTGAATATAAAGGGTCATTTAGAGGAAATTATGAAATGCCCGGTGATGGTGACCAACGATGCAAACCTGCCGGCAATTGGTGAGATGACCTATGGTGCTGCTCAGGTTATGGAGAATTTTGTGACCATAAGTCTGGGTACAGGATTGGGCTGTGGTATCGTTGCAAATGGCATGCTGGTGGGTGGACATCATGGGATGGCAGGTGAATTGGGGCACGTAAACGTAAAGCGCGATGGAAGGTTGTGTGGGTGTGGGCGCAGGGGATGCCTGGAAACTTATGTTTCAGCTACCGGACTTAAAAGAACGCTTTTTAAGCTGTTAGCAGATTATAATGGCGGACAGAGTGAACTGGAAGAATGTACTTACGAATCCCTAAGCGCAGACCAGATAACCGAAGCTGCTTTAAGAGGAGATCAGCTGGCAGTAGAGACTTTTAAGTATACAGGCAAGGTACTTGGCCGCACGCTGGCAGACCTTTTATTGATCACCGATCCGGAAGCGATATTTCTGGTCGGAGGAATGGCCAGAGCGGGCGATCTCTTGTTCGGACCGACAACAGCAGCCCTGAACGAGAGTAAGATGACAACTTATGAAAACAAGGCCGAAATACTGCCCAGCAGCCTGCCTCCGGAAAAAGTCTCAATACTTGGGGCCTGTGGATTGATTCAGCATTTAAATCAGCCCAAGGAGAAAATAAACAGACAACTACACTAAAGATTCTAATATGGAAAAGGTATTAATGGATAAGGCAACCTCGATTCGAAATATAAAATATAAAGAAGTTGGCAGGGACGAATCAACCCGGTTCGAGAGGATTCACACTGAAATATTTGAAAGTTCATCAGATGCATCATTGGCCATTGCAGGAGAAATAGCCCTGCTTATCAGGGAAAAGGCTGCGAAAGGAGAAAAATGTGTGCTGGGACTAGCTACCGGCTCTTCACCTTTGGGTGTATACAAGGAGTTGGTGCGATTGCATAAAGAAGAAGGGCTGAGTTTTGCCAATGTGGTTACCTTCAACCTGGATGAATACTACCCCATGGACCCCAAGGCATTGCAAAGCTATATCCGGTTTATGGGTGAAAATCTTTTTAATCATATTGATATTTTAGAAGAGAATATTAACATTCCCGACGGTACATTGGATCAGGATCTGGTTTCCGTTTTCTGTGCTGATTACGAAAAAAAGATCGATGATTACGGAGGACTTGACTTGCAGATACTGGGTATAGGACGAACCGGGCATATTGGATTTAATGAACCGGGCTCTCATTATAATTCTCTAACCAGAATGGTGACACTGGATCATCTGACGAAAACTGATGCTGCCAGTGATTTCTTTGGAATGGATAATGTGCCTCGGCGTGCTATTACCATGGGGGTAGGTACCATATTCAAAGCGAAACGGATTTTGCTGATGGCATGGGGAGAAGGCAAGTCGGCGATAATCAGGGAGACTATCGAAGAAAAAATAAGTGATGCTGTCCCCGCCAGCTACCTACAGAACCATCCTAAAACTACTATCGTTCTTGACACCGCTGCTGCAGCGGAACTGGTTAGGATAAAAACACCCTGGAGAGTTGGTTCATGTACATGGGATGATCCATTGTTAAAACAGGCGGTGATCTGGCTCAGCCAAAAATTACAGAAGCCAATTTTGAAGTTAACCGACCGTGATTATATGGACAACGGTATGGATGAACTGATTGCAGAGCACGGTCCTGCATACAATATTAATATAAAGATGTTCAATGTGCTTCAGCACACCATTACCGGCTGGCCAGGAGGCAAACCAGGCGCGGATGACACCTATCGACCTGAGCGGGCAGACCCGGCGAAGAAAAGAGTAGTGATATTCAGCCCGCATCCTGATGATGATGTGATTTCAATGGGCGGGACTTTTATCAGGCTGGTGGATCAGGGGCATGATGTTCATGTTGCCTATCAGACGTCTGGAAACATTGCGGTGTTCGATGAGGATGTAGTGCGTTTTGCAGACTTCTTTAAAGATTTTAACGCCGTATACAGCGCAGGAAACCGTGAAAGTAAGCGGTTTTATGAGGAGGTAGTAAGCAACGTAAGTAACAAACAACCCGGAGATATTGACACTCCGGTAGTGCAGAAGATCAAGGGTTTGATACGTAGGGGAGAAGCCAAGGCGGCCTGCCGCTATATTGGCATTGGTGATGATAACGTGCATTTCATGGATATGCCGTTCTACGAAACAGGATTGATTCAAAAGCAGCCTATTGGGGAGGAAGATGTAAAGATTGTGATGGATTTACTGCAGGAGGTAAAACCACATCAGATCTATGCCGCAGGTGATTTGTCAGATCCACACGGAACTCACAGGGTATGTCTGGATGCCATTTTTCAGGCAGTTGAACGTTTGAAACCGCAAAGCTGGATGCAGGATTGCTGGTTGTGGCTATATCGTGGAGCCTGGCAGGAATGGGGTATTGAAGAAATTGAAATGGCAGTTCCTTTAAGTCCTGGGGAGTTAATGCGAAAGAGAAAAGCCATCTTCAAGCACCAGTCTCAAAAGGACTCAGCGTTATTCCCGGGAACAGATATGAGGGAATTTTGGCAAAGGGCGGAAGACAGGAACAGAAGCACTGCGGGGATTTATGATAAGCTGGGACTTCCGGAGTATGAGGCCATGGAAGCATTTAAGCGATGGCACTTTTAGGGAACTTTGAGTTTTGAATTTTTAGTTGGTCAGGCCCTAACTAAAAACTAAAAACTAAAAACTAAAAGCCAATGCCTAAGCATTGGCTTTTAATATGTGTTCCTTTACCTCCTTGCGGAAGTTCCTGCCAATAGGCAGTAGTTTGCTGGCAATTTCAACGCAGTTTCCTTCTATTGATTTTACCTTGTTTACGGATATGGTATAAGATTTATGGATACGGATAAAGCTTTCAGAGGGCAGGATTTTGGCCATGCCATTTAAGTTCTGATGGGTTATGAGGTCTTCGTAAACCGTTCTCACTTTCACATAGTCTTTCAAGCTTTCTATATAAAGTATTTCATCCAGGTACACTTTTACCATCTTTTTATCCACTTTCAGGAATACGAAAGATTTTGCGTTTTCGGGTATGGTCACCACCGACTGTTTAGGGGCATTTTTTTCACGCAGTGCCGCATTTACTTTGTCCATTGCTTTTAGAAACCTTTGGAAGGAGATTGGTTTAACCAGGTAATCCAGGACATTCAGCTCAAACCCCTCTGCTGCGTAGTCGCGGTACGCGCTGGTAATAATTACCAGGGGGGGATCTTTTAAGCTTTTTAGGAAATCAAGTCCGTTTAGCGTTGGCATATTTATGTCCAGGAACAACAGATCAACCGGGTTCTCGGAAATAAACGAGAACGCCTCCATGGCATTTTCACAACTGCTTAGCACTTCGGCTGACTTAAATTGTTCAAGAAATTTCTTGATCACATTGATGGCCAGCGGTTCATCATCAACTATTTGACATCGAATTTTCATAGGCTGGGATCTTTAAAGTAACTGTATAAAGCTCGGGTTCATCTTGTATATTCAAATGGTAGTTTCTTCCATATATTAGTTTTAGCCGGCGTTTAATATTTTCTATACCTACACCATTGTGGCCCTCGTGGTGGTATGGGTTTGGTGATGACGCATTCAGCTGATCATACTTTTGATTCTGGACGGTAAAAGTTATCAGACTATCGTCAATGTCAAGCCTGATATTTATTTTTATTTCTTCTATTCCGTCACCACATCCATGTTTAAAACTGTTTTCAATAAAAGGCAGCAGCAACAGCGGAGGGACATTGTGACTGCTAACTTGTCCACTTATTTTAAAACAGATGTTCAATCGCTTTCCGAATCGAAGTTTTTCCAGATCGAGGTAGTTTTGAATATAACTTACTTCCTTAGAAAGATGTACTTTCCGCTGCTTCCCTTCATAAATTACATAACTCATTAATTCAGAAAGCTTCAATACTGTTTCCGGGGCCAGGTCTGATTTGTCCAGAGTTAACGAATACAAATTATTGAGGGTATTGAAGAAGAAATGAGGTTGTATCTGCGATCGCAGAAATGCCAACTCTGTCTTATAATTGGTTCGTTCTAGCTGTCGCATTTTTTTTTGACTTTTGCCCCAGTCCAGTAGAAATTTAAAGGCGGTGATAAACCCCTGAACGTAAACCTCTCCGATTACCAGCTCCAGCACATACTGCTTGATCGGAAGCGTATGGTTGGGACTGACTTCGAAAAAGTTTTCCAGCATTATTCTTCCCCCCACTGCCATTAGAATACCAACAGAGACTATTAAAAAGTATGGCACGAGCTTTTTGGGCAAATACCTGGGGATCAGGTAGTAAATGTTTAAGTAGGCCAGCCCCATGTGCATGGGAAACTCAATTAGGTTATTATAAAAGGCAGAGATGTAGTCCTGATTATAACTTCCCCAGCGAATTACGTTAAATATAAAGTAGAGGGTCCAGAAAAGACCGTGGTAAACCAGTGGCTTATCCAGGTGGCTAATAATCTGGTTACCCCTGAATTTAGTGGGAAGGATTGCTGATAATTTAAAACCACTGGTATTCATAGCAAATACAATTTAATAATAACCTGACAAATTGAGTTGCTATTTATCTAAACAACTTATTTTAGTCGCTGAACCGTCCAGATTCATCGCTCTAATGGCATTACGTAGAAAAGCGATGGTTTTTAGCATCTTAGATAATTTATTTCAAATGATCAAGTATTGATATTAATTAGTATCATAAAGAGTACCTTTAGTGAATTAAACATTGGCAAGCAACCGTGTAAATACAGCTTCCTCCTGAAACTGACCTTCAAATGTTGGATTCAGGAGTGCAGCTTATTTAATATAACCATGCAATTATAAATTCTAATTAAACTGTTAACATATGAGAAAGCTATTACTACTTTTAGTTTGTATGTCTTTCGCGCTAACATCAGTACTTTGGGCGCAGGACAGAGTTGTAACCGGTAAGATAACCTCGGAGACCGGCGAGGCATTACCCGGTGTAAACGTGCTCATCCAGGGTACCACTCAGGGTACTACTACGGATGTGGACGGTAATTATTCATTGAATGTCCCATCAGACGCTGCCAATTTGATCTATTCATTTGTCGGTTATCGCAGTCAGGTGATCGCCATCGGAAACCGGTCGGTCATTGACATTGGATTGCAAGAGGATATCGCTGCTTTGGATGAGATCGTAGTGACGGCTTTTGGAGTAGAACGTGACAAAAAGGCCATTACTTACGCTGCTCAGAATGTTAATGTGGATGATATAGCAAAAGCCAGGGAAACCAATGTGGTTAACTCTCTTGCCGGTAAAGTGGCAGGGCTTGATCTGGTAAAATCCAGCGCAGGAGTTGGTTCCGCATCCAGAGTTATATTACGAGGTAATCGTTCTGTAGCCGGAAACAACCAGCCGCTGTACATCGTTGATGGAGTTCCTGTTAATAACAGTTCCCAAGGCAATCCGAGCGCTGAAGGTGGAGGTGTACAAGGCGGGGATGGAATCAGCAACATTAACCCTGATGACATCGAGTCGGTTACGGTATTGAAAGGTCCTAACGCTACTGCGTTGTACGGATCAAGAGCTGCTAACGGTGCTATTGTCATTACTACTAAAACAGGAACACTGGGCCAGGGGATTGGTGTTGAGTTCAATACCAATGCATCTATTGACAAAGCCTACGTTCTGACGAACTTTCAAAACGTTTATGGTCAGGGTAGTAAAGGTACTTATGTAAAGAATGGAGAGCTTGCCTGGGGTCCACGTATGGATGGTCAGCTAGTAGACCACTGGTCACCAAATCCCAACTTCGAAGGACCGGCGCAATACGCTTTTTCTCCACACAACAATTTTGAAGACTTCTTTCGTACAGGTTCAAACTTAGCCAATACTTTAACCTTGACCGGTGGGTCGGATGATGTAAGAGGATATTTTTCCTATACCAATACCCTCACCAAGGGGATTGTGCCAACCAACGATCTGCAGAGGAATAATGTAAACGTCAGGGTTGACGGTAAATTATCTGAGAAGCTATCTTTTGATGCCAAAATTACCTATTTCAACCAGAAGGTAGATAATAGACTAGCCACGGGTGATTCATATTTCAACCCAATGAGGGCATTATATCGACAACCAAGTAATATTTCACTGGACCAAGCCAGAGATTTCGAGTATATCGACGAAACTGGAACTCCCCGGCAGCATTATTGGAACCCGAATACCAACGGGGGAGAAAATGTATATTGGATGATTAATCGAACCAGTGCCGAAGAGATCCGGAACAGGGTTATTGGGTTAGCGTCACTTCGGTATCAATTTACTGACAATATTAGCCTTCAGGTACGTAGTTCTGTCGATCAGATTTATGAAAATACCGAAGGAAAGCAGTATCATGACACCTACACCATTGCTGATGCTGGTAACTATCAGTTGAGGCAAACTCATTGGACCGAAATGAATAACGACTTTTTGTTGAATTACAATAATATGAGCATGTTCGGCAGTGATTTGTGGTCACTGGATGTTTCGGTTGGAGGTAACCTGCTCTATCAAAAGTATGAGTATCTGGAGACCAGAACCGACCGGCTACTTAAGCCGAATTTGTTTGTGATTAACAACACTAGTAGTATCCGAGCCACTCAGGATTTTAACGAGAAAAGGGTTCATTCACTCTATGCCTACGCTTCAGTAGGATATAATGGGTTCCTGTTCCTGGATATAACCGGAAGAAATGACTGGTCATCGACCTTACCACAAGACAACTGGTCTTATTTCTATCCTTCAGTAGGTCTCACCTGGGTACTAACCGATATGATGGATAACCCTCCAAGTTTCCTGACCTATGCTAAATTGCGAGGAAACTATGCGGAGGTAGGTAATGATACCAGTCCTTATCAACTTCAGTCGGTATTTAATTTTGCTGCAGGAGGTAACCTTGGCTATGCCGGTAGAGGAGGAAGTTTGCCAGCTGAAAGTTTAGAGCCTGAAAACACCAAGTCCTGGGAGTTTGGATTTGATACAAAATTCCTGGATAACAGATTAGGCCTGAATTTTACCTGGTATAAAACCAATACATTCAACCAGCTGTTGCAAATACCGCTTCCAAGAGCTTCAGGATTTACCAGTAAATTTATCAATGCGGGTAACATTCAGAATAATGGAATTGAGCTGGTATTGACAGCCACGCCGGTAACCAACGCGAACTTTACTTGGGATATGATGTTCAATTATGCGATGAATGACAGTGAAGTGATTGAACTGACCGACGAACTGACCGAGTATACTACCAGGGGTCGTAGCTGGATGACTACCATTAAAGTTGTGGAAGGACAGCCATACGGTCAAATATTTACCAGAGCGTTTGTACGAAATGATGCCGGACGGGTGCTTATCAATGACTTAGGATTGCCGGTTACCACTCCTGGTCAGACCGTACCAATGGGTAATTATAATCCCGATTGGTTTGGTGGTATCACCAATAATTTCACCTTCAAGGGAGTACGTCTTGATGTGGTTATCGACATGCGAATGGGTGGAGATATATTTTCATTCACCGAGTCCAACCTGGCTAGTGACGGATTTTCTGACTATACCCTGGAAGGTAGAGATGGCTTCATAGTGGACGGTGTCAAAGAATCTGACGGTAGTGAGAATGACATAGAAGTGACTGCGGAAGAGTACTGGTTATCTCTTGGTGGCAGAAATTCTCCCACCGGAGAACCGTTTAGATACGATGCGTCTTTCGTTCGTCTGAGAGAAGTGGTATTGGGTTACACTCTTAATTTTGAGAGTTCGCCAATTAGAAGTATCGATCTTTCGTTATACGGTCGTAACCTGGGATTCCTTTATAACGCTTCAGAAGTGGTTGATCCTAATATGAACGTTGGAACAGGTAACAACAATGCTTTAGGTCTTGAAGGCTTCGGCATTCCTTCTACCAACACCTATGGGATAAACGCCAGATTTAAGTTTTAATTAAGTATGAGGATTATTATGAAAACATATAAATTTTTAAAAGTAATAGGAGTTGTACTGCTCGCTACGGTGACTTTTGTTGGTTGTACAGATGATTTTCTGGACACCAACACTGACCCGCTGGTGCTGACAGAATTGGATGCTTCATTAATAGGTAATATTTACGCTAGAACTCAGTATCAGGGATTTGATATAGATTACCATCAGACCTCCCAGAACCTGTTCGCAGATCATTACTGCCAATATTACGCCAATACGCAGAACGCTTTCCCATCGGATCGTTATGTGTTAGTTGGAGGTTGGCTGAATGGTGCCTGGAACGCGTTTTACGGAGAAATACCCAATAATCTGAGTGTGGTATTGGATGCTACGGATCCAGCGGTAAATCCTGGCTTTGAAACATTGCATGCGCTGGCTCAAATTTGGAAGGTGATCGTTTATGAACGTAAAACCAACTACTGGGGACCAGTACCCTATTTCTCTGTCAATAACGGTGAATCATCTGTACCCTATGATAGTGAAAGGGATATTTACATGGATTTCTTTAGCACCCTGGATAATGCGGTGGCAACATTAAATGCCAACCAGGGAGGGAATGCTTTTGGAGCACATGATCAGATTTATGGTGGTGATATAGATCAATGGATACGCTTTGCAAATACCTTGCGATTGCGTATTGCAATGAGAGTATCAGCAGTTGAACCTGGTATTGCCCAACAAGAAGCCGAGAAGGCGGTGGCAGCCGGTGTGATGACGGATAATAGTCATGATGCCGATTTCCAAACTACCTCAAATTCCATCCATGGTATGAATCGTTATACACCCTGGAACGAATTCCGAATGAGTGCCTCCATGGAGAGTGTGCTTAATGGCTACAACGATCCTCGAAGGGAGCATTTCTTCCGTCCGGCGGTGACCGATGGAGCGTTTAGAGGATTGAGGAACGGCTATGAAATTGTCGATCTTCAAGGCCTTGCGGTATTGGATGTTAACAACCTCTCCGCCATTGGACCGAGGTGGGCGGATGTAGCAGCCGCGGATTTTAATCCGTATGAGATTATGCAATCTGCAGAGGCGTATTTCCTTCGAGCCGAAGGCGCTTTAAATGGCTGGAACATGGGTGGTACTGCCGAGGAGTTTTATAACCTGGGAATTGAGAAAAGCTTAATACACTGGGGCATCACTGATGTTGCTACCATTACTGCTTATCAGCAAAGTACCAATACTCCGGTAGCTACTCATGATGCACCTGCACCACTTACCACGGTCCCGGTTAAATTTGATCCAGCCAATGCGTTGGAGCAAATACATACCCAGAAGTGGTTGGGTCTATTCCCTGACGGTTGGGAAGCCTGGGCTGAACAACGACGAACCGGATTTCCTAAAAGGTATGCTATTATGGCCTCCGAGAATCCGGATGTGGGGGTAAATGAGACTATGCGACGGGCTCAATTTGTCAGTGGAGAATATGAGACAAATGGAGCTGCTGTAAATGATGCCATCACCAAACTTGGCGGACCTGATTTAGGTAGTACCCGTCTATGGTGGAATCCATAATAATATAATTAATATTCAAAAAAGAAGGCTGCCCGGAATGGCGGCCTTCTTTTTAAAATGACAATGGAGGATTGAGTTTACAATTATGATTTTATGGTGAAACAATATAGTAGGCAGATAGCTGTTTGGTTTGTACCAATTTCACTGTTACTCCTCTATTCTTGCGGTAAACCGAAGCCGGCCGACACCTCACTTTCATTAGACAATTACCTTGATCTTGGCCTACCGGACCCTGAAAATGTCTGGGGTTTTGATCAATTCAACCAGGCCTTCAGCACCCTTACGAGATTAAAAATAGACAGTCCTTTTGCATTGCCTTTAAAAACCAGTGCCCGGTCGGGGATGATCTATGACAGGATGGTAAGTATTGATAATCTTTCATTCCTACAGGATACCTCGATATCACTCAGCACGAAAGCACATACGGTCAAGAATTTTTTGAGGGTTTATTCGGACCTGATGAATCTGTACACCAACGTCCTGATGGAAAAACAATATTATCATCGGGAAATAATAGGAGTCCACCTGTTCGGATTGGAAGTATCGGAAAAAATGTTGACCCTGGCGGATCGAATAAATCAATCAAATAGCCCGGAGGACGTTGCATTACAATCCGGATATGCATCAATTCAGGGAATCTATTATTCGGTGCTTCAGAATCTGCTAGAGGCCCAGAAGAATACGGAATTGTATATGCCAGAGGATCTCGAGCTTTTATCTGATCGTATCAAATCGTCGATTACAACCAACCAAGGTTTTATTGGTAAAGAGTCGGCAGAGGGTATGGTACTGGCGATGAAAGAAATTACTGAGCTGTTACCGTCCGGCCAGATTAAGGGTAACTATGAGCAGTTAATCGTATTACTCGAGAAAATTGAAAACAACAAATCAAAAGCAGAGTCTTTTGTAAATTAGTAAATATGTGTACCCTTAGGATTTAAAAGTGCCGGGTTTACACTGGCACTTTTCTTTTATCTTTACTTACACTCAAAATACGTGACGTATGGTAAAATGGTCATGCCTGCTACTTATTAGTACATTGATTGGTACATCCTGCCGGGAAAATGAGCCGGAGACACTGTTTTCACTACTTCCCAGTAAGGAAACCAACATCGATTTCCAAAACCTGGTTAAGGAAACCGAAGTTTTTAATGTACTGGAATACGGCTATTTCTACAATGGTGGAGGAGTTGCAATAGGCGATATTAATAATGATGGACTACCTGATATCTACTTCACCGGTAATATGGTGGCCAGTCATTTGTATTTAAACAAAGGAAATTGGGAATTTGAGGAAATAGCAGAACGCGCCGGGGTGGCTGCCTCCGGGCTTTGGAATACCGGTACTACCATGGCGGATGTCAATGGTGACGGGTACCTGGATATTTATGTTTGCAGGTCTGCTGCAGCCAGTGCGGCAAACAGGAAGAATCTACTTTTTATAAACAATCGAGACCTGACCTTTTCAGAGCAGGCTGCCTCCAAAGGGCTGGCGGATCCCGGGTATTCAACTCAGGCGGCATTCTTTGACTACGACCAGGATGGAGATCTGGATATGTACCTGCTCAATCACAGTGTCCAGGAGTATGCAGGATTTAGTAACCTCACCCATACTTTGAAAACCCGGAATAATCGAGACCACGGTGATAAGTTATTTCGCAACGACGGCTCGCAGTTCACCAATGTTACCCAGACTGCCGGTATTAAAACAAATGTTTTGGGTTTCGGCCTGGGCATTGGGATATCGGATGTAAATGATGATGGCTGGCCTGATGTTTATGTATCGAACGATTACAACGAAGAGGATTATCTCTACATTAACCAACAGGATGGCACTTTTACCGACCAACTGAAAGATTACATGGCACACGTGTCCCTGTTTTCCATGGGCTCGGATATTGCTGACTTTAATAATGACGGTTACCCGGATATAATGACTCTTGATATGCTTCCTGAAGATAACTACCGGCAAAAGCTGGTTTCCGGACCGGACAACTATGATAAATATCAAAGGCTTATCACTTCAGGGTTTTATCACCAGTCAATGCGAAATATGCTTCAATTGAACCATCAGGGGTTGGGATTTAGTGAAATCGGGCAGTTTGCCGGAGTTTCCAATACCGATTGGAGCTGGTCTTCTCTGTTTGCTGATTTTGATAACGACGGATTTAAGGATCTTTTTATTACAAATGGTTATCAACGGGACTATACCAATATGGATTTTATGAATTTCCTGGTAAGCGAAACGCTTAGAGAGCAAGCCGGGGGGGAGGCACTGGCCACTATGGAAACCATTGAGCAAATGCCCTCCATTTTGGTACCAAATTACATATATCAGAATCAGGGGGATCTAACTTTTGAAAAGAAAACTGAAGCATGGGGGATGAATCAACCCTCTTTATCCAACGGTGCCGCCTATGCTGATTTAGATAACGATGGAGACCTGGACCTGGTAGTAAATAATGTAAATGAGCAAGCTTTTATCTATCGCAACAACGCCAGGGAGCTGAATCAGAACAACTACATCACTATCAAATTAGTGGGGAACGACTTAAATACCCGGGGTGTGGGAAGCAAAGTAACTGTTCACTGCAATGATGATCAGTATGTACAGGAACTGATGCCAACCCGCGGCTACCAGTCAGCGGTTGATCACACTCTGGTTTTTGGCCTTGGTTCCTGCCAGTTAGTTGATAGTATTACAGTGATATGGCCTAACGGGATGCAACAGCTAATTTCCGGGCAACCTGTGAATCAATCCATCACTATTGATCAATCCCAGGCAGTTGACAAGCCACTTAATACTAAAGAACCGGCCAGTCCAAAGCTACTTTCTGAAATTCCAGTTAACATCTATAAACATATCGAAAACCCCTATATCGATTTTAAAAAACAGCAGTTATTGCCTCACAAATTGTCCACCATGGGCCCCCGTATAGCAGTTACGGATTTAAACGGGGATAAGCTTGATGACCTGTACATTGGCGGTTCCAAAGGCTATTCTGGTCAGGTCCTGCAACAGTTGCCTTCAGGTGAGTTTAATATATATTTGGAGACTGACCCGGAATTTGAAGATGTAGGAAGCTTGTTTTTCGATGCTGATCAGGATGGAGACATGGATCTGTATATAGTTAGTGGAGGAGAAGATTTTCTGGCAGGAGATTCCTTGCTGCAAGACCGGCTATACAGAAACCAGGGTCAGGGTAACCTGGTTCGAGATCATCTCGCGCTACCTGAAATGAGGGTGTCCGGCTCTTCTGTATCTGCAGCTGATTACGACCAGGATGGTGACCTTGATTTATTTGTGGGAGGTCGTTTAATACCAGGTGCATACCCGGAATCGCCGCGAAGTTATTTGCTTCAAAACGATGGACAGGGCAAATTTACGGATGTAACCGAGCAGGTAAATGCACAGCTAATGCATCCCGGGTTGGTTACGGATGTTCTATGGTCAGATTATAATGGCGATCAATGGGAAGATTTAATACTAGTAGGAGAATGGATGCCCGTCAGGATTTTTCAGAATAACCAGGGTAATCTGGATGAAGTGTCATCCAGTGCTGGAACGGATCTTCTCAGTGGATGGTGGAACCGGGTTCAGGAATACGACCTGGATCAGGATGGCGATGCCGATTACCTGCTGGGCAACTTTGGATGGAACTCTCAAATTACAGCTTCACAACAACGTCCCGTAACCCTCCATACCAAGGATTTCGACGGGAATGGTCAACTGGATCCTATTTTGTGCTACTACGTAGGAGAAAAAAGTTACCCGGCATTCTCCAAAGATGATTTGGAAAAGCAGCTCCCACTAATTAAGAAAAAGTATCTCAAATACGCCGATTACGCCGATCAAACCATAACGGATATATTCACACCTGAAGAGTTGGAAGGAGTTCATGTACTGGAAGCAAGAGAGCTATCATCAGGTTATCTCCGGAACCTGGGCGAAGGAAAATTCCGGTTTGAAGCGTTTCCAGCAGTTTCACAACTTGCACCGGTGTATGCTATAATGGTGGATCACCTGGATGCCGACGATATACCGGATATAGTTTTAGCGGGAAATTTCATGGGTAGCCGGGTGAAATTTGGTAGCTACGATGCCAGTATGGGAACCGTGTTAAAGGGAGTTGGCAATGGAAGTTTTCAGGTTCTTTCACCTTCTATCAGTGGGTTAATGGTGAAAGGTGAAGTAAGAGATATTGCCATGATCAATACTGCAAGTAATAGTCGCTGGGTGCTGTTCGGCAGAAACAATGAAACGGTAAGTGTTTTCAAGGTAAACAAATAGAAGCAGGTTCGGTTGTCTTATTTAATGAAACTCGAATGACTTTGTTTAAATTGTTTTGGTTATATAAGCTATTTTTAGCTTTTTCAATCACTTCAGATTATTCAAAACTAAAAGATCTCTATGGGGTTAAGAATTTTAAAAACTGGGTTGCTAATATGTTTGCTATTTGCTACTAGCTATGGGCAACAAGTCACAATATCTGAACAATCTCAATTGTTTAAAACATATTCGTTCGGGGACCCTAACCCGATACCTGTATTAACCTCTAACACCAAAATTTATCCCTATCATAAGTTCGACGGTTATGACACCCAGGCTAAGGATGCATCCTGGAAAGTTGTTACCCTGGAGAACGACTATATCCAGGTATTTGTGCTGCCAGAAGTTGGAGGGAAAGTGTGGGGAGGGATCGATAAATCTACCGGACAGGAGTTTATTTACAGGAATGAAGTGATGAAATTTCGTAATATTTCTATGCGAGGACCATGGACCTCCGGCGGTATTGAATTCAATTTTGGGATTATCGGGCATCACCCATCCACTGCCACTCCAGTAGATTATCTTATTCGGGAAAATGAAGATGGTAGCGTTAGTTGCATTGTTGGAAATATAGACCTTCCTTCAAGAACGCAGTGGAGAGTAAATATCACGCTCTTACCAGATAAGTCTTATTTCGAAACCAAAGCGTTGTGGTACAACCCCACTCCGAATACCCAGAGTTACTACAACTGGATGACCGCTGCTGCCTTTGCTACTGAAGACCTGGAATTTTTTACACCGGGCAACCAATACTTGATGCATAGTGGAGAGGCCAAATCATGGCCCTATGATAACGAACGGCATAATCTGGCCAAATATTCAGAGAATAATTTTGGAGGGAGCAAATCCTATCACGTTGTAGGCGAGTACAATGACTTTTTTGGAGGTTATTTCCATAATGACAAATACGGGTTCGGACACTGGTCTACTTATGAGGAAATGCCAGGACAAAAACTTTGGATATGGGCGTTGTCCAGGTCAGGGGGAATTTGGGAGGATTTATTAACTGACAATGATGGTCAATATATAGAATTCCAGGCGGGCCGTCTTCTTGATCAGTATAGTCCTGGCAACCATAAAAATCCCATCACTCAAGTGCCTTTCGGTTCATATTATACCGACAGTTGGCGAGAATTATGGTTTCCCTATAACGAAATTGGAGGTTTGTCAGAAGTTAGTCCTGTAGCGGCCATGCACGTGGTGCGTACAAACGGAACGGTTACCATCGGAATTAACGGACTAGCCAATGTCAGTGGTACCCTAATAGCTAAAACCGCTGATAAAGAACTGTTAAGAAAGGAGATTACCCTGACCCCATCCGAAGTCCTGTTGGAAACCATATCCCTGCCATATTCAACAGAGATTGAGGTAATGGTAAAAGAAATGGATCTTCACTACAAAAGTGGCGCCACTGAAAATAACCTGAAGAGGCCCTTTGAGTACCCTGAATTCACACAGGTCAATGCTTCAACTGAACTTTATAGCCAGGGGTTGGAAGATCTGCAGTTTCGTGAATTCAGAAAGGCACGTATTGCTTTTGAACAGTGCCTGGAGCTGGATCCGACGCATGTTGAAGCGCGTGCAGCATTGGCAGAAATTTTCTTTAGAAATGCTGAATACGATTTCGCATTGGAACAGGTGAATACGGCGCTTCAACTGGATACCTACAGACCCTATAGCAATTATGTTGCTGGTAACATCTACCGGGCCCAGGGGGATTACTCAAATGCCATGGAATCATTTGGTTGGGCTGCGCGCTCATTGGACTTTCGATCGGCAGCTTATACCCAAATGTCGGAACTCGCATTCGCAAAGGGCAGGGTATTGGAAGCCGAGGATCTTGCAAATAAGGCATTGAGTTTTAATACCGCAAACATAAGTGCACTACAGTTGTTAACCGTGTTATATCGGCGAACAAACCGCCCGGATAAGGCGAAGAACACATTGTCCAGGTTAATGGAGATCGACCCGCTAAACCATCTGGGACATTTTGAGCTGTCGAAATATCATACGGATTACCATCTGGAAGAACATTTTCGCAGTGAATTGGTTGAACAAACTTACCTGGAGCTGGCAATTAGTTACTTTAATATGGGTCAATACCCGGAAGCCAAAGAGATTCTATCAGGAACAGATCATGTTGTGGCCTGGTTGTGGATGGCATATTTGGAACGAGACAACCAGGATGAATCAACCCGCTGGTTGGAGCAGGTTAAAAAAAGTAAGGTTGAGTTCGTATTCCCGTTTAGGAGAGAAACAATAGCAGTATTGGAATGGGCAGAACGTACCGATAACCACTGGAAGTTCAAGTATTATTTGGGTTTGGTTTATTGGGGGAAAGACCGCTTATCGGAAGCCGCCCGATTGATGAACATGTACCGGTTTAATCCGGATGAAGTAGTTTTCTATCTGTCCAGGGCCTTATTGCTAAACGAATTTGATGGCACAGACCAGTTGCAGGACCTCGAGAAAGCCATGAACCTTGATTCTGATAATTGGCGTGTCTGGAGTAATATGGTGGAATATTATTCAAAACAGGGGAACTACGAAAAGGAGTTGGAGCTGGCAGATATGGCATTTAAGAAGTGGCCTGAAAATTACGACCTTGGATTGTCTTATGCCAGATCACTGCTTCATAATAAGCAGTATAGTAAGTGTATAAGCCAATTGAAAAAATTCCAGATTTTGCCATTTGAAGGCGCTGGAGGCAGCAGGGTTATTTACGAACGGGCTTATCTTGGCGAAGCTATGAGAGTGATGGAGCGTGGTCAATATAATAAGGCCATAACGCTGCTGGAGGATGCCAAGAAGTGGCCTGAAAATCTGGGAGTAGGTAAGCCTTATGCTCCTGAGCAAAGACAGATTGATTATTTACAAGGAATTTGTTACCAACAACTGGGTCAAACTTCCAATCAGGTGGTAAGTGAAAGGGCCCTGGAGGAGTATACTTTAAAGTATTACAAAAATGGCCACCCAGCTAATATTTTGGGAATATTGAGTCTTAGCTCAAACAACAAAGCTAAAGCTGATGCCATCATTAGTGAACTTGAAGATTCTGATAACCTGTCCAACCAGTGGGTTGTCGCCCAGTATAAATCGGATGAAACTGAAATCATGCGTCTGTCACCGGAAATAAATAGAAATGATCCCACCGGTTATGAGTTGTTAAAACAAATGCTTCAACTAAAGTAAGTGTATGGATAAGATTTGGGACTCAAACTCACAACTATTTGAATCCATAAAAAAGAATTTGTTTTCTGCGGTAATAGGAGACGTTATGGACAAAATCGGCCTACGTCATCAATTTCTACCTGCTAGAATCCAACCTTTGTCAGATCAGATGGTAGTAGTGGGCAGTGCAATGCCGGTTTTAGTTGAAAACACCGAATATGATCCTGACATGCCTGTCGACCAGGCGTATGGCTTGCTTTTTAGTGCACTGGACGACCTGAAAGCTGATGAGGTTTACCTGTGTACCGGAGCCGATCCCAGCTATGCACTTTGGGGAGAATTGATGAGTACCCGTGCTATTCAACTAAAAGCGGCTGGGGCAGTGGTGGATGGATATACCAGAGATACTCCGGGAATTTTAAAACTTAATTTCCCTACTTTTTCATACGGTAGGTATGCGCAAGACCAGGCGTTTCGGGGAAAGGTGGTTGACTTTCGTACTTCAATTAATATTCAAGGAGTAGCGGTACAGCCAGGCGATATAGTATTTGGTGACCTGGAAGGCGTCTGTATAATTCCTCATACCCATAAACAAGAGGTCATCGAGTTGGCATTGGAAAAGGTGAAGGGCGAACATCTGGTTAGAAAAGCACTGGAATCAGGAATGAGCGCTTCGGAAGCTTTTAAAAACTTTGGTATTATGTAATGGAAGACCTTAGAGGGAAAAAAATTCTGGTTACCGGTGCGGGCGGAGTTGGTGTAGGTGGAGGTATATGCCAGGCGCTGGATCGATTTGGTGCAACAATCATTGTAAATGAGATTAACTTAGATAAGGCTGTATCTGCAGCTGGTAAATATACCAATGCTATCCCTGTTCAGGCAGATATTGGTGATGGCGGGCAGATCGAGTCTATGTTCCAAAAAATTGCCGGTGAAGTTGGGATTATCGATGGATTGGTGAATAATGCGGGCGTAGGGCTCAGCAAAGTGGCCCATGAAGCCAGTGAGGATGACTTTGACCGGTTGTATGACATTGATATCAAGGGAGTCTGGCAAGTATCCAAAGCCTTTGTTAACCAATTGTTAAAAGCAGGTAAAAGGGGTAATATCGTCAATATCTCTTCTGTAAATGCCCTGGCTACCATGTCAAGGTATGCCCTCTATGCCAGTGCCAAATCTGCAGTGGAAGGATTAACCACGGGTATGGCAGTAGAGTTGGGTACGCACAATATAAGGGTAAACGCCGTAGCCCCTGGCTTGGTTAAAGCAGAGCAGAATTATGATCTGGTTAAAACATGGTCTGACCATCCCGATCAATGGATGAAGGAGTTTCCTTATGATCAGCAGGCTATACCCGAGGACATTAATCCGGTTGAAGTAGGAAATGCGGTGGCTTTTCTACTTTCAGAAATGAGTAGTGCCGTAACTGGACAGACCTTGTATGTTGACAAAGGAACAACCAGTTTGATATTCAATAGATTTAGCACAGAAAGGAAATAGAAGTTAGCAAATATTGAAGATAAAACACATAACATGCTTTGAGGTGATAGTACCCGCTAAGCCAGGAACTATATCCAGTAAGGGCCTTGACAAGCCACTTCATATGCTTCCGGTGGGAGCAAAATCGGGGTGGAGCGTCCAGTTTGATCAGCTTCCGAAGATTGTACTAAGACTTGAGTTATCAAACGGGGTGGTTGGTTGGGGTGAGCTCTATCGCGATCATGACTGGCGGCGAGTTGAAGATATTATCGGTGTTTTACTGGGAAGAGAGTTAACAGATCTTACCCTTCAACAATTACCTTTCACTTTTTGCCGGGAATACGACGGGTTCGAATGCGCAATCTGGGATGCTTATGCAAAGGCCCACAATATGCGGGTAGTTGATTTATTAGGCGGGCCTGTGAGAGACCAGGTAAAAGTAGGTGCCTGGTCCAGCCACCGGGAAGCAGATGATGTGGCGAAACTGGTGACTGGTTTTTTAGACCAGGGTTTTGGGTGTATTAAATTTAAAAGCGATTTGGAAGATGATGTAATTAGCTGGTGCCGGACTATTGATGAAAAAGCTCCGGGAATGCAGGTAATTATTGACCCGAATCAAAGGTGGGAAAATGCCTTCGAGGTACGTAAGCGCCTGGATGAGTTAAAAGAGATTGGGAATGTACTGTGTCTGGAGGACCCTATTCCTCGCTGGCAACTCAGTGAGTACGCCGCATTAAGACAATATAGCGCGGTACCCATTGTCCGGCACATATCTATGCCATATGTTCTTCAGGGACAAAGGATTGAAGACGCTATACAATGCATCCAGCTATCAGCAGTTGACGGTTTTAACTTTAATGGAGGCCTGGCTAATTTCCAGAAGCTGGACCATATTGCCGATGCTGCTGGCCTGTCGTGCTGGCATGGTTCGGAAATCGATCTGGGAATACTGGAAGCCATGTATGTACATTCTTCAGCAGCCGCGGCCTCCTGCACCTGGCCCGGTGATATCTTTGGGAGCATGATCCGGGAGCATGACCTGTTATCTAAACCACTGAATATTCAACCCCCGTTTGTGAGCCTGCCTGCAGGAACGGGTCTTGGGGTAGAACCTGACTTAGCGGCAATCGAACATTACCTTATTGGTAAAAAAGAATATAAATAAGCGAACCATGAAAACAAACCCCTTCTCCGATACTGACCGCCGGGCTATTTGGGAAATGCTGGTGGAGAGAGATATTAAGGCCTTTATTGCCGCTGACTGGAGTATGGTGGCCGATGATTTTATTGAACAGAACTTCATGGGCATTGACGGAGGTAAGCAGGGTAACCCGGATGGTTGGGTGCTGAACTTTCCGGATTTGGAATCATATAAAATTGAATGGTTACGCCAGTCCAGGGAGTTTGGAGAAACAAAATGGGGGGAAGATGTTGAAACCGCTCTTTTCAGAGTTACTCATTTAAGAGATATTGAGGTTGTTGATAATTCTGCGCTGGTTCACAAGAAATTCATCGGCAAGATTACTAAACTCAATGGCGAAGATGTACTTTTTGAATGGCAGACCCTCTACAGGTGCCGTAAACTGGAAGGTGTCTGGAAAATAGCAGGATTTACAGGTTATATCCCTAATTTTTCTGGTAATGCAAATGCTTCTCTGCAAAAAATTACCGTACCGGAAAACGCATCCCAGCATAAAACGGCCGGACCGTATTCGCCGGTTTTAGAGATAAACACCGGCAAACTTGTGGTTATCTCCGGCCAGGCCGCATTGGATCCTGCTGGTAAGTTGATAGGCGATACTATCGAGGAACAAACTACCGCAACCATGGAAAACTGCCGGGCGCAACTAGTGACTGCCGGTTGCAGTTTGGATGATGTGTTTAAAGTAAACGTCTATCTAACAGACCTTAAAAACTGGCCGCGTTTTAATGTAGTGTATAAGGATTTCTTTACTAAAACGCTTCCGGTAAGGACAGCAGTGGGTACGGATCTTATCGAAGGGTTATTAGTTGAGATTGAAATGTGGGCAGTTAAATCATGATCTGGGACCAGCTTACTTCCGAAAATATCAAAGGCTTGGATCACAGTATTCCTGCAATTTTACCAGTGGCTGCCACTGAACAACATGGGGCCCATCTCCCGGTGGCTACTGACCGGTTGATTGCCGAGCATTTCGCTTTTCAAACGCATACCGCTGTTCCCGAGCAGGTTTTGATTCTGCCTTGCGTAGGTATTGGTTGTTCCAATCACCATATGGATTTTAGTGGGACTCTAACCCTGACACACCATACTTTCCTTAAGCAGGTCGAAGAAATTATCCAATCGGTGTTTCATCATGGTTTCACCAAAATCATAATATTGAACAGCCATGGAGGTAATCAGGGGGCAGGGCAGGTATTGGTTGAAAAACTGGGCCATCAATATCCCGATTGTGATGTGATTATGACGTCCTGGTGGCAGATTGCCAGAAATGAATTGATGGATATTACCGAAACAGGCTTTGGAGGTGTCGGTCATGCAGGGGAGTTTGAAACATCTCTGATGATGCTGATAGCCCCTGAGTTGGTTCATCATCAGAAGATCACCTCTGGTAAGAATCAGTCAGTTTATAATTGGGCGAAGGCGGACCTGTTACACGGACCTGCTGCATCCTGGTATCGCAGTATGAAACAGCTTACACCAAATGGGATATTTGGTGAACCTGGTGCGGCTTCTGTGGAAAAAGGAAAACACATCACTGAAACAGTGGTTAGAAATATATTAAACATTATACAAGACCTGCAACCCAGGTAAAGCTTATAAATATTAGAATAAATGAATATTGACCACAGATTTAAAGGGCAGATAGCCATAGTTGCGGGAGGTGCACGAGGTATCGGCGGTGCAATTGCCTCCAGATTAGCTGCTGAAGGCGCCCGGGTAGCAATTCTTGACATAAACCAGGAGGCACTTAGGCGGCAGGTGGAAGAGATAAATCGCCAGGGAAATCAGGCATTTGGCTTTGATTTGGATTTAACCGACCAGGAGGCATTGGTGGAATGTTTACAGACTGTATTTAATTGGCATCAGCGAATAGATGTGCTGGTAAATTGTGTTGGAATAATTGGACCAACGGGGATGTCCATCGTGGATTATCCCCTGGACCAGTTTGAACTGGTGATGAAAGTCAATGTAAACAGTGCTTTTTTACTTACTAAATACACCATCCCTTATATGCAGTCACGCATGTACGGACGGATTTTGCACGTGGCAAGCATAGGCGGCAAGGATGGCAATCCTAACATGGTTGGCTACGCTGCCAGTAAGTCTGGGTTGATTGGATTGATTAAGGGTGTCGGAAAGGAATTTGCACAATCGGGGATTACCATTAATGGTTTGGCTCCTGCAGTAATTGTCACGGAAATGAATAAAGACACAGCCCCTGAGGTGTTGAATTACATGAAAGATAAAATCCCGATGAAGCGCTTGGGTACCGTAGAAGAAGCCGCCGCAATATCCTGCTGGATCGTTTCACAAGAGGCCAGCTTCAACACCGGTTTCGTGTTCGATCTTTCAGGAGGAAGGGCGGTTTATTAATGGCATTTTTTTGAATGGTATTAATTTCAGTATTTGGGATTATTCCTGAACGACAGGGTGAATGACCAGGTTATTTAATTTTAATTTTACTTAAAAAGTTGGCCAAAATATACTACGTAGGTGATTGGGCGGTACTTACCGGTCCGGTGTTCGCTGAAACTCCCTTTCATTATTCAGCTAAAGGTCTCGATATTTTCAATTACGGTAAATGGTTGAAAGAGGCACTGGAAGCTACTGATGAACATCAGGTTACTTCAGTGTCCGCCTGGGATTTTTACAACAAACTAGGCCCGGGGGATTACGAGCGAATCTTGCAGGAATACCAGATATTAATATTTAGTGATGTAGATGCAAAACTATTCCAGCTGGCCCCGTCCTTTTTCAATCGCGATAAATTTGGCTCAAAGGTGTTGACCTTTCCTGACCGCATTCGACTAACGGTGGAGGCCGCACAATCAGGAGTTAATTTTATGTTTCTGGGAGGCTGGTATTCATTCACCGGAGAACTGGGCAAAGGAGGGTGGGGGAGAACCAGGTTAAAAGAAGTGCTACCGGTGCAGTGCCTGATCACCGAGGATTTAGTGGAAAGTACCGAAGGGTTTAACCTGGAGACCACAGAGGCAGGCAAGAAACTGTTTTCGGGGCTTGATTTTGCCAACTGTCCCCCGATATTAGGATATAACCAAACCAGGGAAATTCCGGAAGGGGAGGTCCTGCTTAGATTCCGGGAAACGGATGATCCGGCGCTGATTATACGCAAAACGGGTAAAGGCAAGGTACTTGCATACACTTCCGACCCTGCCCCGCATTGGGCGGTTAATTTTATCAATTGGGAAGGATACGGGGATTTCTGGCGAAAGTGTGCTGAAATTGTTTGTGAGAACCGCGGATTTTAAACAGGACAAATTTATTGGTATTTTTGAAGAGTTGATTTTGTTGATCTAAAAACGTGTTAAAATCTCAGTCTACAAAAAGGGCTATTGTTTTGCTGGTAGTTTGCCTGCTGATAACGTCGTGTTCGGTAGATATCCCGTCACCGGTGTCCAAGGCTTATGAAGAACTGCCTGAGCGGGTAGACTTTAACTTTGACGTAAGGCCAATTTTGTCTGATCGTTGTTTCTCCTGTCATGGACCAGATGAGGAGGCCAGGAAGGCGGAACTTCGGCTGGACTTGCCGGAAGGTGCTGAAAAAGTTATTAAGGCCGGTAATTTGACCCGCAGTAGTTTTGTTCATCGGATTCTCTCTGATGATCCCGAAGAAATGATGCCCCCACCTGAATCGAATTTAGCGCTGACTGATAAGGAACGGGCTATTTTGATTAAATGGGTAAAGCAAGGTGCTACTTGGAAGAATCACTGGGCCTTTGTGGCTCCCGAGGCGGTAGACCCGCCGGATTTAGTGAATCCTCAATGGACGGTGCACAATGAAATTGACCGGTTTATTTTTAAGCGGCTGGAATCCGAAGGGTTGGCGCCGAGTCCTGAAGCAGATAAGGAGCGGCTGTTGCGCAGGGTTACCCTGGATTTAACCGGGCTCCCACCTACACTCGACGAGATCGATGCGTTTTTAGCCGACCAACAGGTAAATGCTTATGAAAAAGTGGTAGACCGGCTGCTTCAGTCAAGCGCATGTGCCGAAAGACTTACCATGGATTGGCTTGACGTTTCGCGGTATGCCGATTCGCATGGAATGCACGCGGACGGATGGCGTGAAATGTGGCCCTGGCGTGATTGGGTAATCAGCGCTTTTGAAGAGAATATGCCTTATGATCAGTTTGTCACCTGGCAGTTAGCTGGAGATCTTCTTCCAGATGCCAGTAAGGATCAAATACTTGCAACCGCATTTAACAGGAACCACCCGATGACTGCTGAGGGTGGGATTATTGATGAGGAGTTCCGGTTAAATTACGTGTTTGATCGTACAGAAACTGCCGGAACGGCTTTTTTGGGATTAACCATGAATTGTGCCCGCTGCCACGATCATAAGTTTGATCCTATAAAGCAGAAAGATTATTACCAGCTTACCGGCTTCTTTAACAATATTAAGGAATTGGGAATGACCGGAGATGACGGCAATTTCGGTCCTATGCTATCCCTTATGGATGGGGAGACCGAGGACATTCTCGCCAGCCTTGAAGAACGTATTGCCGAAACCAATCAACAGATAGAAGCTGTAACTGACGAACTGCAGACTAAATCTCCGGAATCCGTAACAGAAAGATGGTCACATCTTAATTCCAGAGTGGGATACTTTCCGCTGGAAACCATCCGTGACCGGCGCCAGACGGACTTAGAGGAACCTCAAAAACAGGAAACACCGGTAAAAGGAAAGATACTGGATGACAACAAATATTGCTATTCTCCTGGTACCCCCCAACTGGTTGAGGGCAAGGTAGGGAAAGGATTAAAATTCAGCGGGGAGTACGATGAGTTATACATTACCAATTTTCCAAATCTGGAATGGACAGAAGCATTTTCCGGTGGCATGTGGATGAATACCACTAAGAAGGTAAAGGATAAAACCCAGACTTTGATGGGTACCTCTGGACAAAAGAATAATTTCTGGCGTGGCTGGGATATTTATTTGGACCAATCCAACCGGCTTAACTTCAGGTTTATCCACTCTTTGCCCCACAATTACATTCATATCGTCTCACAGGATTCTCTCAATACCGACCAGTGGTACCATGTTTTTTTTACTTATGATGGTTCCGGTAATGCTGCCGGCGCCAGGCTGTATATAAACGGAATTCCCATAACCAATAATGTGCGGTTTGACCGATTATATAAGTCAGCCAAAACGGTTGATTATGGATCTGATAAACCGAACGAGCGGGCCATACGGGTTGCCAAGAGTTACCGGGCTTTCACCGGGGAAGACGGTGTTTTTAAGGGAGTTATCGATGAGATCGATCTCTATAATACGGATTTAACTCCGTTAGAAGTAGCTAAGCTCTTTCAGGTTCGTTCCGGAGATGAAATCAAGCAGGCGAATTGGGCTGCATTGAACAGGAACCACTGGGTGTATCGTCAGCCGGCAATGAAGGCATTGCGCGAACAATTAAAAGAATTGCGAAATAGCTGGCTGGAGAACATCAACCCGGTGGTGGAGGTTATGGTTATGGAGGAATTGTCCAAGCCAAGAAGCACTTACGCCTACAGGAGAGGTATTTACAGCAACCCGATGTATCAGGTGGATCCGGGGACCCCTGAAATTCTGGGAAAATTTCCGGATGAATTTCCCAGGAACCGCCTGGGTCTGGCACAATGGCTGTTTAGCCAGAAAAACCCACTAACTGCCAGGGTAACAGTAAATAGGTATTGGCAGTTACTTTTTGGCAACGGACTGGTTAAAACTCCTCAGGATTTTGGAGTACAGGGGGCCTTGCCTTCCCATCCTGAACTATTGGATTGGTTGGCTGTGCATCTGCGAAATAATCAATGGGATATCAAAGGCTTGCTGAAAGTCATGGTAATGTCACATACTTACCGGCAATCCAGCAGCGTATCGCCCCAACAATTGGAGCGCGATCCTGATAATGTTCTATTAGCAAGGGGAGCCAGCTATCGGCTATCAGCCGAAATGATCAGGGATAATGCCTTGGCATCCAGTGGTTTATTGGTTCATCAGTTAGGAGGGATGAGCGTGCGTCCTTATCAGCCTGAAGGGCTTTGGATTGATAAGGGTAATTTTTCACAAAAGCTGCTTCGCTACAAAGTTACTCCCGGAGACAGCCTTTATCGAAGAAGTATGTATACCTTCATTAAAAGAACCTCGCCCCATCCTGCTATGATCGCATTTGATGCGCCTAACAGGGATGTTTGCACGGTTCAGCGGGAACGGACCAATACGCCGTTACAGGCGCTGGTGTTGATGAATGATCCGCAATTTGTAGAGTGTTCCAGAGTACTAGCTGAACGGATCCAGTTGGAGTTCGAAGATTCATTAGAGAATCAGATCGTACAGGCTTTCAGACTGGTGACAGGAAGAAAACCGGAATCAGAAGAAGTTGACATCTTTGAGGATCTGTATCATGGGCAACTTAAGAAGTTCCAGCAGCACCCGAATTTTGCCGACAGTTTATTGGCGGTTGGACAATATCCTAATAACCCAACCTTGAGCAAGACCCGGACCGCAGCGCTGACAGTAGTTGCCAGTACCATGATCAATCACGATGAGGCCTATATGAAGAGATAGTTATAAGTTTTGAATTATGCACTGCGATCACCAGGATAAAAACTATACCCGCCGGGATTTTCTCACCAGAACCAGCTTAGGACTGGGAGCTGTAGCCATGGGTTCCTTTCTAGACCCGATGGGACTGTTTGGGAAATCCACTGACCCCGGAAACAAAGGTATATTAGGCGGCCCGCATTTTTCTCCAAAAGCAAAAAGGGTAATCTACCTATTCCAAAGCGGGGGGCCATCCCATCTTGACTTGTTTGATTACAAACCGTTGCTTAATAAGATGAATGGGGAGGATCTGCCTGAGAGTGTAAGGCAAGGGCAGCGGCTGACCGGTATGACTTCCGGTCAGGCTTCATTTCCATTGGCTGGTTCTCAATTTGGGTTTAAGCAGTACGGGGAATCAGGCGCCTGGGTAAGTGAATTGATGCCACATACGGCCAGGATTGTTGACGAGCTATGTTTTATCAAATCCATGTATACCGAGGCTATCAATCACGATCCTGCGGTTACCTTTATTCAAACCGGTTCCGAGCTGCCAGGCAGACCCTCCATTGGATCCTGGTTTAGCTATGGTTTGGGGTCGGATAATGAAAACCTGCCGGCATTTGTGGTACTGGTAACCAAAAATAAATTCGGGCAGCCGCTTTATGCACGGCTGTGGGGAAACGGATTTTTGCCTTCTCAGCATCAGGGGGTACAATTTAGGGCAGGTAAAAACCCCGTTCTCTACCTGAACAACCCTCCCGGTGTAACTGAATCGGTTAGAAGAGACCAATTGGACCATTTACAGCAGCTAGAGCAGTTAAATTTCAAGGATGTGGGTGATCCTGAAATTATGGCTCGTATGTCCCAATATGAAATGGCCTACCGCATGCAGACTTCGGTTCCTGAAATTATGGATACCAGTTCCGAACCGGACCGCATATATGATATGTATGGGCCGGACAGTAGAAACCCCGGAACCTATGCCGCTAATTGTTTGCTGGCCAGAAGGCTGGCTGAGCGGGATGTTAAGTTTATCCAGTTATATCATCAAGGCTGGGACCAGCATGGAAACCTGCCTAAGGCTATAGGAACCCAATGCCTTGAAACCGATCAGGCTACTGCAGCGTTAATCACGGACCTGAAGCAAAGGGGATTGCTGGAAGATACACTGGTTATTTGGGGTGGGGAGTTCGGGCGGACCAGCTATTCTCAAGGTCAGTTAACCAGCACCAATTATGGCCGGGATCATCACCCTAGGTGTTTTACGGTTTTTATGGCCGGGGCTGGTGTTAAAAAAGGCTATATACTGGGGGAAACTGATGACTTCGGTTACAGTATTATTAAGGACCCCGTACACGTTCACGATTTTCAGGCCACCCTGATGCATCTGCTGGGGATTGATCATGAAAGATTAACTTTTAAATTTCAGGGCAGGCGATACAGGCTGACAGATGTACATGGAGAACTGGTGAAGCAAATTCTCGCATAGAATACACTGTCATTTACTATTCCAAAACATAGTTTTCAGCCACTGCTTTATATTGTTCAAGTTGGTCTTTAATCCATTCCTCACTTTTATCTAATTCACCAGCCATGATTTTTGCAACATCGGGTGCCATCTCCAGGCTGGCCCTTGCATCCAGAAATAGCGCCCTGGTACGCCTGGCCAAAACATCTTCTACAGTTCTGGCCATTTCTTCTTTCACTGCCCAAACCACTTCGGCTGTGGTGTACTCTAAATTTGGGTGAAGTGTTTTGTTTAGTATTGAATTTTCTTCAATCAACTGCAGAATGGCCACCCGGTCTGATCCGTAAATTTGCAAATGGTCGTCGGAGCGCATATTATGGGCATATCCATGGATGGGCATATTCTTGGTAATACAAGGTCGCTCGTCAAATCCTCCCACTAAAATTGCTTTATCAACCGTATCCTCTCCCATTTTTCGGTAGGTAGTCCATTTACCTCCGCTAACGGTGATTAATCCTGATAATGAAACGGTTATTTGATGATTACGGGAAACTTCTTTGGTTGACTCCTGATCATTTCCATCATAAGCCAACGGACGTAATCCAGCAAACACACTTAATACATCAGAACGCTTCGGTGCGCGGGTTAGATACCGTCCTGCAGTGTTGAGAATGAACTCAATTTCCGAATCAAGTGCCCTGGGTTCAAGTTCCGGTTTGTCCTTGGGTGTATCCGTAGTACCGACAATTACCCTTTGATGCCATGGAACCGCAAACAACACTCTGTCATCGTCGGTTTTGGGTATCATAATTGCTGAATCTCCTTTCAGGAACTCAGCCGGTAGTACCAGGTGAACACCTTGACTAGGTCTGATGGTTCGGGCATGCTCGGGATCGTCCATTCCCCTTATTTTATCCGCGAACACCCCGGTTGCATTTACCACAGCTCTGGCTTTGATTGAGTATGCTACCCCGGATTCCAGGTCAACCGCCTCAACTCCGTGAATTAAAGAATCCTTCTTTATTAATCCGGTCACCTTGAAATAGTTAGACAAGATTCCGTTATTCTTGCTGAAGGTCTGAGCAAGGTTGATCGCCAATCTTGAATCGTCAAACTGACCGTCGTAATAAATTACGCCTCCTCGTAATCCCTCGGTTTTAATATTAGGTATGGCTTCAACGGTTTCTTCTTTGGAAATCATTTCCGACGGTCCCAGACCAAGTTTCCCTGCCATCATATCATACACCTTCATACCAACCGCATAGAACGGCCCCCGCCACCACTCGTAATTAGGGATCACGAATGCCAGATTTTTTACTAAATGAGGGGCATTTTGCCTTAACAACCCACGTTCATGAAGCGCTTCAAGCACTAACGACACATCACCCTGGGCAAGATACCGGACCCCACCGTGCACTAATTTGGTACTTCTGCTGGATGTACCTTTGGCAAAGTCCGCCTGCTCTAACAGCAGGGTACTATACCCTCTGGTGGTGGCATCGACAGCAGCACCTAAGCCGGTAGCGCCGCCACCAATTATGACCAGGTCCCATATTTTATCGGGGTCTTCATTGATCGCCCTGATCATATATTCTCTTTTCATAGGCAAGTTATTGTGGGTTCAATTTTAAAACCTGAGTTACGCATGAACTATTCAAGTTTAATCTCTCTGATCATCTCTTTATGACCGATGGATTCAGCAACATCTAATGACCACTGATAGCTATTTGGAATTTCACCTGATACTAAAGTTTCGGTAGGATAAATTAACCCCGGCAGCTGGTTTACATCGGTAATTCTCAAGCAATTAAGCATCTCAATGGCGTCACCTCTTCCATCGCTGTTGCTGGCTGCATTCTGCGTTTCGGGTGGTTCCTGGATGATCACGGTCTTGCAGTTTCCGTCAAGCAGTGCGCCATACATTGCTACCACACTCATTTCACCCCGGCCTGCAACTCCAATCCTTGCGGAATCAACACCGGGTAAGGTCCTGATAAAATCCATGAAACGCAACAAGTCATAAACCCTCATAGATGCGATGGTCCTGCCGGTCCAGGCTGATGCACGACGTATGTGCCATTGCAAATCAGCAGACCAACCTGATTCACCAACACCACGTACATCCACAATGGCAATGTTCCAAAGGTCGCTTAATCCGTTTGAAAACCGTTCTGATTCATTTTTAGCCTCATTCGGATTTCTTAGGATTATCATCATTGGTTTTTTCTGATCCTTAGGCTGTCTCCAGTATATGTTTGCTTTAAGCCGCCAGCCTTTTTCGGTATTTATATAATACTTTTCCCCACCGAATTCTGCAGAATCATCGGTTCTGAAAATTTGTTCAGGATTCAAAGCACAGTCGCTATCAGGAAAATGATTAAAGGTTCGTTTCATTAGGGATTCCCTAACCTGGTCTCTGAATTTAATCAGTTGATCTACATTACTTATCCTGGGTGGCGATGCCAGGTCAACGAAGGAGTCCTGAATGGTGGTGGTTATATCATCTGGCGGTGGACCATCCTCATATGCCGCTAAATCGTCCACCGAAAGTAGAGCAGCCTCATCGATATCTCCGGCCTTTTCAGGGCTGACTTCAACTTCTTTCAGGTGTTTCAAAAAGAAAGAAAAAATACCTTCCCGGCTGTTCTTATGGTAGGAGTGCCCCCCCGGGGTTTCGATAAAGCTGATATTTTCGGGGTGTCCCAACATTTGGTAAAATGACTTTAAGTCGTGATAAATTTCCTGCGCCGATTCAATTTGATTTAATCCGTCGCGGTCGGATTGAGCTATCAGCAATGGGCGTGGGGCAATTAAAGCGCCAATATCCTTGGTATCCCAGCCATAGGTATTGATACACATCATACAATCACAATGACCGTCGATAGTACGGGTAGTAACATGGCCATCTATGGTGCTAATTCCGCAAACAGGTGCGACTGCCTTGATCCTTGAGTCCACAGCACCCAGGAACCAACTGATGGCTCCGCCACCTGAAATGCCGGTGGTACCCATGCGGGCAGTATCAACTTCTGGCATGGCGCTTAGCAAATCAAGCCCGCGAACGGCATTCCATACCTCAACTCCGGCCGGTGTATATCCTCTGCTATACCAGTTAAACCATCCGTTTGCATAGCATCCCCAGTGCTCTCCTTTTACCTCCCCATATTGTATGGTTTCCGGGATCAGGCAAACGAAACCCAATTGAGCAAATTTTCGGGGGTGTGCCTGGTAACTGACTTTCTGAGTTTGGGTATGCCCGCAAACATAGACAATTGCGGCAGTAGGTGATTCAATATTATCAGGTACATACAAATTCGCCGCAACATACAGACCCGGTAAAGATTCGTAATAAAGTTTGTCAATCCTGTATCCATCTTGCTGAATACTTCCGGTAACAGTTACTTTAGGAGCCGCTCGTTCCATATTCATCGGCAGGTCGGCCAAACTGACCATTTCAATAAACTGCTGGTATTTCAGTGGCTTATTTTTTTCCCAAACATCAGCACTTGTATATTCCTCAAGACTGCCTTTGGTAATATCCCCGGCGGTGGTAGTAAGATAATGACGGATGTTATTGCTTGGAATGTCTACTGCTTCAGGGATGACTCCCACAGAGGGTGAATCACTGCAATTACAAAGTATAAAGATAGCTGCAGCTAGACAGGCAGGCAGGCGTAAGTTATAGCCCATAGTTTCGGATGCGGGTTCCGAACAAGTTAATGAGTTCGTCTAACAAATACCAGTTTAACAACAGGCATACTATAATCAAGGTTGTTTACCGGTATTAAAATCGAATGAATTTGCTTTGCACATGCCAAATAATCCCTATATTTCAATACTTTACATTTTAATTCCTGCCCAACAGAACGCTGGTAAAGTATATGGATTGGAGTAAACTTCAAAGTATACATCATAAGTTCATCGAGCTGTATAACTCAAATCCAATTGCAGTACGATCCCCGGGTAGAATAAACCTGATTGGCGAGCATACAGATTACAATCAAGGTTTTGTATTGCCCGCGGCCATCGACAGGGAAATTACACTATGCATTGGTTTGAACCAAAGTGCCTCTTGCAACCTGTTTTCATGGGATTTGCAGGAGCACCATTCCTTTAAAATGGATAAACTGGTGCCATCGCAAAGAAACTGGGCCAATTACATAATAGGCGTGGTGCAACAGCTCCAGTTACATGGTCATGAAGTTACCGGGTTCGATTGTGTGTTCGGAGGAGATATCCCAATAGGCGCAGGGTTGTCATCATCTGCCGCACTGGAATGTGGTATGGCCTTTGGATTGAGTAATTTATTGGGACTCAATTTGTCAAAAATTGAAATTGCCAGGCTGTCCCAGGCAGCTGAGAATGATTTTGTGGGAATGCAATGTGGTTTAATGGACCAGTACGCCAACATGTTTGGCAAGGAAGGGAAGTTGATACAATTGGATTGCCGGACTGAAACACATGAAGAAATAGCCGTAGACCTAAAAGAGTACGGGCTTTGGCTGTTTAATACCAACGTTAAACATCAATTGGATGATTCAGAGTACAATGTGAGAAGGAGGGAATGCGAAGCCGGGGTGAAACTGATCCGTAGAAAGTTTCATCAGGTGAGCAGTCTGCGGGATTGTGAATTATCCATGTTAACCAATATTGAAGACACTACCTTAAAAAACAGGTGCCAGTTTGTGATTGAAGAAAACGCCCGGGTTGTTGAAGGAAGCAAGGATCTGCAGTGCGGAGATCTTCAGGGTTTTGGACAGAAAATGTATTTAAGTCACCACGGGCTTAGCAAAATGTATCAGGTTAGCTGCCCGGAGTTAGACCTTTTGGTGGAGTACACCCGGGATGAGCCTTCCATATTAGGAGCCCGGATGATGGGTGGTGGTTTTGGTGGATGTACAATTAATCTTATTGATCAAGAGAATGTTGAATCGATAAATTCAAAATATTCCGCAGCCTATTTTCATGCAACTGGAAAAAGAATGAGCATATACCCGGTAAATATTGCCAACGGGACCTCCCTAACTGCTCTCAACCTTAATTGAAATTTAAAAATGACAACTTCACTGCCTACTAACCGACTGATTTCACTGGATGCCTACCGGGGTCTGACCATGTTCTTACTGGTAGCGGAATCCGCTTATGTCTATCATTCATTGGATACCCTGGTTCCGGAAAACAGTTTCGCGCACTCGCTAGTTGAGCAGTTTCATCATCATCCATGGAATGGGCTTCGTTTCTGGGACCTGATTCAACCGTTTTTCATGTTTATTGTAGGTGTGGCCATGCCGTTTTCGCTGCGTGGCAGGATGGCTAAAGGAGCCAGTTGGAACGATGCATTCAAACATATTCTTATAAGATGCTTTCTGCTGTTTGCTTTTGGTACTGGATTGCACTGTGTTTATAGTGGAAAAATGGTTTGGGAATTATGGAATGTACTAACTCAGCTTAGTTTTACCATACTGGTTACCTTTCTATTGATGCGAACAAGCATTAGGAATCAATTATTGGCTTCACTGTTTTTGCTGGCCCTGACGGAAATTATGTACCGGGCATACGATCCGGGAGCACCTTTTGTAAAGGATCTGAACTTTGGATCCTTTATGGACATGATCCTGATGGGGAAAATTAATCCTGGAGGCGGGTGGGTGACTATAAATTGCATTCCCACCGCCGCCCATACCATATGGGGAGCAATTTGTGGTAGTCTACTAATATCCGGGCAGGAAAACCCGGCCAAAGTGATAAAGACTTTTCTAGTTGCAGGTTTAATAGGGTTGATCGTTGGATACAGCCTGGATTGGACCGGAATTACCC
>BQJT01000019.1 GCA_021604845.1 Cyclobacteriaceae bacterium
GCAATAATAGAAGGCTCATCCAAAACTATTTTTTCTTTTTGGATGATTAGTGTGTTAGCTGTTCCAAGGTCTATAGCTATGTCACTGGTGAAAAAATCCAGAAATCCCATTTGTTAGTATAATCCTAAAAAAGTTTCGTAAATCGCGGGAATTTACAAATTTGTTTACTTAAAATACAATTAATAATTCTTTTTTTAATGTTTGAAATGCCTTACTCCGGTAAACACCATACTCATGTTTTGGCTGTTACAATAATCCACTGAAGCCTGGTCCCGTATCGATCCTCCGGGCTGAACTACTGCGGTTATCCCAGCTTTGCTGGCAATTTCCACACAGTCGGGAAATGGAAAGAAGGCATCCGAGGCCATTACCGCTCCTTTGAGATCAAAGCCAAATCGCCGGGCCTTTTCAATAGCCTGCTTCAGGGCATCAACCCTCGAAGTCTGTCCTACCCCACTGGCGAGTAGTTGCTGGTCTCTGGCTAAGACTATGGTATTGGATTTGGTGTGTTTAGCAACTTTGCTGGCGAAGACCAGTGCATTGAGCTCCTCATCGCTAGCCTGTCTGCTACAAACTTGCTGGAAGTCTTTTTTGGTATCTGTTTTTAAATCCCTCTCCTGAAGAATATACCCGTTCAATAGGGATTTAACCTGGGTTCGTTCTTTCAGGTTTGATTTTTGGATCAACAGGATCCTGTTCTTTTTTTCCTTAAGTATTTCCAGCGCGCTGCTTGAATAAGCAGGTGCAATCAGCACCTCAAAAAACAGATCTTTCATTGAATTCGCCGCTGCTTCGGTAATTTCACCATTGGAAATTAAGATTCCTCCAAACGCGGATACAGTGTCTGATTCAAACGCTTTTTCATAAGCTAAGGCAATATTCTCCGCCGAAGCAATTCCACAGGCATTAGTGTGCTTTAGGATGGCAAAAGTAGGTTCTTCATTGAATTCGGCAATTAAAGCTACTGCAGCTTCAACATCAACCAGGTTGTTATAGGATAATTCTTTCCCATGCAGCTGGTCGAACATGTTTTCAAGATCCCCAAAGAAAAACCCTTCCTGATGAGGGTTTTCCCCATACCTAAGTTTGCGATGGGTTCTTTCACTGATTTTTAGTCGCGGGGACCCGGAATCGCGGTTGAAGTAATTAAAGATTTGTATATCGTAATGTGAGGAAATATCAAACGCTTGGGCCGCAAAAAATTTCCTTTCGTCCAACGTAGTGGCACCTTTTCCGGAATCTAATAGATCTATTAGTGATTGATACTGTTCCCGCGAACTGATGGTCAGCACATCTTTAAAATTCTTAGCCGCTGCCCGGATCAGAGAAATTCCCCCGATATCTACTTTCTCAATGATATCCTGTTCTTCGGCTCCTGATGCAACCGTCTCCTCAAAAGGGTACAGGTCAACTATAACCAGGTCTATGGGGGGAATTTCATAGGACTCCAATTGGTCCAGGTCTTTACTCTGATCCCGCCGTCCAAGGATTCCGCCAAACACCTTGGGGTGTAATGTTTTGACCCTTCCACCCAGGATAGAGGGGTACCCGGTTAACTTTTCAACTGAAAGCACCGGAAATCCCAGATCTTCGATGAATTTTTGGGTTCCGCCGGTGCTATAAATGGTGACATCGAGTTCTCTTAATTTCGCTATTACAGGAGCAAGTTGATCCTTATAAAATACTGAGATTAATGCGGACTTGATGGCTTTTTCACTCATTGCTGATGCTTTAAATCAATCTGTTGTAAAGCTAACTAAATTCTTCTGGATATTATACTGGGGTGGTTCTTTTGGCCACCAATATTATTGCATTAGCCACTGTTCAATAATCTTAGGGTAAAACCGGTGCTCCAAATCATGAATTTTCCCGGCCAGTGTTTCCGCCGTATCTTGTGGAGTTACTGCACATTTTGCCTGAAAAATAATTTTTCCTTTATCATATTCTTCATTCACCTGATGAATGGTGATACCGCTTTCTTTTTCTCCTGAATCAATGACAGCCTGGTGAACTCTCATGCCGTACATACCTTTACCTCCAAACCTGGGTAGTAACGCAGGGTGTATATTGATGATCCGTTCGGGATACTGCTTTATCAGGTAACCAGGAATTAGCCATAGAAATCCGGCCAGTACCACTGCGTCAACCTCCCATTCATTTAAGATTGACTGCATCTTTTCTTTGTCAGAAAAGGTTTTGCGATCGAAAATATGGCAAGGCAACTGATGATTGGCTGCCCGGTTAATCACATTCGCTGCCGGATTATTGGTCAATACACCACAAACTTTTATGTATTTATGGTTACGGAAATATTTAAATATTTCTTCAGCATTGGTCCCATTGCCGGAGGCAAAGACCGCAATTCTATTCCTTTTCAAATGTCAAATTATTAAGCCAAAATCATACTGAGGATTCCTGAGGCCATGAAAAGCTTCAGATAGGTACTTAACTGGTGAAAGTGTTTTCTGGTATCCGCAATCCAAAGTCGGTAAATAAAGTATACAGCCGGAAGGAACATTGCTGCAAAATACAGATATATATTATTGTTATCGATTTCCTTCAGCATATTAATTAATAACAGGGCAAACAAAAACATCAATACAAAAATCAATGACTTCGTGGGACGTATACCCCAGACGACCGGTAAGGTCTTGCACCCAAAAGTTTCATCACCCTTGAGGTCTTCCAGGTCTTTGACAATTTCCCGGATAAGGGAAACCACAAAGGCAAAGATTGCATAGATATAAATCAAATTATCAGCGGCTCCGTAATGAATTCCTACAATTGCTATGGCCAGAGCGCTCAAAATTGCCACACTGAAATTGCCGATCAAGGGCATTCGTTTTAGCTGGTTGGAGTAGCCCCACAACCAGGTAGCTGCTAACAGATTAATGCTTGCAATTTTTAAGGAGACCAGCGCTCCGCAAATCAATCCAATCAGATTCAGGCCGATATGGATAAACATAGCTACCCTTCGTTTCAAAATGTTGCCTACAATTACCCTTTCAGGTTTGTTAATGTAATCGATTTTCACATCGTAGTAGTCGTTTATGATGTATCCGGCAGCTGCAATTGAAACGGTACCAACACAAATAAGCAATAGATTTAGGTCTTTAAGGTATCGTCCATAATTAGCAGCCGGGCCCAGCAGGAAGATTGCCGCCAGATATTGTGAAACGGCGATCATCAACAAGTTCGGCCACCGCACCAGTTTAAGCACGCCAGGAATGGAAAACCTGGTTTCTGCAGTTACCGGTGCCGGGGCGGTACTCATGATCAGGAATAACTCTCTTTCAAGTGCTCGCTAAGTAATTTATAAATCTTCCGGTAGGCGGAATCGTACTTAAGCAACCTTGAGTGCTCCCGCACTACCTTGTCGTCATCCCGCATGGCCGGGCCGGTTTGAGCTTCAACAGGTCCTACAGACAAAGCTTTATTTACTGTCTCAGCGATAAGGGGATGAAGTAGACTGAAATCAATTTCATGTTCTTCCAGAATATCCTGAGCGATGGTAAACATATGATTACTAAAATTACATGCAAACACTGCTGAAACATGGAGTATTTTACGGTCTTCAGAATTGATGGTATAAACTTCATTACTGATACTTTCGCCCAGTCTGTGAAGAATTTTTTCGGTAGGGCGATGCTTTGCTTCTATGCAGATCGGCACTTCCCGAAAATTAACGGATATCCCTTTGCTGAAAGTTTGTAACGGATAGAAGATACCCGAGTTATCGTGATGTTTTGTAAGTAAAGCAAGCGGTTGTGTACCGCTGGTATGAACGACCAAGGCATAAGGAGGCACTTTAAGCTTACCGGCAACCTCTTCAATAGCATTGTCTGAAACTGCCAGTACAAATATCTCAGCAGCACTATCTCTCAAATCCAGGCTGCGGGTAACATTGGTGTCATACAACCGTCTGGCCAGGTCATTGGCATTAGAGGTTCTACGGCTGTATATATCGGTGATAAAATGACCTGAATCTTCAAATACCCTGGCCAAATGCCAGGCTACGTTGCCAGATCCAATAATCGCAATCTTGAAAAACTTAGACATACGGCTTAATACCGTTTTTGGTTATTCCAGTCCTTTATTTCTGGACAGTACAAACTCCCGATACCTTCTTCGTATAGCTATAACGTATCCAAATACCAGTAATAGTGTACCTGACCACAGGATATTAATATAAGGCTTTTCAATTGCTTTAAGGATTACGAAATCCTTTTGTGTAGTGTAAATGTCAAAGTCAAAGCTGTCGGTTGCGGGATTAATTTTTGAGAAAGCTACCCGTACCCCCAAATCGTTAATCACATCCGGTATACGTGCTACCCGCTGATCCCTTATTAAAAAAATTGGTTCAATGGTATAATCATCAGAATTTCCGGCCACGGATATGGTTGCTTTTACCGCGATATCATCTTCCTCGAGTTTTATATCCGGAATATTATGCACACGTTGAACATCATTAAGTGTGGCCACATAATCGTTGATAAAAAATCGCTCTCCTATTTGAATAGTCAGCGAATCCGAATGGGTCCATTCCCTGGTTTCTTCTTCGGTCATAAACGGTGCATATGACAGGTGCGTGTATAAGTCTTTGGTAACTGCCCGTTTGATGTCAGGAGAGGCCACCTGTCCCATAGACGCATTTACCTGTATCCGAGGGTACAAAGTAAAATCCTGGCCGTTTTGTTGCTGGTACCTGACCTTAAAATATATGTTTTCTGGTGAAATCCTAAGAGTATCGCCCCTGGCTTTAACTACCCTGCCGTTTCGCTGTACGTCTTCCGCTGCTATCCAGTAATAAGGGTCGTTGGTAGGGCTTAGAATCTCCACCGGTACATATCCTGATACATCATCGGCTTCCACATTCCTTCCCTCATAAATCAGGGAGTACTTGTCCATTTCCCTGGGCTCATTTAGAAAAAGAATCAGATTCTGCAAGTTGAATTCGTCATCTACTTCTCTGGAAATCAGTAATCCGGATTTGTTAAGGGAAACAATTTTTGAATACCCGGAAGAGTACATGATACCGATTAACATTAAGGCAATACCGATGTGTGCAATAGCGCCACCGGATAAATGCCAGCTTTTATTCTTTAGGTTCCAGAGAATTTTGGCGTTGGCGATTACTGAGTAGATTCCAGCTACTAAAAGCACGATATAAGCGAATTCAGTTACCTTCGTGATCCACATAATTATGGCACTAACTACCAGTGTGATCAATATTGGGCCCACCAGTGTTTCTCTCAACAATTTAGTATCCATTTTACGCCACCAAAAGAATTGTCCGGTACCTGATAATAGTGCCACCGCCACCGCAAACCATAATTGGAACTTGGTATAGTAGCTCACCTGATCTGCAGGTAACGCCATATTTGACTCGAAACCAATTCCGTTCAGAATACTATTGTAAACCGGAAATGACGTGGCCACCAGCACCTGGAAACCCATCAGGCATAAGGTGGTTGCACCTACGAAGATCCAGAATTCACGGCTGTAGGTGGAAACTTCTTTTTTCGAAGTGGGAATATCTTTCCAACGATATACTATTATCAGAATAGAGAGTATGGTAAATACCAACAGGTAAATCAGTAATTGGCCGGATAGACCCAGGTCCGTAAAAGAATGCACTGACGATTCGCCCAGAATGCCGCTTCGGGTAAGGAATGTCGAGTATAAAATGAGAATAAAGGTAGCTACTACCAGTATTACTGAGGTCTTAAGTGCCGTATTGCTATTCCGATAAGTAATCATGGTATGATAGGCTGCTACTAATACCAACCAGGGCACATAAACCGCATTTTCAACCGGATCCCAGTTCCAGTATCCACCAAAATTTAAGGTCTCATAAGCCCAGTAAGCTCCCATCAAAATCCCCACACCAAGAACCATAGCAGAAAACAAAGCCCAGGGCAATGCCGGACGTATCCATTCTCTGACTTTTCCTGTCCATAACCCAGCCATACAATAGGCAAAAGGGACCAGGGTTGTTGCAAAGCCCAGAAAGAGTGTAGGAGGATGAATAACCATCCAGTAGTTCTGCAGCAAAGCGTTTAGGCCGTTACCGTCTTCAGGTATAAAATCCGGGTTCATCTGGAACACCGGAGCATCCATCATTGCATCCCTGAGTAATATGAAAGGGGTACTACCGATTTTAATGTTAAAAATTACAACCCCTAGAATCATGGAAGTAAGAAAGCCCTGTACCAAAGCGAAAATGGTCATAACCGGCGCCTTCCAGGTTCTGCTGGTATTGAGAATCACCATCCCTAATACAACATTCCAGAAGATCCACAAAAGAAAACTACCTTCTTGCCCCTCCCAAAAACAGGAAATCATGTAATAAAAAGGAAGCTGTCTGGAGCTATGACTCCAGGCGTAATGGTATTCGAAATAGTGATTATAGACGATAAAGTATAGACAAACTATCACTGATAACACCGCGACAGCGTGAACGTAAAATGCAGTTTGGCCGTATGATAGCCATCCTTGTTTTTTCAGTTGATTACTGGTGGTTGCCTTATAGAATGCAAAGCATGCTATCAGTGAGGACACAAAGGCTACGATGACTGAAAGATGACCGAGATTACCAATAAATGAATGTATCATATGCCTTGTGGCTGGGCTGAAGTGCTATGAAGTGACACGGATTTCTTCTTCCTGGTATTTAGAAGGACACTTTAGCAGGATTTTATCCGCAATAAAGAGTTCGTCGTGATAGGCTCCAATGACTACTACCTGTTCCGATCTAAGAAAGTCTACCGGCATAGGTTCAGGGTAATACACCTGTTGTTCGCGCATTTCAGCGTCGACCATTAAGAATGAAAATGAAAGTTTATCCCCGGCCGGTTCAATACCTTCAACGGTTCCATCGGAAGATTTTTTCAGAGTTCCCACTACATGGATTTTAGCATCGTTTCCGGAAGATGCCATGGCTTTAGCTTCATTGAAAGTAACGTAAGAACTGGCGTCACCGGCAGTACTCATGATTATACCAATGGCAATGGCAATTACTACAATGCCTAGAATATGTGATTTCTTCATTTATGTGAGTTCCAAAGGGCAAAATTAACTAAAAACTAGCTGAAGACAGGATACAATACCAAGAATATTGTTAATCTTCGGTGGAACGTTCCACTTTGCTAATTCGTCGGTCAAGTATTATTACATAAGAAATCATGCCTACCAGCACCGTGGTCAGTACGGCTACTACCACATAAATTTTCCCATTGCTTCTGAAACTTTCAGCCATTTCGACTTTGGTGTTCTCCGGGCCTTCATAGCTTTGCTGACTAAATCCTTGAAGGCTGAAGAATAGTAAGATGATGATGAGTGCTTTTTTCATATTTTCTTATTGGTCCAGGTGATCTAAACGATTTCGGTGAATGCTGATTCGACTTCCCAGGGTGGCGAACCAGACGCCTAACAAGGTCCATCCTATTACCGCCGGATAGAAAACTGCCCGTAATCTATTATCAAGATCGATATCCCCAAATGCTGCATTACCGCCACTTCCGGGATGCAGAGAGTCTGTTTGAGCCGGCAGAATATACAGCAATGGAATCAGGGTAGAGAAGGCCAATATGTTATAGACCGCACTAATGCGAGACCGCTGTTGCGGATCCTTCATCGAACCCCGTAGTACTAAATAAGCAAAATAGATCAGCAGTGCGATGGCGGCATTGTTTTGCTTGGGATCGCCACTCCACGCGGAGGTCCAGGTAAATTTTGCCCAGATCATCCCGGTTACAATTCCCAGTACACCAAATAAAATTCCTGTTTTCGCAAACTCGGCGGCGTAGCAGTCATATTTAAGTGAAGGCCGTTTTAAATAAAGTACGGAGTAAACCATGGAAACCAGCAATAAGATCATCATACCTAACCACATCGGTACATGGAAAAAGGTATTGCGGATGGATTCGTTCAGAATATGAAGCCGTGGAACATCCATTAGGAAACCACCAACTACAGAGTACAGTAGCAGGATAACACACAGTACTTTCCACCAATTCTTTTTCATATTACTTAACTTCTCCAAATATAGGGGAATAATATTATGGCAAGTGAACAAACAATAGCGTCAATCGATCCAATCACCGCTAATTCATTATAGCTGGCAGACCACTCCAGCCCGTCCATGGCGTTTTTCGAGATTTTTATACTCATCAGTAACACCGGAATTAACAAAGGCAGACCCAGAACCGCCAGCAGCGTTTGATTGTTTTGTGCCTTGGCAGCGATGCTTGAGACCAAAGTAAGCGTAGTGGCCATTCCTACTGCTCCAAATATAATGTTTATTGTAAATAGCGAAGGATTATGGACCGGGTTACCCAGCACTAACGCATAAAAAGCAAACCCAATCAGGCCCAGTGCAACCAACAATAGGCTGTAGTAGATGATTTTTGCGGTAATAATACTTTGCCCACTGGCTACGGTATAATAATAGGTCATCAAGCCGGCAGATTCATGCAGAAAACTTTTTGCAACCGCACTTACTGCGGTAAACAATAGTATTATCCAGAATAAGGCATTCCAGGTAACAGGGTGGAGCTGAGAGGATTGGGCGCCAAAACTAAGGTAACAGATAAAGACGGTTCCCGCCAGATACAGTAGGATTCCATTGATTGCATATTTCTGACGCAATTCAATGATGATTTCCTTTTTTATTAATGCTGAAACTTCGCTTAACAGCATGTGGTACTCTTTGTACAAATGTATATCCAAGGTACCAATAATCCTTGCAGAAACGGGATAATCGGCACAAATGACGAAAGTAATTATAACTAAAGTCTAAAATCCCAGGCACAGGAAGCTGCTATTGAGTAAACTGGACTTATTGTAGATGAACGGTTCCGGGCCCGTGCCCACCAATACCTTCCCATTGGCAGCTTCGACCACCGCCTGACCGGCAGCAGTGTCCCATTCCATAGTTGGCCCATGCCGGTAGTAGATATCCGCCTTACCTTCGGCTACCATGCAAAATTTTAGAGAACTCCCCCTGGAAATACTTTCCACTACCTGGTACTCATTTAATACTACTTCTTCCTCCGGGGATGGATGTGATTTACTGCGAACTGCAATCCGCTGGTGCTGTTTGTTGTTGACGCTAATAGGCCGTGGATCGTTTTCAGCTTCACTGACAAAGGCGCCCCCACCTACCTGGCCGTAATAGGTTAAATCCTTAACCGGTACGTAAACTACACCAAGCACAGGAGATCCATTCTCTATCAGGGCAATATTAACAGTGAACTCCCCGTTGCGCTTAATAAACTCTTTGGTTCCGTCCAGAGGATCAACCAGCCAGAATTCTTGATAGTCCTTTCTTTGTTCATAGGGTACATCAGCCCCTTCTTCGGAAATGATCGGTATTTCAGGGTATGCTTTTTCCAATTCTGCTGCAATCACCTGGTGGGCCGCTTTGTCTGCTAGTGTCAGTGGTGAGTTATCAGTCTTAAAGTCAACGACCTTTGAAAAATCAGCGTGATGGTAAATATTTAAGATGGCTTTGCCTGCTAATTTGGCAATAGATACTATTTTTGCCACTTGAATTTCGTTTCTCATAGAATCAATTTCAGATTTACAACGACCCAAAGGTACTAATTATTTGAATAGTTTAAAATTTTCAAATAATAATACTATTTTTGTTGCTTGATAATTTTTAAAACATAAATAATCCAGAACTAAAGTGGAGCATATATATCCTATCTTTGACACCATTCTTAACCAGGAGCAGAAAGAGAAGTTAAACCGGCAAAAATCCCTGGTCATTTGGATGGTAGGTCTTTCCGGGTCAGGAAAGAGCACTATTGCCCGTTCGCTGGAAAACAATTTATATGAGATGGGATATCTCACGAAGTTATTGGACGGAGATAACCTTAGGTCAGGTATAAACAATAACCTGGGATTTTCAGAAGAAGATCGAACGGAAAATATTAGAAGAGCGGCTGAAGTATCCAAGCTCTTTGCCAAGTGTGGTGTAGTTACCATTTGTTCGTTGATCAGCCCAACGGCGGCTATTCGTTCAATCGCCAAGGAAATTATTGGGGAGGATTTGTTTTATGAGGTATTTATAAACTGCCCTCTGGAAGTATGCGAACAACGAGATGTAAAGGGACTCTACGCGAAAGCCAGAAAAGGTGAAATAAAGAAATTTACGGGAATTGATTCCCCATTTGAAAACCCCGCCAATCCCTCTTTGGAGATCCGTACCGACCTCCACAGTATTGAAGCGTGCCAGGCACAACTTTTAAACAACATTCTACCACGAATAAAATTTCAATAGATATAATCGAATGCATTCTTATAATCTAACCCATTTAAAGCAGCTGGAGTCTGAAGCGATATTCATAATGAGAGAAATTGCTTCACAATTTGAACGTCCGGTATTATTATTTTCAGGTGGTAAAGATTCCATCATTATGGTAAGATTGGCACAAAAGGCTTTCTGGCCTGCTAAGATTCCTTTTCCCCTGATGCACATAGATACCGAACACAATTTCCCTGAAACCATTGCTTTTAGAGATAAGATGGTCGATGAAGTAGGTGCCAGGCTAATTGTTAGAAGTGTCCAGGACTCCATTAACCAGGGGAGGGTAGCTGAGGAGCGGGGCGCCAATGCCAGCCGTAACAATTTACAAACCACTACCTTGCTGGATGCATTGGAGGAGCACCAGTTCGATGCGGCCTTTGGCGGTGCCCGGCGGGATGAAGAAAAAGCCAGGGCTAAAGAACGGTTCCTTTCTCACCGGGATGAGTTTGGTCAGTGGGATCCAAAGAATCAGAGACCTGAGCTTTGGAACCTGCTGAATGGAAAGAAACTGCCAGGTGAACATTTCAGGGTATTCCCCATTAGTAACTGGACGGAAATGGATGTCTGGCAATATATCGCCCTGGAAAACCTGGAAATTCCCAGTATCTACTTTAGCCATAGCCGGAAGGTCCTGGATCGAAACGGTATTTTGCTTGCCAAGTGCGACTTCGTAAGTCCATTGGAGAATGAGAGCTACACAGATCGGGTGGTGAGGTTCAGGACTGTAGGTGATATGACCTGTACCGGCGCTGTTGAATCTAATGCAGGTACCCTGGAGGCCATCATTCAGGAAGTTGCTTCAGCACTGGTAACTGAGAGAGGGGCCAGGGCTGATGACAAAAGATCAGAAGCCGCCATGGAGGATCGTAAGAAAGAGGGGTATTTTTAAAGCAATTGAGTAATTGAACCTGCCTGTGTGGGCCGGATTAGAACATAAATTGATTGACCTTTGAAGCACCAGTTTAGGCAGTCAAGATCAAAAAACAAGAAATAATAGACTTTAAGAAAATGTCTGATAATCACATAAGTTCCGAAAAGTATCTTAACATGGACCTGATGCGGTTCACCACCGCAGGAAGTGTTGATGATGGAAAGAGCACCCTGATAGGAAGATTGCTGTATGATTCGAAAGCCATATTCCAGGATCAGATGGAGGCCATTGAGAAAACCAGCGAAAAAATGGGTGACGGATATGTAAACCTGGCCTTGTTGACCGATGGTTTGCGAGCGGAACGAGAACAGGGTATTACCATTGACGTGGCCTACCGGTATTTTGCCACACCCAAACGCAAATTTATAATTGCAGATACCCCAGGCCATATCCAATATACCAGAAACATGGTAACCGGTGCATCAACTGCCAACCTGGCTATCGTTTTGGTTGATGCCAGACATGGGGTGGTAGAGCAGACCAATCGACACGCATTCATTGCGTCATTACTGCAGATCAAACACCTGGTACTGTGTGTAAATAAAATGGATCTGGTGGATTACACCCAGGAGGCGTTTAACAAAATTGTTGATGATTTTGAAACTTTCAGCCACAAACTGGACATTCCGGATATACATTATATTCCAATAAGTGCACTTAAGGGAGACAACGTAGTTACAAAATCTGAAAAGATGCCCTGGTATGATGGTTCTACCTTGTTGTATGTACTGGAGAATGTTCATATCGCCAGTGACATGAATTATGTGGATTGCCGTTTCCCTGTGCAAAGGGTAATCAGACCTCAATCAGACGAGCATCATGATTTCAGGGGTTACGCCGGTAGGATCGAAGGAGGAGTGTTCAAGCCCGGAGATGAAATAATGGCATTACCATCAGGTTTTACCACCACCATTGAATCTATCAGAACCATGGATCAGGAGTTGGCTGAGGCTTTTCCTCCTATGTCGGTGGTTATGACTCTCAATGACGAAATTGACATTAGCAGAGGGGATATGATTGTAAGGACCAACAACCAGCCACACGTGAACCAGGATATTGATCTGATGGTATGCTGGCTGAATGACAAACCATTAAACCTGCGGGGTAAATATACCTTAAAGCATACCACCCAGGACCTGCGTTGTATCGTTAAGGATATTCGATATAAAGTTAATATCAATACCTTGCACAGGATTGAAGATGACTTGCAACTTGGCTTGAATGATATTGGAAGGATATCAATCAGAACCACCAAACCATTGTTTTACGACAATTATAGAAGAAACCGCACTACCGGAAGTGTCATTCTGGTAGATGAATTTACTAACGAAACCGTTGGCGCAGGAATGATACTTACCTAAATTTACAGGATGCTGGATCAGGTAAAAGCACTACACCAGGAATTAGAAAAAGCCCAGGTATCCAACCAAGATGAGCTGGAATCATTCCGGTTACGGTTTATTAGCCGAAAAGGAGTAATCACGGAATTATTTCAGGGACTTAAGCAGGCTGCCCCAGAAGATCGAAAAGAATTGGGCAGGGTACTCAATGAATTGAAGGATCAGGCACAGCAAAAATTTAAAAACCTTATCCATTCACTTGAAGTGCAAGCTGCATCAACCAGTTCAAGTGATCTGGACCTTACTTTACCCCCTGGTGGTGTTAATTTGGGCGCTGTACACCCCCTGAGCGCCATCTGGGAACGGGTCATAGAAATATTCGGCCGAATGGGTTTCAACGTTTCTGATGGCCCTGAAATTGAGGACGACTGGCATAATTTCACCGCACTGAACTTCCCGCCGAATCATCCGGCCCGTGAAATGCAGGATACTTTCTTTATTGAAAAGGATCCGGACATTGCATTGCGAACACATACTTCGAGCGTTCAGATCCGGGTAATGGAGAAGCAACAGCCTCCTATACGTACGCTATCTCCCGGAAGAGTGTTCAGGAACGAAGCCATCTCAGCGCGTGCTCATTGCATTTTTCATCAGTATGAGATACTGTACGTAGATGAGAATGTCGGGTTCAAAGATCTGAAACAGACATTATTTCACTTTGCCAGGGAGATGTTTGGCAAGAATGTGAAGATACGGTTCAGGCCATCCTACTTTCCGTTTACTGAGCCCAGTGCGGAGATCGATATTTCCTGTTTGATCTGTCAGGGGGAAGGTTGTAACATTTGTAAATATACCGGTTGGGTAGAGGTCGGAGGTTCCGGTATGGTCGATCCGAATGTTCTGGAGAACTGCGGCATCGATTCAAATAAATACACCGGGTATGCTGCCGGATTGGGTATAGAGCGTACAGCCATGCTAAAATATCAAATCAATGATCTGAGATTGTTTACACAAAATGATATCAGGTTCCTGGAGCAATTCAGGTCTTTAGGATTTTAAAGTTGCTCCAATCCAGTGATATGAGTATCACCATCAAAAAAGTAGCGGTTGTAGGTGCAGGCACCATGGGGCAGGGTATTGCCCAGGTGACCGCCATGGCCGGGTATCAGGTACTGCTATATGATATCAATAGATCAATATTGGATGTAGTACAAAACCGTATCGCAGCAAATCTTGATAAGGGTATTGAAAAAGGTAAGCTAACAGCAAAGGATAAGCAAACAGCACTGGATAATATTTCGTTTTCTCATCAAGTGGTTGATTTAACTGCAGATTTGATTGTTGAAGCAGTAATAGAGGACTTTAATATTAAGGTGGACCTATATTCAAAGCTGGAATCCATTAACCAACCTGAATCCATCTTTGCCAGTAACACCAGTTCCATTCCTATAACCAGGATGGGGGCCCAACTGAAGCATCCGGGCCGTTTGGCCGGACTGCACTTTTTTAACCCCGCCCACATTATGAAACTGGTTGAAGTAGTTAGCGGAAAAGAAACAGATTCGAAGGTAGTTGATCAACTTACAGAGTTTGCCAGGAGTTTGGGAAAAACTCCGGTTCGGGCAGCGGACGCCCCGGGATTTATTGTAAACAGGGTGGCGAGACACTATTATCTGGAAAGCCTGAAATTGCTGGAAGAACAGGTAGCAGATTGTGAGACTATTGATGCATTGTTGGAAGCCAGCGGTTTTAAGATGGGGCCTTTTCGACTAATGGATTTGATAGGAGTGGATGTAAATTATGCCGTGACCAAATCTATGCATAAATCATTTCATTTTGAGCCCAGATTCAGGCCCAGCCGCATCCAGCAGCAAATGGTTGAGGCCGGCAAACTAGGGAGAAAGACGGGAAAGGGGTTTTATAATTACCAGTGATAGTAATGAGTATTAGTTATGAGGTGGTTGCAGCTTTGAAATTTAGTCCGTCGAAATTAGTTTGGGTTTTGTTTTTTGGGATTTGGTGCTTGAGTTCTTGTGAAAGTTCGGATCCACAGGACCAGATTCCTGCTGCTATTGTGAACGAAACCATAAACATCACCAATCAACAGTATCAGAATTTACAATTTATTGGAGGGCATGTAAATATTGAAGGAGGAGTTAGAGGAATCATTATCTACCGGGCTTCCTCCAATGAATACCGGGCTTTTGAAAGGAATTGTTCATTTGAGCCCCTGAACAGCTGTGCCCGGGTGGAAGTGGATGGAAGTAGTTTATTTTTGACAGATCCCTGTTGTTCAAGCACATTCGATTTTCAGGGATTCCCAACCGGTGGACCGGCCAGTTTGCCACTACGAAAATATTTAACCCTATTGGACGGTAATTTCCTGACCATTACCAACTAAACATATAGAACACTAAACCTTACAAAAGTTGATCAATAATATGATCTACGGTAACCTCTTCCGCTTCAGCCTTGAAGTTTCGTACAATCCGATGGCGTAGTATGGGTTTGGCGGTGGCCTGTACATCTTCGATATCCGGAGAATATTTGCCGTTTAATAATGCGTTACACTTGGCAGCCAGCACCAGGTACTGAGAAGCTCTGGGGCCGGCGCCCCACTCGAGATAGCTATTGGTTACTTCGGCGGCTTTGTCTGTATTTGGCCGGGTACGATGAGCCAGATTCACCGCATATTCCACTACATTATCCGCAATGGGTACTTTCCTTACCAAATCCTGGTAATATTTTATTTCTTCGCTGGTAAGCACCTGTTGAACTACCGGCATTTCATTACCGGTAGTGCTTTTTACAATTTCTACTTCTGATTCGTAAGTCGGATACTCCAATAAAATATTGAACATGAACCGGTCCAATTGCGCTTCAGGAAGCGGGTAGGTACCTTCCTGCTCAATCGGGTTTTGAGTGGCCAGCACAAAGAAAGGTTTTTCCAGTTGATAGTCATGGCCGGCAATGGTAATCTTATACTCCTGCATGGATTCCAGAAGTGCTGCCTGGGTTTTGGGAGGAGTCCTGTTTATTTCATCTGCAAGAATGATATTCGCAAAAATCGGCCCTTTGATGAACTTAAAATTTCTTTCTTTATCCAATGTCTCCGCACCAAGGATGTCGGAAGGCATCAGGTCCGGTGTAAATTGTATCCGGTTGAATTCCAGATTCAGAGCCGATGCTACCGTCTGGATCAAAAGGGTTTTGGCCAGTCCGGGAACACCCACCAGCAGGCTATGCCCCTGGCAAAAGATAGATGTCAGCACCAATCTAACCACGTCGTCCTGTCCAATTATTACTTTTGAAATTTCCGATGTAAGCCTGGTACAAGCTTCGAAAAGTCCGTTGGCGGCATCTACCTCCGTTTTATAAGGCTCCATATAATATTAAGTTACTGTAAAATCTGACAATTATTGTACTCTGGATCGATTTGGATAAATACGTCATTCCTCGCTTTATCGAACCAGGAGTTCAGGATTCTGTTTTTCTTTTCTGCCAGTGTTGCATTGGCAATTTTCTGATAATCGTCCAGCAGGTTGGCCTGATGCGGTTTGATACGATCCTTATAATAAATGATCCGTACCGCTTTTTTCCCATCCTGAGTCTGGTAGGGAAGAGGATGAGTAATCGTGCCTAGTTTCATGGTGTCAAGGGTAAGGAATGTTTCGAAGTCCAGTTTATCAGTGGCTACATAGGGTGAGCCTGTTTCACCAATCATAAAACCTCCGTTGTCGGCAGTGATTTGTTCGTCGGAATACTCTTTAGCTACTTTTTCAAAAGCAATGCTATCTTTTACAATCAATGTTCTGAGGCTGTCGAGATAAACTTCAGCTTTTTCAATATCTTTTAAAGAGGGCTCCAGTTCAAGCAAAATATGGCGGCTGTCATATTCGTTACCCCTCCTGCTTATCAACTGAATTAAGTGAAAACCAAATTCTGATTCCACCGGGTCGGAAATTTCACCAGGTTCCAATTGCAACGCCGCCGCTTCATAGGGTGGTACCAGGCTTCCTCTTTGCTGGTAACCCAGATTTCCTCCTTTCGGAGCTGATGGTCCCTGTGAATATTGGCGGGCCAGCGCTTCAAATGATTCGCCCGCTTCAATGCGTTTCTTGTATTCCAGCAATTGATTACGCACCCGATCTTTAACGTCTTTGCCTACTTCGGGAATTTTCACCATCTGCCCTATGGATACTTCTGCGGAAAAATAGGGCAGGCTATCCCTTGGTATTCTATTAAAAAATGCCTGGACCTCTGCCGGAGTAACACTGATGTCTGAAGTTATGGAGCTCTGCATCCTTTGAACGATCAATTGTTCTTTCACACTTTCACGCAGTTCGTTTCGAATATCTACCAGGCTTTTTCCGTAATAGCTCTCCAACGCTTGTTCATTACCCCCTACTTGTGACAGAATCATTTGCATTCTTTGATCCAGGTTCTGGTCTACTTCCACGTCCAAAACCAACACTGAGTCAATTTCGGCCTTTGCCACCAATAATTTATTCACCACAAGGCTTTCAAATATGTTGCATTTTGAAGTCCCCGCAGTTACCTGACCACTCGATAAAAACTGCAAATAAGCTTCTTCCAATTCGGATTGTAATATGATCTTATCATCTACTTTGGCAATGATCCTGTCTACCACAACACCCTTGTCCTGTGCGAATACCGGCATGCATACAATAGCTGCCAACAGCACCAATAATACCCTAATTACTTCTAAATATTTCAAAGTCATTGTTTTTCTGCGCTTCTGAATAGATGTCTGACTCCAGATTATTGGCCAGGGCAATTTTTCTTTTGTTAACAATTATTTCTGCAATATTGTCCCGGACAAATTCCAGAGGTGAAATCTGATCAGCAATTTTATATTGATCGATATAGAGGAAGTATTCAAAATTTTGATCGTTGGTTTCAACATATTTGTTGTTTTTCAGGTATTGCTCCTGATTCGGAATGTTGGCCAGCGGTGTACTTTGAATCAACTCCTCAAAGTTAAGCCAGACTGTATCTTCTAGTGTATAATAAGTTGCGAATTGAAAGCAATAAGAAGCTAATTCATCCCGATCCTTCGGCTTTTGTGAGCGGATCAGTTTACCCACTTCATTGATTTTCGGAGCTTCCTTTGGCAATTTGATGAAAATTCCTCTGATTATATTCTGTTTTAGCTCAAAATTATCCTGGTTGGTTTCGTAATAAGCCTGGATTTCCTCTTCAGAAACATCAGTTTGCAGCCTTTGATTTATATGATACTGCTTGAATTCATGAACCATGAGGGCATACCGGTAGTCCAGTATTTTTCGTGAGAGCTCCGCTTCATCAAAGTCAATTCTTGATGATGCCTCATCTATTAGCAGTTGCTTTTTAATCCAACTTTGAATGTATCGTTCGACAATATCAGCACTATCAGAACTGTTAATGGCCTCGGATGTTAATCCTTCAAGGTCTTCGGGGTAAAGATAGGTATCGTATACTCTGGCTATCGGAGGGGTCTCCGAGGTGAGCTCTGACTGGTTGTCTTTTATTTTGAACAAATCACAGCCACTCAACAGTCCGATTAGAACAACCGCCAGGCTACTGATGGTATTGTTCATATATTTTCTCGAGTTCTTTTTCATATATTTCAACCGGATATTTACTTCTGAGTTCCTTAACCCAGTCACTTTCCAATTCTATTTGATAATCGGAAATCACCTGCCCCCGGATTTCATTTAATTTTTGGTCACCTTCAGGAAGTATTTCTTTAATTTCTACCAGTACTATTCGCTCATCTACTTCAAGACGATGCGTGCCGGTCTCCCAATCCACCTGATCAATAAATTGATTTTCTCCTTTTTGAAAAACCCCGCTTTCCACCTGGATGGTCAACGGATTGTTTTTGTTCATTTGATCAACAAGATCGTCAATAGATTTACTGGCTACAAATAGTATGAACTCCTGAGCACCTGACTCTAACGGTTCTGTAGTGATTTGTGCTTCAGCTATCTGGTGACGGGTCAATTGTTCCTGGATAATTGCCTTTAATTGATTAGCCTCATGGCTGGTGGTGTCATACTGTAAGACCAAATGTCGATGGATACTTTGTGTTAACAATTGAGCAGCTTCGTTCAGGATTTTTACCTGGGCTTTGTTCAACGATCCACCGGTGCCAAAGAAATCATACTTATTGTAAACAAAGTATTCCTGTTGGATGAAATTTTTAACCCTGTCAAGTGCTGCTTCATTTTCCACATTGTAGGTATTGGCAACCACCCGGGTATCCCATTGATAGCGTTGCTGATTGTTTTCAAAAAATCTTTTAAGACCTGTAGTGTCCTGGATAGCCTGGTTCCACACCTTTGATTCCATTAGCTGAAAAAGCAAGATCCCATCACGGTACTCTTTAAGTAGCATTTTGTAATCATAATGTTTATCTGCTAAATGTGCTTCCTCAAAGTTTATCAAACAATCTGCTGCATATTGTTCATACGCGGTTCGCAACATATCATATGGTTTTTCCTGAGGTTTCAACGGCTGTTTCGATTCCACGTAGCGGTAAAAATCAGATACTTTATAAGTGGACTTTTCAATAGTGAACAGCACCTTTTCGAGGTGTTCCCAATGGTCCTGTGATTGCCAGGTACCCTTGTTCAAATTCTCATTGGCAAATTCAAGAGCCTGTTCAACCACCTGGTTATTTTCTTTAAACTTGTTTTCCTCTTTTAAACGTTTTATTAGCTCCTTCTGATTCAGATTTGCTCTAGAATTAGCTGAAAGATTGGATCGGATCTGGGGTTCTAACTGCTCTAAAGTCTCTAATCCTACTTTTCCATCCAATTTTATAATATGCCACCCATAAGCTGTTAGAACTGGTTCGCTAATGTCTCCCATTTGTTCTAGTGCGAACGCAGCCTGTTCAAAGGAAGGAATATTGCTGATGTCTCCGGTCTTAAACCAGGGAAGTTGCCCGCCTTTCATCTTAGTTCCCACATCCTCTGAAAACTGCCGACACAACAAGTTCCAGTCCTCTTTACCGGTTGCTTTTAAATAAATCTCTCTGGCGCGATTAGCTGCCAGTGTAGAATCTGACGGTGAGATGTCAGGAGGTGTTCGGACCAGAATGTGCGATACCTGTATTCTGCCCTGAGAGGGCCGCTTGTCATGAACTTTTATTAAATGGTAACCAAAATTGGTACGTACCGGTCCCGAAACACTGTCAACAGGCAACCGGTAGGCCGCTTCTTCAAAAGGATATACCATTTGCATTGCTGTGAAATAACCAAGGTTCCCCTTATTTAGTTTAGCTGAAGGGTCTTCTGAGTTCTCATAGGCTATTTCTCCAAAATCTTTACCTTTCCGGACCATATCCGATAGTAACATTATCTCCTCATAGGCTGCCATGGTATCTTTTGGAGATGCGTCATTAGCAGCTTGTATCAGGATATGAGAGGCATTTACTTCCGTTTTGAGTCTTTCATAAGTTACCTTAACCAAAGAGTCCAGAATCTTTGTTTCAGTGAGGTACGGAGCAGCCAGCTGCTTTCTATATCCCTCCAGTTCCTTGATGAAGGCAGAGTCCCTGTGCAATCCCAAAGCTTCCGCTTCCCGGACCTTCAACTTAAAATTGATAAACAATTCGAGATATTCGTCTATATCACTCGGCCCTGCAGGTGTTTCGTTTAGATTATTCTTATTGTAGATATAGAGGAATTCTTTGGTGGAGACCGGAGTCTGGTCAATACTTACAATAGCACTCGAACTGTTGTTTTTTAGCATACTGCACGAAAAAGAGCATACTCCTAACAACAGGGGCCACAGAAAGAAATTAAAAGTATTAGAAAGTCTCACCAGACAGGCAAAAAATTTGATGCAATTTTAACCAATTTTTTACAGACCTCAGGCTCTGTGTATGCCAAAAAATGTTAACCAGTGAATTTGGAGATCAGGATATCTCAACTTTCTTTGCCATTCTGTACACATTGCGATTGGCTTTGCGGATAAATTCCATAGTGTCCATAATCCTTCTTACTAAAATTAATCCAACGCCTCCTTTTTTCTTTTCTTTGATAATATCTTCAAGAGAAGGCTCCTTATACCGGCAAAAATTGAATCCAACTCCGTAGTCACTAATTTCAAACTGTACTTCATCGGCTTTGGTTATGTTGATTTGAACACCAATGTGCTTTTTCGGATTACACTGATGAGAGTGGATCATTAGGTTAGCGCAAACTTCATCCACAGCCAGCACCATTTCCCCAGCCTCAATTTCGGAAATTCCATGCTGGCGAAGAAAGTTTTCAACGAAACTGCGTACGTCTCTTAACTTTTCCTTCTGACAGGGAATCTTCAATCTATTGTTCATGGGCTCGCTGTTTTGCCTGGTCTTTAGTTTCCTTAATATTCAACAACTGATCCAATCCTAACACCTTAAACACATTCGCTACCCGTTCACTTAAACCAAACAAAACCATTCGAATGTTTTTAGTTTTTAACTCTTCAATATAGGACATAAACACACCAAGGCCGGCTGAAGATATGTAGTTTAGATTTTCACAGTCAATCAATATATGTTGTTGACCCTCCTGGATGGCCTGGGCAATTGCTTCATCTAATCGAATGGATGAACTGGCATCCACATCGCCATCGACAGCAATTACATAGTTTCCATCCTCTAAAACACTCGAAATATGCATATATAGTTATATAACGGTATAAAATAGTTAAAGTTTCTACCTGAATTTCAGGATCATAGTGGTAAAATCGTCTTCAATTTCGTCTTCCTGGGTAAATTCCCTCAGGCCCTTGATGATAGCTTCCTGAATACTATCAACAGAACTCTGACTATTATTCTGTACAATCTGTTTCAACCTATCATAACCGAACTCCCGGTTTTTGTGATCTTTGGCCTCTATAACCCCGTCTGTATATAGGACCAACACATCACCTGATTTATAACTGAGCTGATTGACTTCTACGTAGTTACAGTACTCCTTGTTGCGTATTATCCCCAGACCAAGTCCTTTACTCTTCAGGAATTCCACCTTGGACTGATCTTTATGATAATAAAGTGCAGGGCAATGACCTGCACGACTAAATTTTATTACCCCGGCCTCTGTGTCCAGTATAAAATAGGATAAAGTAATGAAAGAAGTACGTTCCAAACAGCGGCCCAGGGCATCATTTGCCTTTATTACAAACTCCCCCGGATCCAGATCAATTTGGGCTAAACTGTGGAAAACCCCCTTCATTTGAGACATATTGAATGCCGCAGAAGTCCCTTTTCCTGATACATCACCAATAATCAGCGCGAATTTATGCTTGGAAATCCGATGTGTGTCGAAATAATCACCGCCCACTTCATCTGCAGGTTTCGAATAAGCAGTGATATCAAAACTGTCGTTTGATTCAAGCGTTGAAGGCAGCAGGCTTTCGTGAACCCTTTTGGCAATATTCAGTTCTTCCCGATATCTTTCGTTTTCAATTGCAGATTGCAGCAGTCGATAATTCTCAATTGAAACCGCCGCCTGGTTGCCAAAGGTATTTACAATGTTGATAACATCATTATTGAATCCGTCGGAAACCTCCTTTAACAACACCATACTACCAATCTTTTCATGCTGAACGGTAAGTGGGTAGATCAGCACTGACTTGAATTCGGGATGCTTGATGTTTTCAACCAATGTCTGGTTTTCGCCAGATATTTTGGTGGTAATGGCTGATCTTTTCGACTTCCTTTGTGTGGAATCGGCGATAGCTTTCCTCAGTTGGTCTACTTTCTGCTTACTAATGTTTTTGGTGATAAGATTCGTTGGGTCTGTTTGGTGATTGGGTTCGAACCAGGCACCATTGGCAAAACTGGCGCTAACAGCACTCTCCAGTAATAGATCATAAATTTCATCCTGGTTCCGGCCGGTCTGGTTGGATTGACTCAGCCTTTGGAAACTAACTACTTCTTCCAGTTTCTGTTCAAAGACAGAAGTTGTTGGGAGGTTGAAAAGTGTGACCAGCAACGAAGAGATTGCATATAAGATGATAAAACTAAAAATTGCCAGAACCGATACATGGTTGGATAGATCAGAAATCAAAAGTTCGTTGTCTCTGGATCTGGCAATGTAAAGAAGGAAATATGCCAGATAAAGGATAATGAGCAAAATCAATAAGATGCTTTTCCATTTTTGCTTAAAATTCAGGAATGCTACCCATTTTAAATTTGGGGTAACTACCAAACCCATAGCCAGCAGGAATGCAAAGATCAGGGAAAAAGGCAGATCGAATGGCGAATGGGGTATAAACTGAAAAAGCAGGCTTGCCAGAAATGCATACTCAAATACCTGCCAGGTTCTCAGCAGGGCTTTGGTTTTCTGATATAGGACCAGCTTTTTCCAAACCAAAAAAGTTGAAATAATAAATGCCAGAATCAAACCTATATTTATGTGATATAGCAGACTTAGCAGCAATCCATGTTCGGCCAGTCTGGTTCCTGAAAAGAAGGATAGAAAAAATTGTATAAAAACCGATACTATGGTAGCTATCAGGCCAGTTACGAACACCCGCCACAACAATTCAATAAAATTAAGATTATCAGCTCCTGCCAGCCGGCGTGAATAGTGGGTGTATAGGGAAACAATGTACCCGGTTAGTAACAGGTTTGACAATAGGATTGGAACACCTATTTCAACATTGGCATTTCGCAGTTCAAACCCGATAATAAGATCCACAAGGGTTAGGCCCAACCAGCATACGATGGCTGCTACAGTAGTAAATCTTAAGATTCCGGTACTGCTAAGCATAATACACAACCCACGGGTTCAAGAATAGGCCCAAGTTACAAAATTATTGATACGATGTTGGAACGGAAATCGACAGTTACATTAGCGATTTAAAGAGGTTCTCAAATCCTGCTATCTACTGTAATTCGGTGCTTCCCTGGTGATTTGAATGTTATGTGGATGACTTTCACGTGCCCCTGCATTGGTAATCTTTACAAACTTTGCCCCGTGAAGTTCTGTAATGTCAGCAGCGCCGCAGTAACCCATGCCTGCACGGAGGCCTCCGACCATTTGAAAAAGAACCTCGGACACATTGCCTTTAAAGGGGACCCTTCCTACAATTCCTTCCGGAACCAGCTTTTGCACATCGTCTTCGGCATCCTGAAAATACCGGTCTTTTGAGCCATCTTCCATGGCTTCTACGGAACCCATACCGCGGTATGTTTTGAACTTCCTTCCTTCATAAATAATCATTTCCCCAGGCGCTTCGTGCGTACCTGCGAGCATGGATCCGATCATCACGCTACTTGCACCGGCAGCTAATGCCTTCACTGCATCTCCGGAAAATCGGATACCACCATCTGCTACCACGGGAATGTTGTACGATTTTAGCGCCTCACTAGCCTCAAAAACGGCCGACAATTGCGGTACGCCAACTCCTGCAATAACCCTGGTGGTGCAAATACTTCCAGGTCCAACACCCACCTTCACTCCATCCGCCCCGGCGTCTGCCAAAGCTTTGGCTGCTTCGCCAGTGGCAATATTTCCAACGATTACCTCCAGATCCGGAAATTCTTTCTTTACAAGTTTGAGGGTATCAATAACTCCTTTGGAATGACCGTGTGCGGTATCAATTGCTATCACATCAACTCCCGCATCGATCAACAATTCCAAACGTTCATTAATATCAGGGGTAACCCCTACCGCTGCACCAACCCTGAGCCGCCCGTATTCATCCTTACATGCAAATGGCCGGTCGCTGTTCTTTAAAATATCTTTGTAGGTTATTAAACCCCTAAGTTTCCCTTCACTGTCAACAATGGGCAGCTTTTCAATTTTATGTTCCATCAGGATCTCCTCAGCTTCCTCAAGGCTTATACCTTCACTGGCAGTGATTAGATTCTCATGCGTCATAATATCCACCACAGGAATAGAAAGGTCTTTCTGGAAGCGTAAATCGCGATTTGTGATGATTCCTGAGAGTTTACCTGCCCCATCTATGACCGGAATACCGCCAATTTTAAATTCTTTCATTATCTGAGCAGCGTCTCCCAGGGTAGACTTTCCGTTTAAAGTTATGGGATCCAAAATCATTCCGCTTTGCGATCGCTTCACTTTTCTAACCTGACCTGCCTGGGCTTCTTTGGTCATATTTTTATGGATGAAACCTATTCCCCCATCCAAGGCCATAGCTATGGCCAGTTCGAACTCAGTTACCGTATCCATAGCGGCAGATATAAAAGGGATATTTAATGGAATATTCTTGGTCAGGTGACTCCTTACGACAGTGTCCCGGGGCAATACTTCAGAATAACCAGGGGTTAATAATACATCATCGTATGTAAGTGCTTCGAAAAGAAACTTGGAGGAATTGATAGGCATGGCAAATAATTTTATTTGATATTATTTGCCAGACAAAGCTACACACATTGTATAACTAATAAAAGAAAGTAAAAAAATTAATAAGCCGGAGTAGTTGTGGTTGGTAACTCCTGGTTATGTTTGTTTTATCAGTAAAATTGCTGCGGCATGCTTATTAGTTCTATTTTAATCTCAGTGATGGAGTCAAGCGGGTTTTTTCAGGAAGTACTGAATTATGCCACCGGGATTAAGATATTGGAATTTACCGGGCTGATTTTTGGTTTGCTCTGCGTCTGGTTTTTAATTCGACAAAACATACTTACCTGGCCCGCCGGAATACTTTACGTACTTATTTCGTTCGTAATATTTCTAAGAGCCAAACTATATGCCGACTTCATTCTTCATGTATTCTTTCTGGTATTGAATATTTACGGTTGGTACTACTGGAAAAATCCAGGGAATGAATCAGATCAGGTAGAGGTTACCACTAGCAGCCCCAGGTTACTGGGTTTGCTGTTGTTATTATCAACCATAACAATTTATGTGTCGGGCCGGCTGCTGGTAGCATATACCGATGCTTCATTGCCTTATTGGGACAGTACCACCTCAATCCTTAGTATTGTGGCCATGTGGCTTACTGCCAAAAAGAAAATTGAAAACTGGATATTCTGGTTGGCAGTAGATGTGCTGGCCACCGGAATTTACTACTATAAAGGAATATACTTCTACTGTATTTTATATCTGGTGTACATCGGCATGGCTGTAGTTGGATATCTGGCATGGCATAAAAGCATGAACTTGTCCATTGAGAGATGAAAAAAATAGTGGTTATTGGTCCGGAATCAACTGGCAAAACTACTTTGACCAAACAATTGGCGGACTATTTCGGTTGCCCCCTGGTGGAAGAATATGCCCGGTTTTATTTGTCTCAGCTGGACAGACCTTATAACCAAGAAGATTTGCTGAAAATTGCTCAGGGACAGTTGGCATCAGAGGACACCCGGCAGGAACCTGGAAAACCCTATTTATTTTGCGATACTGATTTAAGAGTAATTAAAATCTGGAGTTCCTTTAAGTTTAACCAGGTACATCCATGGATCCTTGCCCAAATTGAAAAGCGAAAATATCATGCCTACCTGCTGATGGATATAGATATTTTATGGGTTCCCGATCCTCAACGGGAACATCCGGAAAGCCGACAACAGTTGTTCAATATATATCAAAAGGAGATCGAATCATCGGGTGTACCATACGCATTGATATCAGGGGAAAAGCAACAAAGGTTTCGCCAGGCGCTGGAATCACTATCTCATCTTACCTGATGTCACACCTTAATTATCACCCAATGTGGCTTTGACCATTCGATCTTTTCCATTAAGGTCTTTTTTGATAAGCACCTGAGACCATTGTGGGGGCTGGAACAATGTTTGAACTTCCTGACCGGAGAGATGATATATTTCCAAAAATACCTGTCCCCCGGGTTTTAGTAAACCAGGGGCAATTACCGCAATCCTCTGGTAAAACATCAAGGAATCCGAATCCGGGACAAACAATGCCTGATGCGGTTCATAGTTTTTAACATTGTTGTCAATTAGTTTAAGGTCCGATTCGGGCACATAAGGTGGGTTACTTACGATTAAATCAACCGCCGGAAGTTCAGGTAAATCCTTAAAGAGATCGGCTTTTATCAGGTCGATTTCAACGCCAAGACGATCGGCATTTTCTGCTGTCAATGCCAGGGCTAAAGGGTCGAAGTCCAATGCAAAGGTTGAACAGCCGGTTTCAAGCGCCAGGGTTATGGCTATACACCCACTGCCGGTACCTATATCAAGCACAGTTGTATGTGGGGCGATTTTGTTCTCTGCTAAAATTGAATGAACCAGTTCTCCGGTTTCCGGCCGGGGTATCAAGGCCCTGCTGTCGGTTTTAAATTGCCGACCATAGAACTCAGTGTAACCCAATACATACTGAACTGGTTCATGATCAAGCAAACGCTGGCAAATTTCATCCAACTCAATCTCAAGTTCCCGGCTCACCACGATTTCCATTCCAAGTAATTGCGAAGTAGTGGAAATCTTAAAAAAATGCTCAACAATCAAAGCGGCAATTTGATTGGCTTCCCTACGGTCATACAGCGTGCATATTTTGGCACTTAATTTTTCACGAAGAAATTGAGTGGTGCATTGCATTCCTGCCATCGGCAAAGTCATTAATCAGGTTGCTTTAAGTTAGCTATTATGAGTACAAAGAACGGTTAAATGAACAGAAAGGTGCTATCCGAATCTTTCCGGGTCATGTTAAATCTATTGATCAATGCGAAGTTCCTTATGCCAGATAATTTTATCTTTAGGATCAATATAATAGATTGGATGATCTGATAAAATATATGAGACGGGCACAGGACCTGGCCACCCTGGGTATAGGCCGGGTAAGCCCAAATCCACAGGTAGGTTGCGTAGTGGTATTTAAAGAGCAGATCATTGGAGAAGGTTGGCATCGCAAATACGGAGGACCACATGCCGAGGTAAACGCCATTAATTCAGTAAAGGATCGGCGATTACTTCCGGACAGTGTGCTATATGTAAATTTAGAACCATGTTCTCATCAGGGTAAAACACCCCCCTGTACAGAGCTTATTATTTCTTCAGGAATTAAAAAGGTAGTTGTGTCCAACACCGACCCTAATCCCATGGTGTCCGGGAAAGGGATTTCAAGATTGCGCGACCAGGGGGTTGAAGTGGTGGAAAAGGTACTTGAAACAGAGGGGTCTTTTCTCAACCGGAGATTTTTCACTTTTCACCGCCAAAGGCGGCCATATATTATTTTAAAATGGGCTCAGACAATGGACGGGTTTATAGCACATTCCAATTACGATTCTAAATGGATCAGCGGCGAATGCTCCAGGCAGCTGGTACATAAATACCGCTCCCAGGAAGACGCCATCATGGTGGGTAGAAACACCGCACAATACGATAACCCAAAACTTACCTCAAGGCATTGGAAGGGAAATAATCCGGTAAGAATAGTGCTGGACTCCAACCTGCGGCTAAATAGAGATATCAATCTGTTTGATGGATCCGTTCAGACCTTGTGTTACAATTTAAAGCAGAACCTTATCGAACCGAATGTCGAATGGGTTCAGGTTTCTGAAGACCGATTTTTGGAGGATTTATTAGATGATCTTTACCACCGTAACATTCAAAGTTTACTGATAGAAGGTGGCGCCAGATTACTTGGCTCAATGATTTCGGCTGGTTATTGGAACGAAGCCCGGGTTTTCACCTCCACTAAAAATTTTGGTAAAGGGATAAAAGCACCAATAATTTCAACTCAGTTACTCGATGAACGTTTAATTTCAGGAGATACTTTACGAATATATTCCAATGCATCAAATTGAAGTTTCCTCAAATCAAGGCAAGCAACAAAAGTTCGAAGCGCTGTTACCTCAGATAGTGTCCCTGGTAGCCGGTGAGTCGGACCTGATTGCCAATTTATCCAATATTTGCGCTGCCCTTAAGCAGGGATGTGGATATTTCTGGGTAGGATTTTATATGGTCAAAGGGGAACAACTGGTGCTCGGCCCATTTCAGGGTCCTGTAGCATGTACAAGAATTGCTAAGGGAAAAGGTGTCTGCGGGGCAGCTTGGGTAAAGAAAGAGGTTATACTGGTCCCGGATGTGCATCAGTTTCCCGGGCACATCGCCTGTAACAGTGAATCAAGATCGGAAATTGTGTTACCGGTGGTTAAGGACGGGCAGGTAATAATGGTGTTGGATGTTGACAGTAATAAACCCGATGATTTTGACCAGCACGATAAATGGCTTTTGGAAAAGATTGTGAATATGCTGTCTGATAATTAGTGCGATGCACCAGGTACGGTTGCAATAATTAGCGCCCCGCTTACCAACCCTTTTGAAAAAAATTGCGTCTTCTATATAACCCGTTGATCAGTTGTTCCCTGATTTAAAGAAAAACCCCACGCTCCGCGTGGGGTTTTTTGATTTTGTTAAAATCACGGTACCTGGGCAATCTTTAACTACCACATGCGATGCATTCATCAGGATTATCCAACGAACATTGCATGTCTGATTGTTTTTGAACCATTTCAGCCTGAGCATTTTCTTGAGTCTCCGGCTTTTTCAAAGCATCTTTATCAAGAGTAAATTTAATCGCATCCGTAGCGGCTTTGGATCTCAGGTAATACATACCGGTCTTAAGACCTTGCTTCCAGGCATAGAAATGCATGGAAGTCATTTTGCCGAAGTTAGGATCCTGAATATGGATGTTCATACTTTGGCTTTGACAGATATAAGCACCGCGTTCTGCCGCCATTTCAATAATCACTTTTTGGGAGATCTCCCAGACAGTCTTATAAAGATCTTTTACATTCTGGGGAATTTCAGGAATGTTCTGAACCGAGCCATTGGCTTCGATCAGGCGGTTTTTCATGCCATCATTCCAGAGACCCATATGAATCAGGTCCGTCATCAGATGTCGGTTAACTACAATGAACTCACCACTTAGTGTCCGTCTGGTATAGATATTAGAGGTATAAGGTTCAAAACATTCGTTATTGCCAAGTATCTGTGAGGTGGATGCAGTCGGCATTGGAGCCAACAGCAGTGAGTTACGCGCTCCGTGTTTCTTCACTTCCTTCTTAAGGCTATCCCAGTTCCAGCGTCCGGATGTAGGGGTAACGCCCCACATATCAAACTGGAAGATACCTTTAGAAATGGGCGATCCTTTGAAAGTTTCATAAGGGCCGTCCACCTTTGCCAGGTCTTTCGAAGCAGTCATCGAAGCAAAGTAGATGGTTTCAAAGATATCCTTATTCAATCCCTTGGCTTCGTCAGAGTCAAACGGCATGCGCAATTTTATAAAGGTATCAGCCAACCCCTGAACTCCAATTCCAATAGGGCGATGACGCATGTTGGAATTTCTGGCCTCCTCAACCGGGTAATAGTTGATGTCGATCACTTTGTTGAGGTTTTTAGTCACTACATAAGTAATATCGTACAAGGTTTGGTGATCAAACGTGCCTTCCTCTGTAACAAACTTGGGCAATGCAATTGATGCCAGATTACAGACAGCCACTTCATCCGGTGAAGTGTACTCGATAATCTCAGTGCAAAGATTGCTGGATTTAATTGTTCCCAGGTTCTTCTGATTTGATTTCTTATTAGCGGCATCTTTATACAGTATGTAAGGAGTACCGGTTTCAATCTGAGCTTCAAGGATTTCAAACCATAGGTCCTGGGCCTTTATTTGTTTTCTGTATCGGCCTTCTTTTTCATATTTTGCGTATAGCCTTTCAAATTCCTCTCCATAACAATCTGATAACCCGGGGCATTCATTGGGACAAAATAGTGACCAATCTTCATTCTGCTCAACTCGTTTCATAAACAGGTCAGGTACCCAGAGGGCATAAAATAAGTCCCTGGCCCTTAGCTCTTCCTTACCGTGGTTTTTCTTTAGATCCAGGAAAGCAAAGACGTCTGCGTGCCATGGCTCCAGATAGATGGCAAAGCTTCCTTTTCTTTTTCCACCCCCCTGATCAACATAACGAGCCGTCATATCAAAATTCCTCAGCATGGGAACAATTCCGTTGGAAGTTCCTCCGGTTCCTTTGATATAAGACCCTTTGGCACGGATATGATGAGCGCTTAAACCAATACCACCGGCAGACTGTGAAATCTTAGCACATTGCTTCAGGGTATCATATATACCGTCAATACTGTCATCCTTCATGGTTAGAAGAAAACAGGATGAAAGCTGGGGTTTAGGAGTACCAGCGTTAAAAAGGGTAGGAGTGGCATGAGTAAACCATTTTTCAGAAAGCAGGTTATAAGTTTCGATGGCTGCTTTAATGTCTTCACCATGTATTCCTACTGCCACTCTCATCAGCATATGTTGTGGCCGCTCAACAATTTTACCATCGACTTTCATCAGGTAGGAGCGCTCCAGCGTTTTAAACCCAAAGTAGTCATAGCTGAAATCCCGATCATAAATGATACTGGAATCGAGTAAGGCAGCGTTTTTCTTAACCACCCCATAAGTTTCCTTCGAAACCAGAGGAGCGTTTTCCCCGGTCTTTGGGTCTACATAAGAGTAGAGCCTTTTCATGGTATTTGAAAAAGACTTACTGGTTACCCTATGCAGGTTAGAGATGGCTACCCGGGCTGCCAGCTTGGCGAAATCAGGGTGCTTGGTGGTTAAAGAGGCGGCAGTTTCGGCTGCGAGGTTATCAAGTTCTACAGTAGTAACTCCATCGTAGATACCTGAGATTACTTTCTTAGCAATATCAACAGGTTCTACATAGTTTCTGTCAAGCCCATAGCAGAGCTTTTCAATTCGGGCCGTAATTTTGTCAAATTTTACGGATTCCCGACGTCCGTCTCTTTTTACAACTAACATTCGTTTTGATTAAGTTTTGGTGTTTTAAATCTGATCAGGTCAATCCCGTCGGTATTAACTTTAAAAATCTTCGTCCAATGAAAATTTGGGAGCAGTGCTTTCTTCAGCACCTGAAGTATTTTTCATTACTCCCGCTTTCTGATATTCTCCCACACGTTTTTCAAAAAAATTGGTTTTACCCTGAAGTGATATCATCTCCATAAAGTCAAATGGGTTGGTAGAATTGTAAATTTTCTTCCCAATAAGTTCATTTAACAGCCGATCGGCAACAAATTCAATATACTGACACATCAGCTCCGAATTCATCCCAATCAGGTTTACTGGTAAAGAATCCGTTACGAATTCCTTCTCAATTATAACTGCATCTTTTATTATTTCTATAACAGTTTCTTTTGGAAGTCTGTTCACTATATGCTTGGTATATAAATGGCAGGCAAAGTCACAATGAAGTCCCTCATCCCGTGAGATCAATTCATTTGAAAAACTCAGACCTGGCATTAGTCCTCTTTTTTTCAACCAAAAAATGGAGCAAAAGCTACCCGAAAAGAAGATCCCTTCTACCGCCGCGAATGCGATTAGCCGCTCAGCAAAATTTCCTTCATCAATCCATCGTAAAGCCCAGTCAGCCTTCTTCTTTACACAGTCCATAGTATCGATGGCGTTGAACAGCCGGTCTTTTTCGACTCCGTCCTTTACATAGGTATCGATCAATAAACTATAGGTTTCTGAATGGATGTTTTCTATTGCGATTTGGAAACCATAGAAAAACTTAGCCTCGGTATACTGCACTTCAGCCACAAAGTGCTCAGCCAGATTTTCATTTACAATGCCGTCACTGGCGGCAAAAAAGGCCAAAACATGGGTAATGAAGTGGCGTTCACCGTCGTTCAGATTTTCCCAATCTGTCTGATCCTGGCTAAGATCGATTTCTTCCGCAGTCCAAAAACTGGCTTCTGCCTTTTTATAGTACTGCCAGATGTCATCGTGTTTAATTGGGAAAAGTACAAATCGACCCTTATTTTCCTGTAATAGAGGCTCCTCCAGCCCTGCAATGTCACTCATTCGTTAGAAGGTTTAATGTTCAATCAATCTATTAAAAAATAGGCAAAAAAAAGCAGGATGGACTAATTAAAGTCCGTTATTTCCTACATAAAATTTAGCTTGATTGCGCCAGATGAAAGGACCAAAAATAACCAACGTAATCTCTTACAATATTGCAAAATCAAGAGCAAAAATCAAAGACGATTTTCACCTATGGTTCAGACATTTTTCTGTCTGTAGTAAAAACTTCCGAAGATAACTTTTTGTAGATTAAATCCTTGCAAGGATTCGTTACAACCATAACTTGATAAGCGAATCATTGAAAATAAATAATTTTTTTTCCTTAACCGGTCTTAGCAGGCATTATGGTTTGCTAATATCCATAATAGAGTTATATTTGCAGTCCATTTTCAAAATGTAGTAGACAGGAGTATGTACGCAATAGTTGACATAGCCGGAAAGCAGTTTAAAGTAACAAAAGATCAGTCCATCTTTATTCCTAAAATGGAAGGTGAGTCTGGCGCTTCCGTAACTTTTGACCAGGTGCTGTTAGTTGATAACGACGGCAAGGTTAATATAGGTACACCACAGGTGAAAGGTGCAAAAGTTTCAGGCAAGATCCTGGAGCATGTAAAAGGTGATAAAGTTCTTGTCTTTAAAAAGAAGAGAAGGAAGGGCTATAAAAAGCTGAATGGTCATCGACAAGACTTCACCAAAGTTCAAATCGAAAAAATTTCCAGTAAGTAGCCATGGCACATAAGAAAGGAGCAGGTAGTTCACGAAACGGACGCGAATCGGAAAGTAAAAGACTAGGTGTAAAAATTTACGGCGGTCAGCAAGCTATCGCCGGGAACATTATCGTTCGACAAAGAGGCACCGTTCATCATCCGGGTAATAACGTTGGTATGGGTCGAGATCACACACTTTTCGCGCTTATCGACGGAAAAGTGATGTTTAAAAAGGGTAGAAACAACCGTTCATTCGTTTCAGTGGATCCGGCAGAAGCCTAAGTCTCTGATTTACCTCTGATTGGCCAGTACCCAAACAGCACAATCCATCCATTTACATCTATTGAGGGTTTAAATTCTTTGTAATTCCGGGATATCACAATTTGATAAATCTCACCACCTATACCTGAACAATAGTTCTCAGGACTCAACCGAAACACTCAAAAATCGATGGGATCAGCCATGGTAAACTGCGTGGCTCATTCAAAACCAAATACGAGTTTCCTCTGCATCTTTACTGAGCGTAGTGATCCCCAGGACCAAAAACTAAAAACTAAGAACTAAAAACTAAGAACTAGGAACTCCTAAGAGTGATCGTCCTGCTTGTCCTTTAGTTTAAGCACATCGGTGGTACTTAATCCAATTACTGCTGCAAGCAGAACGATTACAATCCATATAAATGCCGTGGCACCACTAGCTAAATATTCCATAATCTATTATTAGGCGATTAGATTGTGGCAAATTTAATATTTCCATAGCTCTAAACAAACAATAAAACCAGTGGGGTTTGGTCCGTTTATTTGTAATTCTATCATAAGCTCCAACTGGAAACCTGTTGGACAAAGGAAATTACTACTCCAGGTCTGAGCACCACGGTAAACAACAACCCGAAGATTGCACCATAGAGATGCGCGTCGTGATTGATATTATCCGCCATTCTCTTGCCCTGGTAATAGCTATAAACCAGATATAATGCCCCCAGTATAAACCCTGGAATTCCGTAAGGGATAAACATAATATAAATAGGATTTAAAGGGTCGAACATGATACTGCTGAAAACCACCGCGGCTACTCCACCAGATGCTCCCAATGAGTTATAATTAGGGATATTCCGGTATTTAATGAACGTTGGAATATCTGAGATTACGATACCAAGCAAATATAGGGCTATCATCAGCAGGTCTCCCTGGGGACCGAAATAATAGGCTACATGTTGCCCAAAGAAAAACAGGGCAAACATGTTGAAAAACAAGTGCATATAATTGAGATGCACAAAACCCGAGGTAATAAACCTCCAGTATTCCTGGTTGGTATTGATCTTATAGGGGTTCAGTAGCCACTTTTGATACATTTCACGTCGGTTCCAGGCATAGAAGCTGGTAGCGATGGTTATTATCAAAATCCATGTGGTGGTATTCATTATCATCTGTCTCTGTGAGTTAAATAGTCAGCGTAGGACCGGAGTTCAATTAACCGGCTTTCATCGATGTTTAATTGTTCAAGCGCCTGGTAAGCGGCCTGGAAGTAGT
>BQJT01000020.1 GCA_021604845.1 Cyclobacteriaceae bacterium
GCTTTCTGGCCTTGTCCAGCGCAAGATCCAGACGTTCCTGCGTGTAGGGCTTTAATAAATAGTCGATGGCATTTTGTTCAAATGCTTTAAGCGCATACTGGTCGTAGGCAGTAGAAAAAATAATAACCGGATGGTGATCCAGCAGTTCGAGCATTTCGAATCCGCTCAGCTTTGGCATCATGATGTCCAGAAATACCAGTTCAGGCTTCATTTCATGAATGGCCTTCAATCCGTCGAATCCGTTTTTGCACTCAGCTATCACCTCGACGTCATCATGACTACCCAGGTAGTTCTTAATGATATCTATGGCCAATTGTTCGTCGTCGATTATAATGGTCTTTATGGTGGACATTACTGCGGTATTTCTAGTGTGACTTCAAAAATATTTCCTTTTACCTGTTGTTGGATCAATCCCTCCCGGTTGTAGATAAGGCCCAGCCTTTGCCTGATGTTCTTCAATCCGATTCCAGGTCCTTTATGTGGCACAGATTCAGGATCAAAATTGTTGGTGATGCTAATTTTGAGCGAATCATTTGAAAGGTTGGCCTCCAGGTTGATAGTGATGGTGTCGATGCTTTCCTGGACGCCATGCTTTATAGCATTTTCAAAAATCGGCTGTAACAACAGGTTTGGTATTTTGCTTTTATAGCACTCCGGGCTTACCAGATTATTGAATACCAGACGGTCACCAAACCGGACTTTTTCAATAGCAAGGTACAATTCTATGTTTTCAAGTTCCGTACCCAGGTTATTGGTTTCCTGGTTATCTTTTCCAATGGAGTATCTGAGGAAGTTACTTAGATTGATGATCATTTGACGCGCTTTAGGCGGGTCACTTAAAGTCAGGGAGTTGATGGAATTAAGGCTGTTGAAAATAAAGTGAGGGTTGATCTGGGATTTTAACATTCGTAGTTCTGCCTCTTTCACTTCATTGGCCAGCTGCAACTGACGGTTTTTTTGCTCCTGTAAATTCTGGTTGTAAAGGATCAAATAATAGACCAATACGATAACGATATAATAAAATGCTCCTGAAATGATGTGATAAAGCATGGCTTCATCCAGTATTTCCTGGTACGTTTCGTCAGGCTGGACTAACTGAAGGATACCAGTGCAAATAAAAATCCATAAAAATAATACGATGATTCCGGTACCACTCAGGGTAAGAAATGGACGGCTGTCGGCAGCATCCTTAGGGATTGAAAATCTTACTAAATACCAAACCCCAAGTCCCAGGCAGGCGAAGGTAAAGTTAAATATTACACTATCCTGCAACGAAAACAACCAGGGCAAATCCAGGTAAACATAAAGCAGACAGAAATGGCCGAAGCCGATCAATACCCACACCAGAAAATAATAAGCGGTGGCAATACTGCCGAGAATGGGATGTTTCATCAGGCTCTAACCGTTCTTGATTTCTCCGCCTCCAAAAAGAATCAACCCTTTGACATATAAAGTCTTGCTTGGTTCGCTTTCTGACAGCGGGATTCCGGACCGCTTATCTTCAAATCCACCGAAGAGGACTGTTAGCTCCGAAACATTAACAGCCCAATCGGCAGGCACTTTAATTTCAACACCCCCAAAGATGGTTAGTAAATCAAGCACTGCAGTATTATTGGATAGTCCTGCCAATCGCATATCCAGATCGAGACCACCAAACAGGGAAGTTGCTTTGCCGCCCTTAAAATCCTGAGAGTTTATTTGTTTTTCGACACTACCGAATAATACCACCTGATCCAATTCTCCTTCTGGGGAAGAAGGTAGATTATTCTGCCGATGTCTCATTAACAACGCAATTCCCACCAAAACCAGTGCCAATGGCCACAGATCTCCGAACCCGAAGTAGTGTAATCCCAGTATGTCATAAATAAATATGAAAAGTGCACCAATGATTAATGGTACGAAACCCTCTTTTTTACCTAATGAAATTCCAATCAATCCTATTAGTACCAAAATCGCCTTCCAGGAAAAAAACACATGGGGCAACGGTAACAAGTGAAGATTTTTTAGCAGAAAAGCCAATCCGACCACTACCAATACAACCCCTGTCCAATTTCTTTGTTTAACGTTATTATTCGCCATTACTTTCTTAATTCTTTATACTAATTCCCACCTGGGACTTTCAACTTTTTTGAACAAGGGATGATCGGGTTAGCATAATAACTCCGACAATGATCAAAGCTAATGGCCACCATTGATAAAAATAACGCAATGCATAAATTATCTCATCCGTGAACAGGAAGAATGCCCCAATCAATACCAACGTCAGGCCTGTTCGATGACCAAGTGCCAGCAACAGCACCCCAATGACTATCAACATGCTTTGCCAGCTGAAGAAGTAATGGGGTAACCATTGTTGCAGATGAAAATATTCCCAATGGAATTGTTTGTTCAGGTAAATTATGCCTATTACCAACAGGCAGACACCCAACCAACTTGTTCGTTCCCGGTTTCGTTGACTCATAGCATTGTGGTGTTTTCAAGCATGAATCAAATTAACTGATGATTAAAGGATTTATCTATAGATAATCGGTAAGCTGCGGAAATTTACCGGTAAACGGCAGAAATTTACCGTAAGAACAAAAGCATCGGTTAAGCCTGGGTGGCTTCAATTTATTAATCTAAAACCCGATTTTGAGGTTCAAAAGATCCAATGCCCCCAAGATCCTGCTCAACTTTGTTGCTGTTGCTGGTTGCTCTTGCTGAAAAAATGGTAAATCTATCTGACTAAACTCAAGCCAAACTGCGAATCAGTTTAAAATTTATCTTGAATTTTGAAAAATGTATATTATTTCCAACACAGGGGGTTAAAATCCAACTTTGATTTGATTATTCTTGCTAAAAATTCTACTTTTAACGTTTGAAAATTGACCAAGTAGGATTGTAAAACATTAATAATTAAGAGATGACAAAGAGTAAGTTAGAATACATTTGGCTGGATGGATATAAGCCCACACAAAGCTTAAGAAGTAAGACCAAAATTGTAAAAGATTTTAGTGGTAAACTTGAGGACTGCCCCATTTGGTCATTTGATGGAAGTAGCACACAACAGGCTGAAGGAAGCTCTTCGGACTGTGTATTACAGCCTGTGGCTATTTTTACAGACCCGGCCAGAAAGAACGGATACCTGGTTATGACCGAGGTTTTAAATGCGGATCATACTCCTCATGTTACAAACGGCAGGGCTACCATCGACGACGACGACAGTGATTTCTGGTTCGGTTTTGAGCAGGAGTATTTTTTCTGGGATCTTAGTACTAATAAACCTCTTGGCTTCCCGGAAAGCGGATACCCCGCGCCTCAGGGACCCTATTACTGTGGAGTTGGTGCCGGAAAAGTTTACGGACGTCAAATTATGGACGAGCATTTGGATCTATGTCTTGACGCGGGTCTGAATGTAGAAGGAATTAATGGTGAGGTTGCAGCCGGACAATGGGAATTTCAAATATTTGCCAAAGGTGCAAGATCCGCTGGTGACCAGATTTGGGTTGCTCGCTTTTTGGCTGAGCGCAACGCTGAGCAATACGGTGTAGCTATAAACTGGCATCCAAAGCCGGTACTAGGTGATTGGAACGGTTCCGGAATGCACTGTAATTTCAGTAATTCTTTACTGCGGGAAGCAGGCAGTGAGGAGGTTTTTAAAGTAGTGTGTGATGCTATTGGAAAACAGATCGAAGCACATATTTCTGTGTATGGGGCAGATAACCACATGCGCTTAACCGGGTTACACGAGACACAGTCAATTGATCAATTCAGTTACGGCGTCTCTGACCGGGGAGCATCTATCCGAATCCCCAATGTAGTGGTTGACAATGGATGGAGTGGGTATCTGGAAGATCGCCGCCCTGCTTCAAATGGGGATCCCTACAAGATTGCCGCAGTTTTAATTAAAACTGTTAAAGCAGTGGATGTATCTGCAGCATCAGTTTAATTTATAAAAGCTTTAAGAATGAAGGCCATTAGTCGTAATGGCCTTTTTTTTGCCCCTGAAATCACCTTGTTTGGATGAGACTATTTCGATAATGGATTACCAGGAATTTATTCAGTCATTGGATCAGTCAATACCTCCTGATCTTTCAAATCCCTTACTGCTTGCTTTGTGGTATGATGCCAAGGGAGACTGGAGTAAAGCACACAATATTGCTCAGGATATAAGCGGTACCATGGGTAGCTGGATGCATGCCTATCTTCATCGAAAAGAAGGAGATTTGTCAAATGCCGCTTATTGGTATTCCAGGGCAGCTAGAGAATTACCCGAATATAGCCTGGAAATGGAATGGAAGGAATTGGTTAAAGAGATACTTTAAGTGGCTTGTTGAAACTACCGCTGTTAACTAGCAGGCTACTGGTATAACACCCTCTGGAACAGGACTTAATAGTGGTAAAGTTAGCCGACTGTGCTTCAAATAAATCATAATGACCGATGATATTTGAAATGCTATTCGCCAAAAAGTAAGCAGGTAGTAATGAAAATTAATGCAAAATTTGTAACCTTTGTTTTACACATAGATTAAATAATTCCGAATTACGTTCGTTTTAACTTAGTAATTTTTACCTGCGAATTAATTTTTTAATAAATAAACCAGTGAATTATGTTTACTAATAAAGAAGATGATGCCAGAATAACTGAAATAAGCAGTAGTAGCAATACCATCAGCAAAGACACTTCAATTGATGGAAATGTTGAAACCACTGGAAACCTTAGGATAGAGGGCACTGTAAAGGGAAATATTAGGGCCCGATCGAAGGTGGTGCTGGGGAATTCTGGAGAAGTTGAGGGCAAGGTTTTTGCTCAAACCGCTGACATTGAGGGAACTATTAAGGGAACCGTCCAGGTTGAAGGAATGCTTACTCTTAAATCAACGGCAAACATTAAAGGTGATATTAAAACTGGCAAGTTGGCAATGGAAGCAGGAGCCATTTTTGAGGGAAAATGTAAAATGGGTTCATTTAAAAACCCTGAAGATTTAAAATCCGCGGATACCATTGCTAAGTTGGAAACACCGGTTTCAAAGCCTGAACCTAATCCGGAAGTGACTCCCGAACAAAAGATTTCAAAACCGAGTCTTTCCAGTACTCAGGCTCAAACCGTTAAGTAATATAGGGCAACAATTTACTCAGCCGAGTTAGCCTGGTTATCACGTAGCCTTCCGGGAACAAATTTCACCAGGTAAGGATATGCAATCAATCTATTAATTAAGAAATCAAGGATTCAAGTAATCAAGTAATCTTCTAGCTGTTTGAATTAAGTTTTTTTTTCATTATTTAGCATCCCGATAAATGTTAAATATAGAAAGTAAAACAGTTGTAATCACCGGAGGTGGTAGTGGTATTGGGGCCAGCATGGTTAAATGTTTCGCTGGAAGAGGTGCCCGGGTGGTGATTTTAGAGCTTGACCTGGATAAGGCCAACCAATTGGTTTCGGAAATTGGTTACTCTGACAATAGGATCACTTGCCACCAGGTTGACGTAGCCAACCAGTCGCTAGTCCTGCAGGTTATGCAAAGGATTATTGACGATCAGGGCTCCATAGATATACTAATTAACAACGCTGGAATTTCACAGGTAGGTTCTCTCGATAAAACCACAGAACAGGACTTCGATCGTGTTTTTAATGTCAACGTAAAAGGAGTCTACAACTGCCTTCTCGGAGTAATTGAGCATATGAAATCAAAGAGGAGCGGGGTAATCCTTAACATGTGTTCCGTAGCGGCTACCGTAGGACTTAAGGATCGGTTTGCCTATAGTGCAACCAAGGGCGCAATCAGATCGATCACTTTCTCAGTGGCAAAGGATTACCTGCCCTACAATATCAGGTGTAATAGTATTTCACCGGCTCGCGTTCACACCCCATTTGTTGACGATTATCTTAAAAAGAACTATCCCGGCAGGGAACAGGAAATATTTGAACAGTTAGCATCTTCTCAGCCCATTGGCAGAATGGCTGCACCTGAAGAAATTGCAAATTTGGCGCTGTACCTATGTTCTGAAGAAGCTTCTTTTATTACTGGTACAGATTATCCGATTGACGGAGGTTTTATAAAATTAAACACATAGATATATTATTAATGAAGCTAATAAGATTTGGAAACACAGGGAGTGAATCTCCTGGTTATTTAGACGACTCAGGAAACAGGAGGGACCTAACTTCGTTTGGAGAGGATTTCGACCAGCAGTTTTTTGGAAACAATGGAATTCAACGCCTGGAAGAGTGGTTAGATCAACAACAGGAATCATTGCCCGTAATAGACACTCATATCAGATGGGCGGCTCCGGTTGCCAATCCGAGTAAAATTATATGTGTTGGATTGAATTACAGTGATCATGCCAAAGAAAGCGGGATGGCCATACCCGAAGAACCAGTGTTGTTTTTTAAGGCAACCACCTCACTGACCGGGCCTTATGATACTATTATGATACCTCCAGGTAGTAAGAAAACAGACTGGGAAGTAGAACTGGCAGTGATCATCGGCAAAAAGGCATCGCATGTCTCAGAAGAGGATGCAATGCTACATGTCGCGGGGTACTCTGTAATGAATGATGTCAGTGAACGGGCTTATCAATTGGAGGGTACCGGCCAGTGGGTAAAAGGTAAAAGTTATGATACGTTTGCTCCATTGGGGCCGGTGATGGCTACCAGGGATGAAATAGCCAATGTTCATAACCTGAACCTATGGCTTAAGGTGAATGATCAATTCAGACAACAAGGCAACACAGATACCCTGATATTTAAAGTGCCTTTTATAGTCAGTTATATAAGCCGCTACATGACCTTGCTACCGGGTGATATCATTTCCACTGGCACACCTCCAGGTGTTGGCGCCGGCATGAAACCACCTCAGTTCCTGAAAGAAGGTGATGTAGTGGAACTGGGAATTGATGGCTTGGGCAGTTCTAAACAAATGTTGGTACAGCGATAGAATCTCACCAACAGACTGCCGGTTGCGACAAGCTGCAAAGTTGAAGAATTTTGTGCTTTTTCGGTAAGAACTAAACATTTAACCATAAAATCACGCAACTATTATGACTCAATTTCTAGGTGAATTATTAGGGACCATGTTGTTGATACTGCTTGGTAATGGAGTAGTTGCCGGAGTACTCCTGAAAGGCAGCAAATCAGAAAACTCCGGCTGGATTGTAATTACCTTTGGCTGGGGACTTGCAGTTGCGCTGGCAGTTTATGCGGTTGGGGGAATAAGTGGAGCACATATAAATCCTGCGGTAACTCTGGGACTGGCCTTTGCGGGCGAGTTTGCCTGGGAATTGGTGCCCTATTACATAATTGCCCAGATGATCGGTGCAGTAACCGGGGCAGCGCTGGTCTGGATACATTATTTGCCTCATTGGAAACTGACCTCGCAGGCGGATTTAAAACTGGCTGCATTTGCTACTGCTCCTGCAGTGCCAAGAACATGGGCCAATCTGGTAAGTGAAATGATCGGAACTTTTGTTTTGGTATTGGGCTTGCTGTTTATTGGGGCAAACCAGTTTACCGAGGGATTAAATCCGCTGGTGGTAGGGCTGCTTATATTTTCCATAGGCCTTTCGCTGGGAGGCACAACCGGATATGCCATTAATCCAGCCAGGGATCTGGGCCCAAGAATAGCCCATGCAATTTTGCCGGTTGCAGGGAAAGGACCTTCTGATTGGAGATATAGTTGGATTCCGGTGATTGGCCCGGTGATCGGAGGAGTTTACGGTGCGTTGTTTTATAATGCAGTATTTAAAAATCAGCCCGGTGCTATCTTTTGGTCTGCCAGTTTAGTTTGTCTGGTTATTGTTCTGATAGCCATCGTGAAACAGCTTCAAGAGGATAAACAATAAAAATAAGATATGGCAGATCAATATATAATAGCCATCGATCAGGGAACTACCAGTTGCCGCGCTTTACTGGTTGATGTACAGGGAGTTATTCAGGCATCTGCACACGAAGAGTTTAATCAGATTTTCCCTAAACCCGGTTGGGTGGAACACGACCCAGTAGAGATCTGGGATACACAGCTCAAGATGATTAAAAAGGTGCTCAAACAGGGGAGTACCAAGCCAGAACAAATCGCTGCCATTGGGATCACTAATCAACGAGAGACTGCTGTGATTTGGGAGAAAAGTTCAGGCAGGCCTATTTCCAATGCTATCGTCTGGCAGGATAAGCGAACTTCCGATATCTGTGAAGATATGAAGTTAAATAATATGGAATCTCACGTAAGAAATACCACGGGCTTAGTGATCGATTCATATTTTAGCGGCACCAAAGTAAAATGGATGCTCGATAATGTTGAAGGGGCCAGGGAGCGAGCCAGAAATGGTGAACTGTTGTTTGGTACTATTGACAGCTGGCTAATATGGAACATGACAAATGGGAAAAACCATGTTACAGATTACACGAATGCTTCCCGAACCATGTTGTTTAACATTCGTGAAATGTCCTGGGATACTGAGTTATTGGATTATTTCGAAATACCCCCTGCCATGCTTCCGGAAGTACAGCCCTCTCAATCATTTTTCGGGGAGATGCACCTGGATAATTATCATATACCCATCAACGGAGTAGCTGGAGATCAGCAGGCAGCGTTGTTTGGGCAGGCTTGTTTTGAACCGGGGATGGCAAAAAACACTTATGGCACCGGTTGCTTCATGCTACTTCACACGGGAAGCGTTCTTTCTGTTTCGGAGAATGGATTACTGACTACCCTGGCATGTTCGGACTCCGAAGAACCTCAATATGCATTAGAGGGCAGCATATTTATTGCCGGGGCAGCAGTTCAATGGCTAAGGGATGGGTTAAAAATAATTGAAAATGCAGCTGATTCTGAGGATATCGCTGCTTCAGTTAAAGACGCGTTTGATGTTTATGTAGTGCCGGCATTTGCCGGACTTGGCGCTCCGTATTGGGATATGTATGCCCGGGGAGCGGTGTTTGGATTAACCAGGGACACCGGCAGAGAACATATTGTAAAGGCCACACTGGAATCCCTGGCTTATCAGACCCGTGATGTACTTGAAGCAATGGAAAAGGACTCCGGGTTGTCATTGAAATCGCTGAAGGTCGATGGCGGAGCCGTTGAAAATAACTACCTGATGCAGTTTCAGTCGGATATACTTGGAGTAGATGTAGAGCGGCCACAGGTAATTGAAACTACTGCTATGGGAGCTGCGTACCTCGCTGGGATTGAGGCAGGTATCTGGAAACGGTCTGACATAGAAGAACGACGAAAAATAGACCGGGTCTTCAGCACCGGAATGGATGAAACACAGAAGGAGCGGTTGTACGCTGGCTGGAAAAAGGCCGTAAAAAGGAGCGCAGGCTGGCTTGAGAGTGGAAGTAAGGACCAGGAATAGTAAAACCGGTTATTGAAGATCTGTACAGTATTCCTGAAATGCTTTCCCGGCAGATTTAACCCCTAGCTTTAAGGCTTGTTTAAGATCATTGCAGGCACTCTCGAACGCTCCGGTCTTTCGGTAAACCAATGCCCGGTTAAAATATGATCCACCATGGGAGGGATCCACACGGATTGCCTGATGGAAATCCTCTAATGACAATTCATACTGATCCAGTTGGTATAGGACCCGGCCTCTGCTTCGGAGGGCTTTGGCATTCAAAGGATCTATTTGTAGCGCCTGGTTGTAATCGGCCAGGGATTTCCTCCATTCAGCAACTTTCTCAAATGCCAATGCGCGATTTATATACAGATCAGCATCGTTGGGGTCAATATTAATCGCCAGTCCGTAATCCGCCAGGGCACCGTCAATATCCCCGGCTTGAAGCTTTGCCAGAGCGCGGTTAACGTAGGCTGAAGTGAATTCAGGATTATCCTCAATCAGTTGGTCATAAGTGGATATGTCCAGGTTGCCGGTGACTTCTAACTGCTGTGTCAAATTAAACAGCGCAATTGGATGATTTGGAGCCAGTAACAGGGCAGATTCAAAATCATAAACTGCTTGTTTGCTGGAACCCATTGAAGCATAACTCAGACCGCGGTTTACATAGAAATTGGCATCATCTGGGTTAAGATCTATGGCTTGTTCCCAAGCAGCAATTGCTGAGGAGTCATCATTTAAGGCCTGGTAGCAAAGCCCTAAATAGTTGTATATATCGGCCTGAAGATGGTATCCCGTAGTAATTTGTTCTATACCTACAGCTCCTTCTTTGTTCATTCGGGTACCCTTGAAATAGATAACCTGAGTGCCGCTGCTGCCCATGGTCAATAATTTATTAAAGTCACCAATGGCCCGGTGAAACTGCTTTTCACGGTATCTAAGTTTGGCGCGGTTGAATGCTGCTTCACGGAAAGTACTGTCCAACAACAGTACAATTTGATAGTCAGTAAAGGCACCGGAAACATCATTCAACTGTTCTTTAACCAGGGCCCGGGTAAAGTATGCTTCAACATGATCCGTTTGATACTGCAGTGACCTGTCCAACTGAGCCAGGGCTTGCTGGAATTGTTGACGGTCAATGTTTGTTTTTGCCAACTCCAGCAACCGGTCTGCTTCCCGGGCTTTTGAACCATGCACCCGTTCCGGAATCTGGCCATAAGCTTGCAACAAGCCAATTAGACAGATTAGTCCTGTACAGCTAAACTTCAAAATGGGTAACGCAATGATTTTGTAAGAATTGAACATTAAATAAATTTACAAATAAACGGTTAAACTATTATCCACAAGGTTTTTAGTCTGGCAATAAGCCGGTCAGTAGAACAACAATTTTTAGGAAAAATTGATTATCAAATTGATTATCAATACATTTTAGGTTTAATTTGGTGTTTATTTTTAACTATTTCAGCGCCCTTGCCATCCTTGGTACGATTTTTAAAGTGACTCAGAATAACAATTAATTGCTGGGAGCGTAGTTTTGTATTATTATAAGCAGCTTGAAAATGATTAAAATCAATAGTAGCACACATTTTTGGTTCACTCTATGCCTGATTGTGTCAATAGGACTCATCGGCTGTAAGAATCAGCAGAAACTGGCCGAGGAGGAAGCAGCACGGGTAAAAGCGGAAAGCACCGCTCAAGCAAAATCCATCCTTAATAGAATTTTAAATGATGACGGTCAGTTAACCCTGGCTGAGAAAGAACGGATGCTCCGACAAGCTAAAGCTCTTAAATCGGACGATCCCGAAGTTCAGCAATTAATTGCACAGGCGGAAGAATTATTAGCCATGGAAAGAGATGCCGAAGAACCTGACCCTGAACCAGTTAGCAATGATCCAACTGCTGAAGATGAATTGGGAACTTTGTTCTCACAGATTGCCGGATCAGGAAATTCATCTTCTGCGAATAGCTTGATTAATCAGGGCTTATCCATGTTTAGTGCTCCGGACACACCGGTATTAATAATAATTAACCAATCAGGCAATCTGAAAGACTACGATGAACCCACCACTATTGAGCGGTATTTACATTATATAAAGGATCAGAAGAACTCTCCCAATGCTGTATTTAACGTGGTAAAGGATGCAAATGGGAAGATTAGTGAGCTGGAACTGATAAAGAAGTCCAATCGGTAATTAAAAGATTATGCAGAAATACATTTTAACAATAATGGCCTTATGTTGCCTTTCTGTAGCTCAGGGACAGGATAAGATAAGCCCTGAAAGAAAGGAGGCAATTGATTCCCTGGCGCTTGAAAAAGTAAGGGATTTGAGCCGGTACATAAGTATCATTGGCAACAAGGATACCCCGTTTTCTGAAGCCAACAGAGTGATTGACAGGGCGGAGGAACTTTTCGCAGATGGTAGTGAAATCGGTGTAAGTTCAATTAACAGGTCCGATATTAACTACTATGTAGTAAAGGAGTATTTTAAGCGTTTAATGGCACTGAACTACGATAGGGTAACCATAAAATGGTTTAATATCCAGTATATCAGTGACCTGGAACTTCAGCCGGATGGCAGATATGTTGGGGTGATTACTATTTATCAACGTTTTGAGGGAATTTCAGCTGATGGACTCCGTTACATGGACACCACCAAGAAAGATATTACCGTGTATGTTGAAAGAAAACAGACCCAAATAGGGGGCAGGCTCATTGGATTTTGGGATGTAATGCTCGGCGATATAAGAGTTACTGAAACCAGTACATGAGGTTCGCGGGATTTCTGGCATATCTTTTTTTCACCACAAGCCTTTGTTTTTCCCAAGTAGGGGAGTTTGTAGGGGATGAGAAGAATTTTTATGCTGCCACCAAGCAGGTCAATCAGTTCCTGAAGAGGTTTAATGGGGAGGAAAACCTGCAAGGACGCCGGTACAGCAGCCGGGATCCGAATTATCGCAACGCTAACTTAAGAAGGAAGTACCTTAGAATCCTGTTTGATGACAAACAAAAGGATATCAGTGCAGAAACAAAAGAAATGTTTATGAATGAGGTGATCGAAGGCAACGATCCTCAGTTTCTTGACTTACATGGAGGTAGTTGGTTTGCACAGGTCACCACCAGATTTAACCATCAGGGTAAGGACCAAAGACTTCAGTTATTTCTACGCCTTCAGGAGGAGCCTGTAGGTAGCAAATGGGTGATATATCAAGCTTACTTTGATCCGTTCAACGAATATTTTGATGTCGACACGGCCGATAAGAAAAAGTTCATTCATCCAATGAGCCACGAACTTGATTTTATGAATCTCAGAAAAATTTTTGACCATCCTGAGATTGCCGCAGCCTATACCAACCGCAGTTTTAAACCGGACTACCTATCTTTGGTACTTTACGAAATAAAGAGGGGAAACCTGAAGTTCACTAACGTTGATAAAGTGCGGTTTCATTTTTTTCAACTGGATAACTGGTATTTTGAGTTGACAGAATTTAACCGTTCAGGACCAAATACCGGGTGGCTCATTTCCAATCTGCTCAAGACTGATGAAGCACAGAAGGAACAACTTAGAGAGCATATATATTATGAGGGTAACTAGACTTGTTGTCGCCCTTTATGGGCTCCTTTTATTTAGTGGTTTCCCCTGCCAGGCTCAGGAGTTAGCGAATAGTATGCCCGCAGCGGAAGTGGATGCTCAAAAACAGCGGGTTAGGGACCTGGTAGAGTTTCTGGAATTCGCTTTAAATACTATAGGTGACAGTTCTACCCCAACCCGGGACAAGAATGTGATCATCAACCAGAGTTATTTGAAGATTTTTGAGAACTCCAGGGTGCAAATTGAAGATGATCTCAATGAAGATAGAGACATGATCACCCGTAAGGATGTTCAGGCCTACCTGAGTGACATCGATTTTTTCTTTAAACACGTTGAATTCCGATTCAATATTGAAGACATCAGCCATTATGTCAATGCCAATGATCAGCTTTACTTTGTAGTTTCCATGACCAGGAATATGCGAGGAGTAACCATCGAAGACGATAGTGTGAACTCAATGATGATTCGATACCTTGAATTGAATTTTAACGAAACAGAAGGCGATTTAAAAGTTGCCAGTATCTATTCCAATCGATTAAGCCTTGAAGAGGAACTGGTAAATTGGTGGAGCAGTTTACCTTATCCCTGGATTGATATATTCTACTCACAGGTAGGAACGGTCGATAGTGTAGACGGTCAGTTTTTAATGCGGCTGATCGATCTTGAAAAAATTGACTTATCAGTATATCCCAGGTTACGAAATTTAGAACCGCTGGCAAAGCTTACTAAACTCAAGCGGGTCAATCTATCCGGAACCCAGGTGAAGGATATTGTTCCCTTAAAGAATCTTACCCATCTGGAAGTACTTGATTGCAGTAATACTGAGGTCAGTGACCTTTCGGCGCTGAAATATGCACTGGGGCTTAAGGCACTGCGTATTGACAGTTCAAAGGTTACGAATATTGATGTGCTGGCTGGGATGGAAGATTTGCAACAGCTAAGTGCTTCGCATACATTTATTAGCTCCCTGGAATCGCTGGCTGGGCTGAAGAAAATGAGAAAACTCGATCTAACCAAAACCAGAATCAGAAGTTTAAATGGCCTGGAATCCATGATCAACCTGGAAGTATTGATACTCTCGGATAATCATATCAAGAGCCTGGATCCTATAAAAGGATTAAAAAACATAAGTCATCTGGAAATTGACAATACTCTGGTTACATCGTTGGACCCATTAGGCGAATTAGATAATCTTCGAGTGCTATCCTGTAATAATACGTTGATTACCAGCTTGATGCCGTTGGGGGTTCTACCTAATCTTGAAACGATATATAGTGACAATACATTGATGGTCAACAGTGATGCCAAGGAGTTCATCACTCAGCACCCTCAAATATTGGTAGTTTATGGCACGGAAAGTCTCCGTGGATGGTGGAGTAGTTTAAGTAAACCCTGGAAAATTGTTTTAATGAAAGAGGCTAAGCTTTCAAGAATAAATCCCAGCCGCGAGGAGATGGCCCGTATCGCAAACATTACTAAAATAGATGTTTCAAACATAGAGGAGATAACCAGCATGGAACCGGTAAAGATTCTGAAAAATCTAAAAGAGGTCAGGTTTGCTTCAACAGGGATAAGTAGCCTGGCTCCATTACGCGGGTTGTTGGAGTTGGAGTATGTAGATGTCAGTAATACCAGGGTAAATGAATTATACAGTTTGGAGAAGCTCCCAAAACTAACCAGGCTGGGAATAGACAATACCCAGATCAACCAGCAGGAAATCAATAGATTTATTAATAACCATCCCAATTGCCTGGTGATGTTTAAAACCGATGAATTGCTGAGATGGTACGGAATGCTTTCAAAAGAATGGCGGGACATTTTAATGTCACATGTTGATCGGGGTGACATGACGGATAGCGAAGTACTTCATACTTTTACCTATATCGAAGCGCTTAGTTTTGATGCACCGGTTAAAACTCTCGATCCGATATTGCCATTGCACCAATTAAAATCACTTTCGTTTAATGGCACTATGATTAATAACCTGGAGCCGCTGCGGTCTGTTGAAACCCTGGAATCTTTAAGATGCTCTCATAGCCCTATTGCCAACCTGGAGCCGATTTCAAAACTAAAGCGTCTAAGAAAGCTGAACTTTGAGGATACGTTGGTTGAAGAACTGGAGCCTTTGATCGGTTTGATAGGCTTAAATGAGTTAAACTTTTCCGGTACCCTGGTCAAGGACCTAAAACCCCTGAAAGGGTTGACCAACCTGAAAACTCTGGAATGCCAGAATACTAATATTAAAAGCCTGAAAGCCATTGAAGGATTGAGAGGACTGAGGTCACTTAAATGCTACAACACTAAAGTAAAAGCCCGGGATGTGGAGAATTTCCAGAAAGCAGTGCCACAGTGTGACGTGGTATATTATTAGTATTGGTTTTTGTTTCGGCTCAATGTCCGACTAAAGATTAATTCAACACTAAAAACTCAATACTAACTCAACACTAAAAACTCAAAACTAAAAACTATCACAATGCGTCCCTACATACTGGCAGAAACTAACTGGAAGGAAGTTAAATCACAGAAGTATTCACTCGCAGTGCTTCCCTGGGGCGCAACTGAAGCACATAACTATCACTTGCCCTATGCAACTGACAATATTCAGTGCGACTTCATAGCAGCACGCAGCGCTGAGATCGCCTGGGAGCAGGGAGCCCGGCCAATTGTATTGCCTACAGTGCCCTTTGGAGTAAACAGTGGGCAGATGGATATTCCACTGTGCCTGAACATGAATCCAAGTACTCAATTAGCCTTGTTAATGGACCTGGTCCAGGTACTTGCCAACCATGATATAGACAAGCTGGTGATACTCAATGGACATGGCGGCAATAATTTCAAATCCATGATCAGGGAATTGTCCGTACATTACCCAGAGGTATTTGTTTGCAGTTTAAACTGGTTCCAGGCATCACCGCAGGATGATATTTTCGCTGAACCTGGAGATCATGCTGGTGAAATGGAAACCAGCTGTATTATGCATATTGCTCCACAGTGGGTACTGGATCTGTCTGAAGCAGGGAATGGTGCAGCAAAAAGGTTTAAACCGGAAGGACTAAGGAAAGGATGGGTAACTGCCCAAAGGGCATGGACCCAGGTAACTGAGGATACCGGTGTGGGTAACCCCAAGCAGGCAACAGCAGAGAAGGGTGAGATTTATTTGGAGCAGTCGGCACAAGAAATTGCCAAATTTTTGGTGGAGATGTCGTCATTAAAGAACCACCAGCTTTACCACTAAGAAGTCAAACCAAATTGTCTGTCAATATTTTCATTTATTATTGACTGTTTGTTTTCTATATCTGCCAGCAACGCAAATTGATTTTCAGCGCGGTTGAGATTATGCTCGGGATAGTTGATTTTGTAATAAACATCCCCCAAAAGATAATCGGTGAGAAATCTGATGCCCATAATAAATGTCATCCACCAGGGCCCTGCCTTTAGACTGTTTAATTCCATGGTTTGAAGGTTAAGGCGGAAATTACTGAAAAACCCTTCACAAAGTGCTTCAAAATAATCCATCCTGAATAAAACCTGGCTGGCCTCGCCTTCTTCCGGAACACTATTGCAAAATGTACGCGCCATGTCGCCAAAATCATACAGTAATAATCCAGGCATCACTGTATCCAGATCGATCACACTGAAGGCCTGAGTAGTTCCTTGTTTAAACAATACATTGTTGAGTTTGGTATCATTATGGGTAACCCTTTTTGGGACTTTCGGGTGGTTTAGAAACTTGCAGAACTTGATAACCTGCGGTTCTTTTGATAGCGCGAATTCAATCTGTTTGGGGCAGGTTTTCATCCTTTTTTCGGATCCTGATCGGGTGGCTTCCTTCAATTGGTCAAAACGAGTTCCAAGATGATGAAAGTCAGGAATGGTGGTATACAGCTCCTCAGAGTCCATTTCGCTAAGCATCTCAAGAAAACACCCGAAAGCACCGGCTGCCTCTCTGGCCTGCTGCCTGTTCAATAACTGGTCAAAAGATTCAGAATGATCCAGATAACTAAAAACCCGCCAGTAAACCCCATCATCAGACTGATACAAGAGCTCACCTTGTCTGGTCCGGATTATTTGCATTGGTTCCAGACGGGACGGCTGATCTAAATGGGAAAGTACCTTCTGGATATTAATCATAACCTGCTGCGGATTCTTAAAAACATTGTGATTGAATTTTTGAAGCACAAACCTCGACGAGTCTGTGTCCGAGCAGGAAATTAAATAGGTGTCATGAATATGTCCGGAGCCAAAGGGAGAAATATTGACTACAGGTCCTGGAAACTCGAATTGCCGTTCAGCCAATGCAGCCTCATGCTCCATGGCTTAGCTCCATAGATTATTGGGATAAATGCCCCGTGATATGTAGGAATTGATTTGATCCATCACAGAAACCTTATCTTCTTTGTACGTAACTCCCATCCAATTGTCGCTGCAGGTGAGCACTTCCACGGAAGCGGCCTGCGATTCTACTAAGCTATTTACTGCAAATGGAATATAGAATTCGGATTTTGGGTTCTCGCCATTTTCTGCCACAAACGCGGAAAACTGCGACTGTAACTCATCGAAAATTGCCGGCGTAAACCCCCAGAAGTTGGTGGACACCAGGGTTCCCCTGGCGATGGTCATTTCCTGCTGGTTGTCATAATTTTTGATCTCTCCGTCTACCTCTTTAATTTTGGTCCGTTCCACTACCTGGCGCAGATTAGATTGGCCGTTTACTTCCAATACTGCCCTGGAAACTGTGCCATGTGGAGAAAGTGTTTTATCAATAGGATACCCAACAATGGCATATTGTTGCCTGGAAGTATCAACAGATTTCAGGTAATCGCTCATTACATGGTAAGCGCTGGGACCATAGAAATCGTCCGCATTAATTACCGCGAATGGTTCATTGATAGCTGACGCCGCGCTGAGGATCGCGTGAGCAGTGCCCCATGGTTTTTCTCTTTGAACATAGTTGATGAGCTTACCATTATTGGTACTGACTTGCGGATTTACATCCTGGAAAGCATATTCGAGTTCAATATGGTCTTCAAGCTTTTTATAACTCTTTTCAAATGCTGAGACTATGTTATCCCTGAACAGAAACACTGCTTTCTTAAATCCGGCACTTATTGCATCATAAATACCATATTCCATTAGGGTTTCACCGGAAGGACCCATAGGATCAACTTGCTTCAAACCTCCGTAGCGATTACCCATTCCCGCAGCCAATATTAGCAAAGTAGGCTTCATAAATAAATTTAACTATATTCAAAATTCAATGACTCAAATATAAGATAATTGAAGAATTTAAAGTCGCTTCCCAATGGTATTATCTAACTTAGACTGGGCCCTTATTGGGGCCTTCTTTTTAGTATCCCTTTTAATTGGCCTGATTGTATCAAAAAAAGCAGGTACCAGTACTACTGAGTTTTTTTTATCAGGTAGAAATATGCCCTGGTGGTTGCTGGGAGTATCCATGGTGGCCACTACTTTTTCCGCGGATACACCGAACCTGGTAACCAATCTGGTACGGGATGTGGGTGTTTCTGGCAATTGGGCCTGGTGGGCGTTACTGCTTTCCGGGATGCTCACTGTTTTCGTCTATGCTAAACTCTGGCGTCGCTCAAGAGTTATGACGGACATCGAGTTCTATGAACTGAGATATAGCGGGAAAGCGGCGGCATTCTTAAGGGGGTTTCGAGCGCTTTACCTGGGATTGATATTCAATGTTTTGGTAATGGGGGCAGTTTCTTTGGCCGCCATTAAATTCGGAGAAGTAATTTTAGGATTACGAGGATGGCAGACCCTGCTGATAGCCGGATCTGTGACATTGTTCTATAGCGCACTGGGAGGAATTAAAGCGGTAATCATTACGGACTTCGTCCAGTTTATGCTGGCGATGATAGGATCCGTCTGGGCCTGTATCTATCTGCTCAACATGGAAGAAGTGGGGGGGCTCAGTAACCTTCTGCAGAACGAAGTGGTGCGAACCAAACTGTCACTTTTGCCAGATCTCTCTGATCCACAGGTCTGGGTTCCCGTACTGCTGGTACCATTGGCTGTTCAATGGTGGGCCTCCTATTACCCTGGTGCCGAGCCGGGAGGAGGTAGTTATATTGCGCAGCGTATATTTTCGGCTAAAGATGAAAAAAATGCTGTAGGCGCTACTCTACTATTCAACATTGCCCACTATGCGCTAAGACCCTGGCCCTGGATACTGATCGCCCTGGCATCTCTGGTGGTTTTTCCTGAGATTTCTGATATACAAAAGGCCTTCCCTGATTTACCATCAGATAAACTTGGCCATGATGTAGCCTATCCTGCGATGCTGACTTTTTTACCCAGTGGATTATTGGGATTGGTAGCGGCATCCCTTATTGCTGCTTATATGTCAACCATATCTACCCAGTTGAACCTGGGCGCATCCTACCTGGTAAATGATTTCTATCAAAGGTTTATATCACCAGATGCTTCAGAAAAAAAGCTGGTGTGGGCAGGCAGGCTGTTTACTGTGATTACCATGCTTTTAGGTTCTTATATCGGTTTAAAACTGACAGACGCAGGGGAGGCTTTTAATTTGTTGTTACTGTTAGGTGCAGGAACAGGATTGATTTACATTCTCAGATGGTTTTGGTGGAGAATCAATGCATTTACCGAAATCATAGCGATGATTTCTTCCTTGGTAATAGCCTATTATCTAACCTTTGAACATGATTCCATGGGTTTTCTGCCCTTATTGTCCTGGCAGAAAACAGTAGTAGGGGTAGTGCTGACAACAGTAATTTGGATAGTTGCCACCTATTTTACGCCACAAACAGATTTGAAAGCATTGTTTTCTTTTTATAAATTAATTAGACCGGGGGGGCCAGGCTGGAAGCATGTTACGGACCAAATGACGGATGAAGATAAGGCGCTCTCGGGCGAAACAGAGGACTGGAAAGTTCCCCTTGAACTGTTGGCCACTGCGATTGGTTGTTTCACGGTGTTCGGGACTTTGTTTGCAACAGGCTATTGGATATATGGCAGGACCACTTTGGCTACGATATTTACTGTAGTGGCAATCGTTGGAATGCTGATTTTGCTTAAAATATGGAAAAATCTTCAGGAAGATATGCTGGAGGAAAAAATTGAAAATTAACCACTAGGAATTAAAATTAAGGCTCGTGAGATTCGGTAAAGTTTCGGTGGATGAATTGGAAAACCTGCACTTGAGTTTACCTAAGGACCATCCGGATACCAGTCGTTTTCTGGCTAAGCAAACAAAGTCAACGCCTAAAATATATGCCGGGTGTGCAAAATGGGGTAGGAAGGAATGGGTTGGCACACTGTACCCGGATGGTACTAAAGACAAAGATTTCCTGGACAATTATGTGAACCACTTTAACGCCATCGAACTGAATTCTACATTTTATGGTACTCGTAAAGTGGTGGCGGAAGGATGGGCCAAAAAAGCAGTTGAGGGCTTTAAATTTTGCCCAAAATTTTTCAGGACTATTAGCCATTATAAAAGACTAAAAGATGCTGAGGAAGTTACTGAAGCATTCCTATATATAATGAACAGCTTTGGGCCAAACCTGGGACCGTCCTTCCTGCAACTACCCGATAATTTCACACCCAAAAAGATTAAAGAACTGGAAGAGTTTCTTAACTGGTTGCCGAACGATGTACAGGTGGCGGTGGAATTGAGACATACTGATTGGTTTACAGATGAAACGGTAGCTGATGAGTTATTCCATATGATGACAGAAGCGAATAAGAGTATGGTAATTACCGATACCGCAGGTCGAAGGGATTGTGTGCATCAACGACTGACCGGCAACTTTGCGTTTATACGTTTTAACGGATATGATCTACATCCTTCAGATTATTCCAGGCTGGATCAATGGGTTGAGCGTGTAGCTTTATGGGTGGAACAGGGGTTAGAACAAGTCTATTTTTTTGCCCACCAGGATAATGAAACATACACCCCAGCTACCTGTGATTATTTTATAAAGGGGATTAACAAACGGTTAGGTCTCAATGTCAAGGCCCCGCAATTTATCACCTAATTGCCAAGCTCCTGCTTAAGTATATTGGCTTTATCCTCAAGTTCCTGATTGCCTGTAGTCATGGCATTTAGGGAATTCCATAGATAGTTGGGAATATCCCGATCCTGACTGACCCTGTATTCAACATCTGTTAACCACTCCAGGACATCTCTGGAATACTGAAAATCAGTTAAACTTCGAACATATTTCCGAAACTCATCAATTTTTGAAAATCTGGGATCTGTGTGGGGATCTGGAGGTGTGGGTACATCGGTATTGCTGTCTACCGCGGGCACAGCAGGTTGACCTGCAGTCTGTGGAGAATTGCTGGCGTTGGCCACAGCAATTTGAGTGTCACAATCGTTATAGTCTTCGAAAAGTTGAACATGATCCTTGTAGCGATACAGTTTAGCGTCCAATTTCGCAATAACCTTGGGGCAATCTTTCATAAAATCGGTAATCTGTTTTCTGAAGGTGATTGCGCTCAGTTCAAGTGTTTCGCCATTGGGTTTTACTATGACCTTGGTGGTAGCAATAGAATTATCTCGCTTGTGAATATAATTGTAATAGCTCAGGTTTCTGTCTTCCTTCTGAATTTGCATAAATAACCGTTGGTTATAAAACGGCACAGATCTGAATTGGTATTCATCGCTGTAATAGACATAGGATATCCTGATGGGTCTTATGTTTTCTTTTGATCCGTCTTCATGCTTAAAGTACATGGACCTTGAATTATCCCGGGCGGGGTTAATTTGTAGCTTCCCCCTGATAGTATCACCATTCAGTTTTACCACATATTGATCGCTTTGGGCACTAAGAGAATTCAAAGTACCTGTGAGAACGAAAGCAATCGCGAGACGGTAAAGCATATAAGAAAATGATGATCAAAAGTTTAAATCTATAAAAAAATGCTCGAAAAAGGGAGTTCCTTATTTAAGTTCCCAGGTAATTTAATAGTTTTAGTACCGGAAACACGATCACTAATGGAAATTCTTGGAATTGATATTGGAGGGTCCGGAATAAAGGGGGCAATAGTTGATGTTGACCTTGGAGTTATGCTAACTGACCGTTATCGAATTCCAACCCCTAGCCCGGCAACCCCTGATGAAGTAACTAGTACCGTAGCAGAGATAGTAAAGTATTTTAATTGGAAAGGAATTACCGGCTGTGGTTTTCCAGCAGTGGTCAAGAAGGATGTAGCGCTGACCGCTGCCAATATCGACAATTCCTGGATTGGAGTAAACGTTGCGGAAATGATTTCTTCCAAAACTGGATGCCCAACCCATGTTTCCAATGATGTAGATGCAGCTGGTTGGGCGGAGATGAATCATGGGGCAGGCAAGGAGGTCCCGGGAGTGGTGTTAATATTAGCTTTAGGTACAGGCATCGGTTCTTCGTTGTTCATCGATGGACGGCAAGTACCCAATACTGAATTGGGTCATATAATAATGCACGGAAATATCGCCGAAAAATATGCAGCCAATTCCGTGAGAGAGAAGAAAGAACTAAGTTGGAAAAAGTGGGGCAAGCGGCTGGATCAGTATCTTAATTATGTTGAATCCATCCTTCACCCTGATCTAATTATTTTAGGTGGTGGAGTAAGTAAACATCATCAGGAATTTTTCCCCTATCTGAATTGCAGGGCTGATCTGGTACCAGCTAAATTGCGGAACCATGCTGGAATTGTAGGAGCTGCGTGTTCTGCCAAAAACCTGGAACAACAAATAGATTCTACCTCTGGACTCTCGCGATAATCCGGTTCCCGCCAGCATCGGGTAGGTTTTATATAGGTTCTGATGGAAATGGCGTTAGGTTTACCATAATAGTGATTGTTTATGAATAATGATCGTCTCAGGATTTGGAGCAATGTGGCTTAAAATGGATTGTTAGATGCTGCCTGGTAATGCTGCTGGGCTTAGGCTGGATTGGACTTAAAGGGCAGACTTCAAATATTGAGTTATCCGGGAAGGTGATTGACGCTGACAGCCTTACACCAATACCTTCTGTTTTTATTTACACTGCCAGTGAAGAAGGCGGTGCCATCACCAATGAAAATGGCTTTTTTTCAATAAATTTCAATGCCACTGACACACTGGTTTTCTCAGCAGTAAACTACCAGTCAACATTTTATATATTACCCGACTCATTAAGACAGGGGCGCCCGTATATTGAAGTTGCAATGGAGATACGCACTATTAAGCTTAAACCATTAGTGGTAAAAGGTCATCTAAACCCGGCAGCAGTAAGAAGATACCTGGACAATGTTAATAACAGGAAACGGGAGGAGAATCAGCCAAACATTTATCGCAATAAACCGCATTCCGAACCCATAACCACCCCGGCCGGCCGGAAACATACTGTGTCTTTGGGTACTTCAACCAGGCCAGAAGGGGGCGCAGCATTGGAAGGAGCGCTTACCGGACTGGCAAATCTATTCAATAAAAGGGCACAACAACAAAAGCGTATTGCTGCCTTGTTGGAAGCCAAACAAAACCGGGAAGCACAAAAGGCGTATCAGGATTTTATCAGTACCAAATTTAATCAACAAGTGGTGGCAGAAGCTACCGGGCTAAACGGGCAGCAGCTTGATGATTTCCTGCAATACTGCAATCTGTCCAATGAGTTTATATACTATGCCACAGAATACGAATTGCTGGAAGCCATCTTCGCCAGATATTATCGTTTTATGGGATATTGAATAAACTGAGTTTGAGATTGAGTGTGTGTTTGAGTGTGCGTGATTGCTAATTCAATCAGTCTGATTAAGGTAACCCAAGTCCAGCCCTTCAGCGCTTAATATGTGCACAAAACTGTGCATAAGTTGTTTATAAGTTTTAGTCTTTTCGTTTTGCAATTAGTACTTGATAATATATCTTTATTAAACCAAGTGAGGGATAAAAGGCAGGCTTTAACTAGCCAGGCAAAATCAGAAATGACCTTGGAAATGATTGACTCTCACGGGGGTTGATTTGGGAAAAGGTCAGGAATGATGGAGTCAGAAGTTGATCTGAAAATATCTTCGGATGTTTTCACGGAAATTGAAGCCAACTAACAACAGCTTGGCGTATTGTAAATTCTACGGAGGTTACAATATGAAGCGGGAGGTTTATTCGACAGAATAGACATCCCGCTTTTTGCTTTTAGAGCCAATAGAGTTTATCACATCCGGTCTGAATGCTCCAATTGATAGCATTTCTTCGATTTATTTGGTGGTTCTACTACTATTCAGAATTTGTAGTATCATCCGGAGGTCACCGTTCCAGACATGCTCACTACCAACTAAACACTAAAAGTACGTAACCTTTTACGGCAAAACAAAGTATTATATATAAGTTGGTACCTTGTATTACAAAATAGTGAAAAACATGAAATTTGCCGCATTAAGTTTACTAATGGTTTTCTTGCTGAGCTTCGGTTTGCATGCTCAAAAGAAAGTGAAAGAACACGACCTTAAAGGTCACTGGAAAATGGTTTTCGATTTTGACGAAGATTTTATCGAGCAGGAGTTGGAGGATCAGGACATCCCCTGGTTGGGAAGGTTTATGGTTGAAGGAGTTTCGGGATTCGTACTTAATATTCTGGACGATATTGATATAAGTATGGAGTTCGAGCGGGATAATAAATTAAAAATCATAGTTAACGCCTTCGGTGAGGAAGAGGTGGAATATGCTAAATGGTACATCGATTCACGTGGTGGCCTGGTGTTGGACGATGACGACGATGATAATGATATCTGGTTGTTCGATCACGGAAAGCTGTATGCCTACGAAAGGGAAAATGGTCATCTTGAAAGACAACCGGTATTCCTTAAACGGGTACGGTAAAGAAAATTTGGGTTAGAGGCCACGCCAATCGGCGTGGTTTTTTTAGTTTAGTGCCGTGACGTCTTTTGGAAATAAAGTGCTATCGTTTTATCAGGATCTAACCAATGCGCCGGCAGTTCCTGAGCCGGTGGAGGTAATGTATCCTCACCTAAGTGCCGATGCCTGGAAAACCATGAAAAGATTTTACCACAAATTCTATGGCAATACCGCGAAACGCACGTTTCTTATTGGAATTAATCCTGGAAGGTTTGGTGCCGGAACTACCGGAGTACCATTTACAGACCCAATCAGGTTGCGGCAAGTCTGTGGAATCGATCATGATTTTGATGAGCTGCCGGAGCTGTCTTCAAAGTTCATCTACCAGATGATTGAGGCATACGGGGGTGTGAACGATTTTTACAATGATTTTTACATTACTTCTGTTTCACCCCTTGGTTTTACCCAAAATGGAAAAAATCTAAACTACTATGACCTAAAACAGATTCAGGAAAGCTGGGAATCGTTTATGGTAGACTGTTTAAAAAAACAAATTACCTTTGGTGCCAAAGGCAGAGCGTTTAGTCTGGGACAGGGAAAAAATCAAAAATATCTGGAATATTTAAATGCGCGTCACCAACTTTTTGAGGAGATAATTCCATTGCCACATCCCCGCTGGGTGATGCAGTATCGGCTAAAGCGATTGGAGGAATTTGTAACTCTATACTGTTCGGAATTGCGCTCCAACCACCATTGAGAAGTTCGACGGCTTATGCTAATAATTGATAAAATTTTTAGATTTATTAGCTAACCAGAGACGAAATTGCTCAAATTTTGGTTATATTAAACATCTAACCAAATAGCTATACGCAGCTGGACATCAGTTTATTATAAGACTTCCTGATTCCATGAAAAATCGAATAAACCTCCGTGGCCTCCAATCCTTTTTAATTCGAAATGAAAAGGAAATTATCCAGATTATGCTGGCTTTAGTATTGATCACTTATTTGATCGTGCAACGGTTTTTTACCTGACAATTGTAACTGCCTGCACTCACAACGCTCCTATATCTTCATTCCACAGTTTAGGGTTTTTATGGATAAAGTCCTGCATCATTTCAATACAACTTAGATCATTTAAATCGACTACCTCAACTCCGTGTTCCTCCATAAACCTTCGGGCGCCGGAAAAAGTTACGGACTCTCCAACTACCACTTTTGGGATACTGAACTGAACTATGGTTCCTGCACACATATAGCAGGGCATTAAAGTTGAATAGATAGTAGTGTCTCTATAGGAGCCAATACGTCCTGCATTATTCAGGCAATCCATTTCTCCATGAAGTATTGGGTTTTTTTCCTGCACTCGCTTATTGTGTCCCTGAGCGACGATGGTTCCGTCTTTTACCAGAACCGATCCAATAGGAATTCCGCCCTCAGCCAGACTCTTTTTGGCTTGTTCAATGGCTGCTTGCATGAAAGGATCCAAATTCACTAACTCAATCCTTTAATTCTTTAAATTTAAGTGAGACCGAGTTGATACAGTATCTTAATCCGGTGGGCTGTGGCCCATCCTCGAAAATATGTCCCAAATGTCCGTCACAACGGGCACAGTGCACTTCAGTCCTTACCATGCCGAAGGACTTGTCTGACTCAATACCAACATTGATTTCCGATACGGGCTGATAAAAGCTTGGCCACCCGGTACCTGAACGGAATTTAGTGTCTGAACTAAATAATTCATTACCACAGGCCGCACATATATAAACTCCCTTTCCCTTATGATCGTAGTACTCACCAGTGAAAGCAGCTTCAGTACCTTGCTGGCGAAGCACATAGTACTGCTCCGGAGTTAACAATTTCTTCCACTCATTTTCTGTTTTTACAATTTTATTAATTGGTCCGTCGGCACTACTGGCAATTTTATTCTCGACCGGATTACTAGCGCTTTGTGCACAGCCGCTTAACCCAAAAAGAAGGAACACTGACAATGAAATTACGTTTTTCATAAGTAGTTATGTTTATACATATGGAACAACAATACGTGTTATTAGTTCTATCTTTATGTTAAACTAAGTTAAAAAAGTGCAGCCAGTTGTAAAATTAATATGTTATTTTCTGACTGTTGGATTGCTCTTGACAGGTAGTAGCAGCTGCTATGTCCAGGGCAAAGACCCAGTAAACCCTAATCCCAAAGAGGTTAGTATTAGGGACCTGTATGGTGCCGCCCGGGAAGAAAAAAAGATCTTACTGGTGGATGCCTGGGCTGATTCCGCTTACAGTAAGAAGTTACGCGAACTGGTTGATGAGTACCATAGTGACCGCTGGCAATTAATAATAAAGGCACACCACCAGGTAACAGCGGATGAAATTGCCTCTTTACCTGTAATGTTGGTGGGGCAGCCTGGTGGTAATTCCTGGATCGCAGAATTTTTAGATGAACTGCCTTTCTCAATTAAAAATAACAGCTTAAATATTGGCGCGGATAACTTTGACACTACAAACCACGCACTGGTACTCTCATATTACCCAAATCCCCTAAATACCAAAATGCCCATTGGAATATTTACCTCGGGCAGCGAACCTTTACTCTGGGAACTTGTAAATGCCAGAATAACCAGTTTTCTGCGGGGAAACTGGGGATACGAAGTTTTATACGAATCCCATAGAGTTTTATTAGGTAATCTGTCCCAAAAACCCGAAACCAGATGGGAGATTGACCCCGAACAACAAATCCGGTTACCCGGTAAAGTATTATATGAATGGGAATCCGGACCATTCGTATTCAAAAGTTATCACCAGCAATTGGATCCGCAGACCATGGGTTTTCTTACCAGGGAATGCGAGCGAGAACTTACAGCTATTATTGATTTTACCGGTAATACCAGACCATGGGATAAAATTAATTATTCGATATACCCCAATACGGAAATTAAGGGATTGATGACAGGGAATACCGATCATAGTCACAAAAGTTTAACCGAACCGGCAGTATATACCGCTTTTGATGATCATTTTCATGACAGGTATTATGGCAAGGAAAATGAGGTAATTCTCAGGCAATTGCTGGGTAATAGTGCACATGAGGTTTTGGAACTGGGACTGGGATTGTATTTTACTTCACAGTGGGAAAAACAGGGTTATCAATACTGGGCCAAACACATCATGCAGAGCGGACTAAGTGTGACGGTTACGGATATGCTGGACGCAGATAAGTTTAGTGGTATGTCCAGATTGCACCGGGAAGCCCTGGCAGGTAGTTTAACCGATTTCCTGATTGATTACTGGGGCAAGGAAAAGTTTCTGAATAACTATGTCAACTGGAATCCAGGTAAATTGGAGACAGAAGAATTGACCCGGCATTGGATTCAATCTATTGATTCAGACGGGCGCAATATGCCACCAGAAAGCAAATCTGATCTGGTTTACTTGAAAGGCTTTAACTTTACTCATGAAGGCTACCAGGTTTTCAATGGATATGGTTCATTGCTTTCTGAAGGATCATTGGACCAGGTTAGGCAGTTGGGTTCCAATGCTGTTGCCATAGTTCCATACAGCTGGATGGCGGATCCCACCAAACCGGCTCCTTTCAGGTTTAGTACCCGGGCGGGGGGAGAAAACGATGAGGGTGTTATTCATGCATTATGCGAAGCTAATAAAAGGGGGTTGTTTACGCTGTTGAAGCCTCATGTTTGGATCGGGAATAGCTGGCCAGGGGAGGTTGAAATGCAGTCTCAGGAAGACTGGGATTTGTTTTTTGAGCACTATTATAATTACATCAGTCATTATGCTCTTATGGCTGAGATCTATCAGGTGGATGCGTTGAGTATTGGGGTGGAGTTTTCCAAAGCTACTTTAAGCCAGGAAACCAGGTGGAGGCAATTAATTACCCGGTTGCGTAAAATCTACCACGGTAACCTTACCTATTCCGCAAATTGGGGCGAAGAGTTTGAGAGTATCGGATTCTGGGATGAGCTGGATTTTATTGGGTTAAACTGCTACTACCCGCTGTCTGATCAGGAACAAGCCTCCGGTACCTTATTGAAGCGTGGGTTTGAGCAGGTACTTAGGAAAATTGACGGAGTGAAATCAACTTTTCAAAAGCCTGTGGTGTTTACTGAAATTGGGTTTCGGAGCGTTGCCTCACCGTGGTTGCGGCCGCATGAAGAAGCTGGCGATAAAGAATTCAATGAAGATGACCAGGCCAAGGCTTATGAGGCTGTGTTTCAGGCCATAGCTTCCAGTTCGACCATTGACGGAATATTGTGGTGGAAATGGCCAACCAACCCCGGGTTTCAGGGTGTGCAGGATCGAAGGTTTGTTCCCACCGGAAAGAAAGCAGAGAAGATTATTGCAAAGTGGTTCGAAAGTATTGGAGATAAAAAAACCACGCCATAAGGCGTGGTTACCAAAACTAAAAAAAAATAAACGGGCAAGAAGACTCAATTCACTATCCCCGAACCATCTCAACGGTCCGTCTAACCTGCATTTTCTCATACACCATAATTATTCCATTTTCATAAAACTCAACCTCCCATTTTCCAGAAAGCTCACTTAAGCTGCTGTTGGAGTCCAGATAGATCACCACCTGACTGCAATCTCCTGTCGGATACCATTTCCCGGTAATTTCATCTGTGTCATCAGATGCAACTATTGTGCCGTCTTCTTTAAACTTAAAGGAATAGGCTTTATACTGCGTGTTATCTTCCGAATTATTACTGGTGAATTTACCTATGGACCATTTCCCATAGGTGAAGTGATCTATAGCTTCCTGGCATTCTACTGACAGTTGAGGGGCTCCTTTTTTGAGATGCATCTCCATGCGTAAAGAACCTTCCTCATGAACTAATGTAATGGTCTCCTCGTCAACCGAAATAATAATCCATTCTCTGCTTAACTCTTTCAGTTGACCGGCTTGTATGTCGAAACTGATGCGATCACAGTTGCCGGTTAATATCCATGTGCCAAGTACTGCTGGCCCAACCATCACTTCTGTTGCTAACTGGTTGTTGTCTAACAAAGTAAGTCCGGTTCCGGTAAAATTATCACTAACATCATCCTGATTTATCGAGACGAAATCAATAGTCCAGGAAGTGTTCAGCACATTGGTGTGAAGATCCTGGCAATAGGGAATGATACCTTCGGTTAATTCCAATGTGCCGGCGTCATTTTCAAGGGTTATCAATGGTTGGTCAGTTTCCCCGATAACCCAACTGTCTTCCAGGTGCCGGTATACATCGGGATATACCTGATCCTGAAACCATCGAAGTACCAGTAAACGGCATTGATCGGTAAGTGCCCAACTGCCAACTATTTGGTAGTCAGTTGAATGTAGAATTACTTCCCCGTTTTCTTTAAATTCTATATAGTCCCCTCTAATCTCATCTGTAATATCACCTACATTACTTATCAGGCTGGTTACTGACCAGGTCTTGTCAATCAAAAAATCATCAATGTGATCACAGGATTTACAACTTAGAGCGTTCAGAGGGGCAACTGTCAAATGGAACTCTTCATCTCCTTTATTATCCTGCTCGATAAAGCGCATCTCTGTATCGGACAACCAGGTTACTACCCATTCATCAGACAATTGGTTCAATGGTTCTGTATTGTCCGGAATCCGGATCACCAGCAAGGTACTGTCGCTGGACAAGATCCATTCACCGTCTGTGGTCTCGCAACCTTGAGTGATCCGAAATATGAAATTCGGCCGGAACTCAATAAATACGTTGTTAAACAGGGCAGTCTTATCCAGCCCATCGTCTTTGAATAAACTTACCCCCCAAATTTTAGTATAGAGATAATCAGCCTTTACCACCATTCCAGGTCTTTCTTCGTCACCCGTTTCGATGCAGGATGATAGTCCGATAAAAAAAAGTAGGGTTAATGGACCAAAACAGGACCCAATAAATTTTTTCATACAATTATTTTCCTCCGCCTCAAATTCGTCCACATGACGATGTTATCACGGAATGTGGTTGCCTGTTGATTTTGTGCATGATTTTTGCAGGTTACCTAGTTACTAAACTTAGTATATATTAAAACAAGTTTCAGGCAACCAAACTACTGTACAGATGCGTCATATTAGTGAAAAACCTGTCTATTTGGATCTTGACAATAAAAAGATAATTGATCCTATATTAAAGAAGTGCCGTAGGGGGGATCGCAGGGCGCAGAAGAAGTTGTTCCAGCTTCTATACCCATATAGTATGAGCATTTGCTTGCGCTACGCACACGATGAGGATGAAGCGATGGAAGTGTTGAATGACGGGTATTTAAAAATTTTTGCAAAAATGGATCAACACAACCCAAACCGGTCATTTAAGGCATGGGCCAGGCGGATATTTATAAATACCGCAATTGACCATTATCGCAAGAATGAAAAGCACTATCACTCGTTGGAAATCGAAACCCTGGATACAGAACATATTAAACCTGAAGTGCTGGATCAAATGGCAGCAAATGATATCCAGGAGATGGTAAGTCAGCTGCCCCCGGCTTATCGATTAATATTTAACCTGTATGTAGTAGAAGGATACAACCATCGGGAAATTTCGGAAAAGATTGGTATTAGTGAAGGAACCAGCAAATCCAATTTGTCCAAAGCACGGGTTAGGTTGAAAAAAATGATCAGTAACGCCAATCAGGAAGGCAGTACCAATTATGGATGATCGACATTTTGATCATGTACTGAAACACAAACTGGAGTCTGTAAAGCCTGCTTACAATGATCAGGCCTGGAAGGCTCTTGACTACAAACTGGACCTGCTGGCGCCATTACCCTGGTATTCTCGCTGGAAAAGCCTATTGGTGGCTGGTAGCCTGGCGGTTATAACCTTACTAAATATTGGGTTACTCTACAAAGTAGACAACGAGCAGGATCAGTTAAAACAACTGGTCGCCTTGCTTGGAGATCAGAAAAATGATTATAGTCCTGATACGGTCTACCTGGTTACTGAAAATTATCTCAGCCCGGGATTTTTACAGCAGGAGGGAGGTCGTTTATTAGTCAGTGCCGATGAAACCGCAGCATATGATTTATTTGACCCTTTGTCGGTTTATCGAATTACTGCCTCAGTCAACCAAACAACCGCTTATTCCATATCACAGGTTCAAAAGCAAAGTTTATCGTCTAATACTCCTTTGATAGAACCGGACTATTCAGCAAGCTTAAGTAAAGAGCTGGCGGAGATTACCGCACTGGACCCATTCGACGATCAATATCGACTTAAGCAACCCAATGGCGAAGATATGTACGTCCGAGGAGTGGTGTTGCCCCCTTCAAAAAGGAAATGGGACCACCCACTTGACCCCAGAATTGGTGTGTTTGCCGGTTATCTGATACCTGATCCTGACCTGGGAGAGCGATTTGTTAGTTCCAGGCAAAGTTTGTTGTTAGAAACTCCATTGCGTGGGAACTTTCATTTGTTAAGCGGGATATCTTATCAGAAGCTCACCTACAAGCTGGACGATGTGGATGATAACAATTTTGAGCCAACTACCTTGTTGAAATATCCGGATTACGGATCGTTTTCCTCTACTCCAGATGAGATAACCGTCGACAACACCATTCTCCAGATACCATTGTATTTCAGATATTATAAACCTCTGAATCATAGTTGGTCGGTTTTTGCAGGAGGGGGGCCAACCATTGACCTGCTTTTAGATCAGAAATTCACTTATAGCTTCCTGGATATTCGCAATGAGCAACTGGTTAAGTTCGATGAAATAAGGAATTCCGATGGTGTGGAAGTTACCTTAGGAAGTTTCTCCGGGAATATGGGTGTTGAACATTTTTTCAATCAACGTCTGTCTGCACAGGTTGAGCTGAACTACCAATACGGTTTGGGTAAACTCGGCATAGAAGGGCGATCCTTTAATTCTTTTACCGTCAGTGGTGGCTTATTCTATAAATTAAATAATCACCGTAACCGGTAAGCAATCCTAAATTCTCTTCAAGTATTACTTCAATTAATACAGCTTCGGGCAGGAGGTTTTGTGTTATTTCATTACTTTGGATAAGATAATTTTTAACATTATCTTAAGTCAAACCAACAGAGTAAATGGCCAAAAAGAAAGGATCATCCCCCCGAAGTAACTATTTAACAGAAGTAGCATGGGAAGTTTGCAACCAGGTAGGAGGAATTTACACAGTTATTCGTACCAAAGCTGCCAGCATCGTTGAAAAGTATGGTGATAACTACTGCGTAATAGGACCTTATGTTCATAAGGAGGTAAAAGGAGAGTTCGAACCTATCAAAGATTTGAGTGGCCCATTTGGCGCAGCGGTTGAAAAGATGCGCGAATATAATCTGACTGTACATTATGGTCGATGGCTGGTGGCAGGCAGACCGC